>NZ_JBHXWI010000039.1:0-110280 GCF_042671975.1 Rhodococcus sp. NPDC127593 | reverse complement strand
AACGAGCTCAGGCTCAAGGGAAAGTCGGCGTCGGCAGGCGACCCGACCCCATTTTCGCGCCTGCGAGGCGTCCCCGGGAGGGATAGGTGGCTAATAGGCGGCTGCCGGACGTCACCACGAGTCCGGAAGCTCGCAAGAGTGCAGTTATGTAAGGCAAGAGTGCAGTTGTGTAAGTGAGTTCAACATCCGGTCCCCGGCGCAGCCACCGCCCGTTGCGCCGGGGGCCCGCCCCTTCCCGTTCCTTGCCGTCTTTCACGCCTCGGGGGCCAGTCCAGTAACCGAAAGAGGACACCCCATTCAGGCAGAAACACCCGACAGCGCGATCAATGCTCTGTCCGGCAAATTCGACGACGAAGACTACCCGGCGTACAGCATGGGCCAGGCCGCCGACATTCTCGGTGTGCGGCAAGCTTTCCTGCGCAGTCTCGACGCCGCGAAACTCCTCACCCCGCAGCGATCCGAGGGCGGACATCGCCGCTACTCCCGCTACCAACTGCGCATCGCTGCCCGCACCCACGAACTCGTCGCGGGCGGCACCCCCCTCGACTCCGCGTGCCGCATCATCATCCTCGAGGACCAACTCACCGAAGCCCGACGCATCAACGCCGAACTTCGACACACCCAGCAGCGGGACAGCGAACCCGCCGCGGCGCCCGAATAACCCCGATCCCGAGCGCCGGACCCCGCCGTATTCGTACTCCGCAGGGAGGGTGATTCCCACGGCGTGGGAGGATAGAGGCATCGAGATCGGGACTTCGATGTGAAACCCGGATCGAGTTTGTAGGGAGTTTGTATGGCGCAGGGCATCGTGAAGTGGTTCAACGGCGAAAAGGGCTTTGGTTTCATCGCTCCCGACGACGGAACACCGGATGTGTTCGTTCACTTCTCTGAGATCTCGGGCAGCGGCTACAAGTCGCTCGACGAGAACCAGCGTGTGGAGTTCGAGGTTGGCCAGGGCCAGAAGGGCCCTCAGGCCACCGATGTGCGCACTGTCTAGTTAAAGACCACACGAAGAGGGTCGCACCCGCAAGGGGTGCGGCCCTCTTCTGCATCGCGGCGCTCCTTCGGGCCATCAACCAGCGCTTCGACAGCGCGGAGATGAGTTGACGATCCGGGGCTGTCCTTGTCTGTGCGGTCAGGTTCACCTGGCCGCACTCGTGAACCGGCTCATTGACCAGTGAGTCAACGAGCGGTCTCTCAACGTCCCGGCGTCGCGTACCGGTGCCGCTCGAGGGTCTCGCTGTCGGCGATCGGTGTGGCGTTTTTCAGCACGTCGTCTGCGTCGTCGGTGACGCCAAAGGCAACAGGTTCGCCGTCCCCGGCGGCAGGCCCGTGACGGCTGCACCAGCTAGTGATTTTGAACTGGTGCAGCTAAACCGCTCTGGTGCTCCGGAACATCGAAGCGTCTGCTGTGCGGGTACCCCGCGCCGCGCGTGGAAAACGAGGGACCGGGTGACTCGACCCGGCGGGCACCAGGGTCGATGTGCGTAGGTGTTGAGTTTTGGCGATCACCAGGAACGTTGCCCGTCGCCAGCGGCATCTCGCCGGAATTTAAGGTTATCCGGCGACGACTGCCGGATGCGGCGGACAATCGTGGTACCGAACGATTCGGATCTGCGCGAGAAGGGGACAGCCGTGTCGGAGTATCCCTCGGCAAAACAAGGCTTCGCGGGCGGCACCTCGATGGCGGCCGCGATCATCATGGTCACCGTCGGCATCATCCAGTTCTGCCAGGGCATCGCCGCCGTCGCCAAGAACGAAGTGTTCGTGGTCGGGGTGGAATATGTCTACAAGTTCGACCTCACCACCTGGGGCTGGATCCACATCGTGCTGGGCGCGCTCGTCGCGATCGTGGGCCTGGCCCTGTTCACCGGCGCCGGATGGGCCCGGGTGTCGGCGATCATCGTTGCCGCGGTCTCGATTCTGGCGAACTTCCTGTGGCTGCCGTATTACCCGGTGTGGTCGCTGGTGATCATCGCACTCGACGTCGTCGTCATCTGGGCCGTCTCGACCTGGAACCCGGCCGTGTACGACGGTCCGGTGCGTCGCACCTATGGGGGCACTGATCCGGGTCAGGTACCGACAGGTGACACGCGAGGTCGGTGACGACTACCCACGTCAGCCGGCCGCCCGATCCCGCCGACCGCGCCTCGATTTTGCTGATCACCGGTCCGGCCAGGCATGCGGCGGCGGGAAAGGCATGCAGCGGCGGGAAACTCGCGTTCGCAACCCGCTCCGGCGGGTGGGTTACCGGGCCAGACGCGCGGCGTCCGCCCGGGCCTGTGGGGCGGCCTGTTGTTTCGAGGCGTTGCGGGGTCCGTGCGAGGTGCAGGCGCAGGGCGTTGCAGGCGCCGGTCGCCCACCGAGCGCGCGCACTTGAACCCGGTCCGGAGGCGCTACTGGCCGACGACGCAGCGTTGCATCACCGGTTGCTATTCCTCCGGGAGGCCGACGTCCCGGAGGAGATTTCGGCACTACGCGTGTTCGATGTGATCGGGTGGATGGACGGCAAGAACCGCGGCCTGAGTGAACGCTCCGACCTGAAAAGATGACACGTCCTGGGGTTGACCCGAGGTCGACACCGCCGATGATGAATGGTGTGGGCGAGGTGACCTTCGGCGTGGCACCGCTGATGCTGTCAAGCCAGCGACCTGCGTGATCGCCGAGGGTGCGTCTGTGGTCGGGGCCGTCCAGACCCGCGGCCATACCCCCGGGTGGAATGCGCGCAGCGAGAACTCGACATTGCGGAACACCGTGCGGCGTGCCAGCGCCATCAGTACCGCCATCCCGGTCACGGCCATCCACATCGGTAACGGGTAGAGAGCGAGGCGCTCCCCCAGGCCGAAATGCAGCGCCCGTCCCAGCATGAGGCCGGCGCCGACCAGGCCCACGAGTGCGCACAGTGCGGACCACAGGGCGACCAGCCGCTTCTCGTGCCACAGATGCCAGGCGATGAGCACGAGCACCGCGTGGCGCGCCACGAAGCCCGGCAACACGGCCGACCAGTGGATGATCGTTCCATGATTCGCCGGAAACAGTCCGGTGGCGGCGGTGCTGACCGCGATGATCACGGCAAGCGAGAGTATCCACTTCTTCTCCCGGCCACTTCGTATGTGCCGATGAAGAAACAGTGCACCGAGGAGGGTGAGCACCCCGAGCGCGACAAACGTCGAATTCATGACGTCATGCATCGGTGAGCAGGATCCGGCCTCGCAGGTCGTCACGCCCAGGGAGCTGATCGAGTCCTGCGCGAAACTGTAAGGCGTGCTCCACGCCGCCGCGGTGAACACCTCCGCCAACAAGTAGGCGAACGAAAGTACCCAGGCCGTACCAGCAGCTGCGTGGCGCAGATTATGGGCTCTCGGGGATGTTCCCGCGCGGTGTGGATAACTGATAGTGCATTCTCTCTGTCGAACGAGATGGGTCGAGCGAGCCCGGAAAGAGCCGGCCCCGATGATCTGCGTGACCCTACGACCCGAACCTGAGAATGCTGTCCGAAATGTCTGCATGGTCAGCCTCCACTGTGTATCAGGTCGTACTTGCCGGGGATCGTGCTCTGAGTCCGGCGTCGTCGGTACATTGGTGGTGATTCAAACACACTGGCGCGCAATCACTTCAACGCTATAGTTGACATAATCTCCTTATCGGCGGTTTCTTCGGACGAGGCGGCCGGGGTCCTTCGGCGTCCCCGCCCCCGCACGCCGGCGGACACGACCAGCCCAAGCAAACGCAGTTGAACAGACCGCGGCAGGTGCAGTGGTCGCGAGGTAACTCCGCAGCTCGTTGTTCCGGCTCTGTGCTCCTCAGAGCGCGAGCAGCCGCTGGAAGAATTCGCGGTAGCGCTTGAGTGCGAGACGAAGATCCTCCGTAGAGCCCTCTTCGCCCCGAGCCCACTGCTCCTCGAGCCGCGAACGCGCCTCCGAGAAGCCGGTCGTGAGCCGGTCGACGACGTCCGACACGAGACCATCGGCTTTCTGAACGCACTCTCTGGGATCATCGACGAAGCCCGCCTGAACCTCGTCCCAACGCGAGCGGAGGACCGACAGCTCGTCGTCAGCGAAAAGTGATTGCCGGGAAGATGATTCGGTTGCCTCGGTCGATGAGTGGGTCCCCTCAACCGGCGGGGCAGTCCCCGTCGACGAGCCAGTTGCCTCAGCCGACGGGACGGTCCCCGCAGTCGACGAGCCGGTTCCCTCAGCCGACGGGACGGTCCCCGCAGTCGACGAGCCGGTTCCCTCAGCCGACGGGCCGGTCCCCGCAGTCGACGAGCCGGTTGTCCCGGTCGAGGACACGGTCTCGCCCGAGCCGGCGGTCTCGGTCGACGATTCGACCCCCCGGGTCGAGCCGATGCCCTCGGGTTGCTGATCCTGGGTGGTCATGCGCGCGCCTCCTTTGGCTTGTCTTTGTTCTCATCCGTCTCGAGCAATTTCTCGAAGAGCGCCCGGTAGTGCACAAAAGCCTCGCGCTGGTCCTCGGTACCGACGTCGCCCTGCTCCTGCGCGAGGTAGATGCCGTGCGCAGTTCGGTAGTTTTCGACGACCTTCGGATGGTCGACCGAAATGTCGGCCGCCCGCTGATCGAAGTCGTCGATCGGGTAGCCGCGCTCGCGCATGACCTGGATCACGAGCCGGTCCGCAGCGCCCACCGCGCTCGACGGATTGTCGACGAACTCGATCTGCACCGTCCGCCACGAGTCGGCGTACTTCGCACGCGCCTCGGGCGTCAACGGGACGATATCGAGCTTCTCCCGCTTTCGTTCGCGCGCGGCGAGCTCGTCCTCCGCGGCGTCTAGGTTGCCGACCTCTCCCACAGTTCGCTCGTACTCGGGACCAAACCGTCCCCTCAGCCGTTCCGTCCGCTGACGACTGCTCACCGAGCGTGCAACGACGACCGCCACCACGGCGATCACGACGATGACCGCGATCAGGATCCATCCCCACACAGGCATCTTGTTCAGACCTCCTCATCCTTCGGAACGGAATACCCGAACGGCTCTTTCGGAAACGGCGATTGCGCTGTGCACCCCGCCGGTCGGCGAGAATCAGTGCGGCGATCACCGGCAAGCCCGATGTTCGAATCTTGGCGTCCTGAGACGCGAAGGGTCGCTACGAAGGGCCAGCGCTGCCGACCCTCCTGATGTGCGCGAAATGAATCGCTCCGCCCACCGGATGGATGGTCGACCCCCTTCGAAAACGCAGGCCGGCCTTGCGGTGGCCCGGCGTCGGTGGCGGTACGTCGGTCGTTGTCAGGCACACCACGGAGGTCGATGATCGAGGGATGGACGAGAGACGACGCCCGGACCCGGACACCGCGCTGGGTTACCTCGGGCGGCTACCCGCTCTCGTGCTGCTCGAGCGGTTGCCGGTGCCCGTCCTCGCGGTGCAACACGACGGTGTCGTCGTGTACGCGAACCGGGCGTTCGAGCGGATGCTCGACTATCCGCCGAACCAGGTCGATAGCCTCTTGATCGGTGATCTGATGCAGACGGCGTCCCCGGGCCCGTCGGCCGTGGCCGAGCTACGGGAGAGCGCCGGGAAACTCGTCGCGTTGACGCACCGAGACGGTTCCACCGTTCGCGCCTTCGTCAGCGAGTCGGTGCTCGAGCGTCACGACGACCCGGTCACGCTCGTCTGCTTCCACGACGTCACCGAACTGCTGTGGGATGGCGCTCCCACAACGGATTTCGGCTGACGCTCCTAGAGGAGCCTGTTCCGTAGGACTTCCGCACGGGGACACACACCTGTCGGGTTCGGGAACCCTCCCTGAGCTGAGAAGCCGAACAGCGTGTGGGCGAGGGAGGCACCCCACTGCGGGAGCCCGTGGAACCGGGCACCGCCGGTATACAGGTGGTCGAATAGCGACGGCGAGGCCGCCGTGCAGTTCAGGCGCTGAATCCGGTTTCCGAGATCGACCCGGGGGTACTTGCGGTGTATGGGTGCACGAGCGAGAACGGACGGCCGGACACCGGTCACATCGCACCGTGGCGGCACGGTCAGCAATAGCAAGACCACCGGCGGTGACAGCCCGGCTGTGACCGCCACCACCAAGCCGGCGGCCCGGACATCGGCGAAAAGGTTCGCGGCGATCGCCACAACCGAGGCGGGGCGGCTGCCGCGCAGGCGGCCGGCCGCGACATCGACCGGAGCCACCTCGCGGCGGGCGGAGCCGACGCCGCGGCCGAGGCGAACGGACGCCACCGCCGAATCATCCTCGGGCGCAAGTCGGCGCACCGACAGCGCCGCGTCCTCCGGGCGTGCTACCACCGCGAAGCCGGCGGCACGCACACATCCCCGAGATGAGGAATCCCGCACGGCCGCGCACCCGCGGTCCACCGCACCGAATCGCACCCCCCGACCGGACTCGTCAGCGAACGACACCGACCGCGGCGGGCCTGCCGACACCGCCCGGGGCCGGGTGTCGCGGTCGGTCGAGGCCGCCATCGAATGGTTGAAAACCCACCTTCACCGACTCCAGGAGATGGTGCGCGACCGCGGCGCCGCGGTGACGGAAAAGGTTAAGCAGAAAATCGAGGAGTGGATGGATCCCCTCGTCGGCGAGGTCGCGCACGGCGGGGTGGGCATGACAGCCGGACTCGAGGGTGTTCGGGCCGCCCTGACGGGTAAGAATCCGGTGTGGGCCGCGATCAAAGGTCTGGTGTCCGGGTTGAGCGGCCAGGCCAAGGTTGCCCTGATTCTCCTCCTGGTCCTCGGGCTCCTCCTCGGACCGGTACTGCTCGTGGTCCTGTTGCTGGCCCTTCTTGTCATGGCGATCGTCGCGGCGGTGCGGGCCGCCGCAGGCTGATCTGATCGACGGGCGGGCAGGGCCGATTTGCGTGAGCGGTCGGCGCACGACGCTCCACAAGAAAAGAATTCATCGCGACATTGCGCGTAATATCCTGCACGGCAACATCTCCGAGAGGTTCCTCCGCGCGAGGCCGTCTCGGCTCTTCACGGTCGTGCGCGGGAAACGCCGGATCATCGACGGCCGGACTTTTTGCCCGACCAGACGGAGGAAAGGGCGTCCGTGAGGTCGGCCGAAATGGTGTTTGTGCTGGTGATTGAGCGTCGCCGGGTTGGGGTAGTCGACAATGCGCACCCCTACCACGCACGGTCTTGCGACCCATCTCCGACAACGGTCCTGCGACACATCGCCGAGGTTGGCGAGAGGTGCGTGTGACTACTCGGCAAAAGGGGTTCGACGATGAAAACCAAAGGTCAAATGGCTGTGGCCGTCGGCGCGGGATACATGCTCGGCCGTACACACAGAATGAAGATGGCACTGATGCTCGCGGCCGCGGGCGCAACCGGAAAATTCCCCGGCGGACCGCGCGACTTATTACAACGCGGCACAAAAATGCTGGCGAGCTCCCCGGAGTTCGCGAAAATCGGCGACACGGTCCGGGGAGAATTGGTCAACGCAGCGAAGGCAGCAGCGGTCACCGCTGCCAGCCAGCGGATCAATTCGCTCAACAACCGACTCCAGTCAGGCGGTGAAGAAGTCGCCGGCGAGGTGGGCGACACCGTGGGCGGTGTCGGCAACTCGGTAAGCAAACTCAGCCGGCTCGGTCGCAAGCGACCCGGCCGGTCCACGGACGATGACAACGAAGACGAAGATCCCGAAGGCCAGTCCGCCGACGAGGAAGACGCGTCCGAGGAGCCGGACGACGACGAGGCCGATGAGGAGCCGGCCCCACGTAAACGCCCCACGCCGCGCCGCCGGGTCTCGAGCACCGGCAGCACCCGGCCCACCAGCAGGTCGCGGACCGCGAAGTCCGACAAAGACAACGATAACGATAACGATAACGAAGAGACTCCTGTCCGCACACGCAGGACACGGGCCAAGGCCACGACGGACTCTGCGCCCGTCCGACGGGCACGGAGGTGATGGCGATGACGAACGCCGCAAAGAAACTACAAGAGGCCGTACCGGGCGACGGGCACGGTGCGTCGAGTGTGCTGCAGGACGCGGTCCAGCAGCTGATCGGGACGGTCGCCGATAAGGCACTGTCGTCGGTCTCGGACAAGGTGTCGAACGCCTCCGGGCGGCTCACCGAGTACGCCGAGGGCGGCGGCGAAGGGGGGCTGCTCGCCGCGCTCACCGGTTCCGAGAAATCGGATGACGATGAGTCGCCGCGCAAGTCCGACAAGTCCGACAGCGGTGGCGGCTGGTGGGAGGGCGCCAAGCAGACGGTCAAGGACAAGGCGTCCGACGTCAAGGAGGCGGTCACCGGTGGCGGTGGCGGTGGCGGAAAAGGCAAGAAACTGAAGCTCACCAACATCGTCGAAACGATCGATGTCGGGGTCCCGGTTGAGCTGGCCTACAACCAATGGACCCAATTCGCCGACTTTCCGTCGTTCATGAAGAAGGTCGAACGGGTCGAGCAGGAATCGGACGAGAAGCTCGAGTGGAAGGCGCAGATCTTCTTGTCGCACCGAACCTGGGAAGCGACGATCCTCGAGCAGGTTCCCGATGAGCGGATCGTGTGGCGCTCGAAGGGCGCCAAAGGTTTCATCGACGGTGCGGTGACGTTTCACGAGGTGACCCCCAATCTCACCCGCATCGTTCTGATCCTCGAGTATCACTCGAAGGGGTTGTTCGAGAAGACGGGAAACCTCTGGCGCGCACAGGGACGACGAGCTCGGCTGGAGTTGAAGCACTTTGGACGCCACGTCATGACGCAGACAATCCTGCATCCTGACGAGTTGGAGGGCTGGCGCGGAGAAATCCGGGACGGCAAGGTAGTCGAGCCCGACGAAGCGGAACCGGAAGACGAGCAGGACGAAGCGCAGCAGGACGAGGGCGACGAGGAGGAGGCCGAGGAGCCCGCCGAGACAGACGAGGACGAGTACGAGGAGCCGGAGGAAACGGACGAGGACGAGGAGCCCGCCGAAACAGACGAGGACGAGCCCGAGGAGCCGGAGGAAACGGACGAGGACGAGGAGCCCGCCGAAACAGACGAGGACGAGTACGAGGAGCCGGAGGAAACGGACAAGGACGAGGAGCCCGCCGAAACAGACGAGGACGAGCCCGAGGAGGAGGCTGAGGAGCCCGAGGAGGAGGCTGAAGAGGAGGCATCGCCGCCGCCGGCACGCCGTGGCCGTCCACGCAAGACCGCGGCCGCGAGTGAGGACAAGCCGCCGGCACGCCGTGGCCGTCCGCGCAAGACCGCGGCCGCGAGTGAGGACAAGCCGCCGGCACGCCGTGGCCGTCCACGCAAGACCGCGGCCGCGAGTGAAGACACGGCACCGGCACGCCGTGGCCGTCCGCGCAAGACCGCGGCCACAAAGTCCGCCGGCTCGAAGCGAGGAGCCCGCCGATGACCACCGGCGGGCCCAGCTCGAGCAGCCTCGCCGACGTCATCGACACCATCCTCGACAAGGGCCTGGTCATCGACGCCTACGTGCGTGTCTCGCTGGTCGGCATCGAACTGCTGACGATCGACGCGCGCGTCGTCGTCGCCAGTGTCGACACCTACCTGCGGTTCGCGGAGGCCGTGAACCGGCTCGAGATCGGCAGTGGCGAGCCGAAGGGCCTGACGGATCTGGTGGGTGACGTCACCGAGGGCGGTGCCAAATCGAAGACCAAGGGCGCGCTCGAGTCCGCGGGTGAGAAACTCGGCGACATCCTCGGCGGCGGGCAGGAAGAACCTGAGCGCGAACGTGTTTCGCGCAAGTCCACACGAGGTGACAAGTGATGTCTACGTCGAAGAAGAGCACCGACTCAGCCGACGAGCCGCGCACCAGCGGTGTCTATGTGTACGGCATCGTGCCTGCGGACGTGCAAGCCGAAGAGGACGCGGTCGGCGTGTGTGACGGACCGGTCAGCATCGTCAAGCACGGCGACATCGCAGCGCTCGTGAGCGAGATCTCGGTGGACAGGCCGCTCGGCAAGCCCGAGGACCTTCGAACCCACGCGCACGTGCTGGACGGCACGTCGCGGGTGGCACCGGTGCTCCCGCTTCGTTTCGGGGCGGTCATGACCGATGAAGAAGCCGTCGAGGAGGAGTTGCTCGCAGCACACGCCGACGAGTTCGCCGCTGCGTTGGAGGAACTCGAAGGTCGAGCACAGTACGTCGTGAAGGGGCGATACGTCGAGCAGGCGATCCTCAAAGAAATCATCGAAGAGAATGAACGGGCGGGCAAGCTGCTCGCCACTATCCGCGATCAGCCCGAGGAGACCACCCGCGACGCCCGGATGGCCCTTGGCGAGATCGTGAGTAACGCCATCGAGGCCAAGCGGGACGAAGACACCCGGAAGGTGGTCGAGGCACTCGACTCGCTGTCCGATTCGGTCAACGTCCGGGAACCCACGCATGAGGAGGAGGCCGCGCAAGTAGCCGCCCTCGTCGAGGTCGCCCGGCAGGAAGAACTCGAGAAGGCAGTGGGAGAACTGGCCGAGCAGTGGGACGGCCGGGTCGACATGCGCCTGCTCGGACCGCTCGCCGCTTACGACTTCGTGGTGACGCAGAAGCCGGAGGGCTGAGGCAATGGGTCTGCCGTCGTTTCTCGCCACGCTGGCACTGGTCCCCGGTCCGGAGCAGGAGTGACCGGGTATGGCGAAGGAGCAGCCACCTCCGTTGCCGGCACCGGAGATCGCCGAGATCGCAACGCGTGACATTGCGCAGTTGACCGGCAAGAAGCCGCAGGGTGCGACATCGGTCATGCCGACCGACGACGGCTGGGCGGTGGAGGTGGAGGTAGTCGAGGATCGGCGCACCCGTCGTCGACGGACATGCTCGCGTTGTACGAGGTGGTGTTGGATCTGGACGGAGAGCTGTTGTCCTACCGCAGAACCCGCCGCTACAGCCGCGGCGCCGGTGACGGCGCGGGCGGGCGGTCATGACCATCGCCGGCGGCGGTACGAGCAACCTTCCGCAGAGCTTGGGTGGCGGAATGGGCGGTGGGCATCAGTCGACGAATCTCGGGGAAATCCTCGAGCGGGTGCTCGACAAGGGGCTGGTGATTGCCGGGGACATCCAGGTCAACCTCGTCGACATCGAGCTGCTGACGATCAAGGTGCGCCTGGTGATCGCCTCGCTGGAGACGGCGAGGGAGGTGGGGATCAACTGGTGGGAGAACGATCCCTGGCTGACCGGCAAGAGCAGCGACCTCGAGCTCGAGAATCGAAAGCTCAAGAAGCGGATTGCCGCACTCGAGTCCGACCGGTCGGTGCGTCCCCAGGTGGAGGCGGGTACGCCGATCGAGGTGGAGGGCAGGCGGCGACGCGACAACGATGACGATGACGAATAACGACCGGGGTGTAGCTGTACGGGATCACCTCCGGGAGGGCAACGACACCGAACATCAGGGTGTGACACTGGAGATGACCGGACTGTGGCCCCCGTACTCCTTCGCGGGGATCGATCAGGCGACCCCGTGAGCGACATGGTCCCCGCGGTCCCCGCGGACGACACTCGCCGCATCGCCCTCGTCGACCTGCTCGACCGGGTGCTCGGCGGCGGCGTCGTCATCACCGGCGAGATCACGCTGTCGCTAGCCGACGTGGACATGGTGCGGATCTCGCTGCGCACCCTCATCGCCTCGGTCAGCGCCCTGGAGCCGGCCCCGGATCCGACGGACACACCCGATGACTGATCTGGGCAGTCGGCGCGACCCGGCCGAGCTGGCCGGTGAGGACCGCCGTGTTCTGCCGCAACGCATCGACGCCGACCCGAATCGGTCGAAACGCGGCCTGGTCACCCTGGTCCTCACCCTCGTCCGGAGATCTCAGCGACGAGCAAGTCGAGCGGATCGGGACGACACTGATGCTCCTCGAGGACCGCACGGCAGAACTGCGGATCATTTCGGGTTGACCCCCGAGGACCTCAACATCGACCTCGGACCGCTGGGGCCGCTGCTGTCCAACGAATAACCGAGATGACCGCAGTATGGGCATCCCGGAAATTCCTACGGCAACCTGCACCCTCGTCAGGTGGGCACAAGCAGACCGCCGACCACACCGCTACCGTTGATGGTGTTGCCGCGCCATCGCGCGGTGGCCCGGTACCCCGCCGGAAACGAACCCCCCGGCGGGGTCAAGGAAGCCCCGGCAACCCACCAACACACGTGCGAGCCCGGCGTCGCTGTCACCCCCAGGACAATGGCACCAACCATATTGCGTTGCACATAGCAACAAATTTGAAAAGTGGCGGACGGGAGGGTGTTTCCCCGTCGGGGTTCGGGTACCCGTCCTGCCGGGGAGTGCGCGCGGCGACCGTGGCCGTCACCGAGGGAAACCCTGCTCTTCCGGCGTACTGACATCGTCGGATGCAGCGGTGTGGACAATTTCTGCGCACTCCGATCGAGTGCTCGGCATACTGTGGCGGTGGGATCCGAGGCGAGGTGGGTGAGCCGCGAGGGCGGCGGGTGCAGCTGTGGACAGTGATGAGCTCCTCGGTTCGAATGCGCCCCCACAGGGCGGAAGTTTCCGGTTCTACCTCGACGGCCAGCGCTGGGAATGGTCCGACCCCGTCGCCCGCATGCACGGCTACCAACCAGGCGAGGTCACCCCCACCACCGAACTTCTGCTGTCCCACAAACATCCAGACGACCAAGCACCGGTCGCTGCACTCTTCGACAAGATGATCCACGCCGGTGAGCCGTTCAGCAGCAAGCACCGCATCATCGACACCGACCGCCGCATCCACCACGTCATCGTGGTCGGCGATCGCATGCTCGACGAGAACGACAAGGTCATCGGCACATCCGGGTATTACATCGACGTCACCGAAGCGTTGGAGACCGACCTCCGCGAATTCAACGCGGCGCTCACCGAGGCGGTCGCCGGACTCGAACAATCGCGGGCGGTGATCGAGCAGGCCAAGGGTGCACTCATGCTCGTCTACGGCATCTCCTCGGAACGGGCCTTCGGCATCCTCACCTGGCGCTCACAGGAGACCAACATCAAACTTCACACCCTCGCCGAACGCTTCATTAGCGCCCTTACCGCCGCGGCGACTCTCCCCGAGTCGTTTCGCGCCCGGTTCGACCACCTGCTCCTGACCGCACACGAGCACCCCGACACCCAGCCCGGGGCGCAGGACTGACCGGCGGCCCCACGCAATAAAGACTCAACCTGGACCGAGACCCCCGCAGGAACCGCTTCCCGACCAGGAAACCCTCCTTATGCGGTGCTGACGTCGGGTGGGTCGGGAAGGTCGACATCGAGAACGAAGTCGAGCCAGATGATCGCGTCGGCCAGGGTTTCCGCCCGCATGGTGAGGTCGAATTGCTGTTCGGCGGCGGTGAGCGACCACTCCACCTCGGCGTGATCCTCGGCGAAAAAGGCCGACACCGTCCGCAGCACCCACCGCGCCGATGCCGGCAAGTTGTCGACGTCGACGTACCGCCCGTCCGTGAAGCGGAGGTCGAGGATGAACCTCTCCCCCGGACCCGCGGCGCCCAGGCGCGCGATGATCACGCCGACAATCGCATCGACGACCCACGCGAGCACATCGCCGAATTCCGGCCGGCCTCCGACGGGGTGCCGTTCGGTGCACAGCTGGGATACCTCGCACGAGAACCGGGCGGCGTCGCGGTCATCAACCAATTGCACCAGCCGACCGCCGAGAGCTGCGGCCGACGAGCTGGTGGGGCCGACGAGCTGGTGGGGCGGCCTGCGTTCGATCCCATACTCCGAGAGTGCCCGGCCCCCGGGCACCACCACACAGCCCAGACGACGCCGCGCAGCGACACGGTGAGGATGGCCCGGCTTGTCCGCGCTCGCTCCGATCGTTACCTGGGATGCGGGCGAGCATGGACGGACCGCAAGCGCGCGTTCATGTGCCGGTTGCGGAGGCAGCGGTCTGGTAGAGGGTCTCGAGGCCGCCGATGGTGATGTCGAGGCCCTCGTCGAGAAGTTGCGCACCGTCGTAGTCGGCGAGTTCGGAAGCGAGGGAGCGTAACCGGGGGAACTTGCTGCGCGGCAGGCGGTGCAGTCCGAGGCGGAGAACATCCTCCGACTCGTCGGGGTCCTCGATCAGTTCCTGGAGCTCGTCGAGAATGTGCCCCTGCAGGAACCCGAAGAACAGCCGGTAGGAGCGCAACGCATTCGGCGCGGAGAAGCCGGCCCGAATGAGCAGTTCGAGGAAGTCCTCGAGCGGGCGCAGCGTGCCCGGGGGTCGTAGGCCCAGCGGTGTCGCGCGGGGGCGGGTCACCAGCAGCGGAACGACATTGGGGTGCGCGAGTGCGAGGCCTCGGTAGCGGTGCGCCAGTAGCCGCAGTTCCTGTGTCCAGTCCTGCGCGTCCGGGTCGATGACGAGTTCCCGGAGCACCAGGTCGACGACACCGTCGAGGAGCGCCGCCTTGTTCGCCGCGTACCGGTACAGGCTCATCGCGTCCCGCTCGAGTGCCTGCGCCAATTTGCGCATCGACAGGGCGTCGACGCCCTCGCGGTCGACGATCTCGAGGGCGGTGACCAGCACCTGCTCGGTGGTCAAACGGGTCAGGCGGGTCCTCGTCCGGGTACGGCCCGTGGTGGTGGTCGACTCGGCGGGGTCCGTGCGCGCACTCATCGCTGCCTCCTTGAGGTGGGACGGACCATAGGAGCCGCGTCCACGCCGGGTCGCGGCTTATGCAGCCCTAACTACACCGTACACTTGCACTGTAGTTACTAATGGGTATACTTGCGGGGTATGGGTTCGCTCCAGCAGAGGGTCGCGCTCACCAACGTTCACCTCATTCGAGGAGACGTACCTGGTGACCCGAATCTGCAAGGTCGGGCACCCCATTGAAGGAGTCATCCATGACCTCCACTAATCCTGCCGCCCACACCACCACCGGAGCCGTCACTCCCGGCCCGCGCGCGCAGCTCGATCCGCGCCGCAGCACCGAGACGAAGGCCGCGTTCAAGACCACCGAGTTCTTCGTCTACATCGCCGCCGTCATCGGAGTCCTCATCGCCTCGTATCTGGTGCAGACGACCGACGGGCACGAGGACTATTTCCGGGCGGACCGCGCCTGGTTCTACATCGTCATTCTGACGATCGCCTACATCGTCAGCCGGGGCATTGCGAAGTCCGGCAGCCGCGAGCACTACACGGACACCGATCGGCATACCGGCGTCTAACTCTTCTCGCCAGCGCGGGGGGTTCCGGCGGCGTGTTTGCCGGATCCCCGCGTCACGTTCGTTGTCGATCGAATCTGTGACACGTCTCCGCACCCGATCCGCGGGATCGGTGTCGCCGATAGTTGGGCCAAATCTTGTCAGACACATTCTCCCTCAACCATATTGACCACTCAGGTCCACCGCCGAGCAGCGTCGATACCCGTCCACCCGTCCCGGCCGGGGCGCACCCGCCCCTGGTCGAGCTACCCGGCGTCCGGCGTGTCCTCGACCTCGCGGCGCTCACCGTGTTGTCGGGTGCCGTGGCCGCCACTACCTCGCTCACGGTTGCGACCGTCGGGCTGCTCACCGCGATCGGCGCCCGGGTTGCGCTGCGCCGCAGCCTGACTGCCCGATAAGAAGGGTTCTTCCTATCGGCAGCGCAGACCCGCCTCGCCGCCTTCGCGCAAGAAGTCGTCGGCATCAACTAGTCACCGCACATGCGGGTGGCGGTACCGTCGCCCGCCCGAATACCAGGAGAACATTCTCATGAATGAGCAGGACACGTCCGGACAAGCACGCAAGGGCCTCCTCGACTCGGTCAAGGGGAAGGTGAAGGAAGTGGCCGGGGCCGTGACCGGCAACGACTCACTGGCCACCGAAGGACAGCTGCAACAGGCGCAGGCGCAACAACGTAAAGAGGCGAACAGTGCCGAGGCGGTGGCCAGGGCGGAAACCTCGCAGGCCGCAGAGGAACTCAGCCAGGTGCGCCGCGCCAGTGCCGAGGAACGCGCCGCGATCGGCGCCGAGACCGCGGCCGCCGAAGAAGCAGCCCGCAACCGGCAGCACGCCGAGCACCAGGCAGCGGAGCAGCACCAGCACCGCCAGGTCGCGCAGGAGCAGTCCCGCGCGGCGGCCGACGCCCGCGACGAAGCGGCCCGAGCGGAGACCGCCGAACGAGCGAAGACGGCCGCCGCCGCCGACGAAGCCGTCGACGCCACCGACGAACACCGGCGGGCTGTCCGGGACGCGAACGCCGCCCGCGACGAGGCGGAACGAGCCCGGCGCGCCGCCGAGGGTCTCACCGGCGACGCCGGCCTGTCCTGATCCACTCCCCACGAATCATCGGAGAATCCATGAACATCCTCACCGTCCCCGTCACCATCTTGCGGTTGCAGTACACGATCCTGCGTATTCCTCTGCAACTCGTCGAAGACCAGGTGATGTCCCGGCTGGCCGCCGAATCACCGGCCCGGCTGATGTACGAACGCACCCTCGGGGTGCTCGACGGCGCCGTCGGCAGTGCACTCGGCGACCGTGACACCGAGCGGCGCGGCGACGCACTCACCGAGCGCAGCGACGCACTGGCCCGGGCGGCGGAACTCGAGCAGGAGGCGGCACGCACCGAGGCCGCGGCGGACACCGAGCTGGAAACCAAGCGCAAACAGGTCCACCAGGAGCAGGTAGCAGCGCGGGAGACGAAGCAACGCGACGTCGAACAGGCCCGCCGGCGTGAGGACGAGCGCAAACACGCCGCCGAACGGGACGCCGAGCAACGCACACAGGTCGCGAAGAAGAACGCCGATCAAGTTGCCGCGCAACGCACCCAGGCCGCGGAGGCCGAGCACCGTGCCGAGCAGACCAAACTCCGGGAAGCGGAGAAGGCGGCGGCAGCACCGGCCAAGGCCCAACTGAAGGACGCCGCGGACAAGCAGGACGAGGCGGCGGGCAAACGCGCCCGCGCCGACCGCGTGGAGAAACTCGCCGACACGGAAAAGGCCAAGCGCCGCACCGACCTGACAGCCAACGGGAAACGCTGACCGACAGCCGGTTCGGTCCTGCTGCAGTTGCGCAGGACTGTTCCGGTCGCGGCCGGGTACCTCGGATACACACATCGTCAGGGGCGCCGGGACGCGGTGCCGGCCAGGCTCCCCCGTTCAGCCAGACACCTCGACCGACCGTTGCATCGGAATGGCAGTACTTGTGAATGTGAACATCGTCCCGCTCATCCTTCTGCCGCGGCGTGGGGGCGGGATCAGTGCACGACTTACCCCGAAAGGCTTCGTCAGCAGGTTTTCTGCCGGTCACCACACGTCGTGGTCTCGGTTCTGATGACGGCCATGCCGGCCGGCTCATCGCGGCCCGGGTCGGGTTTCCGCGCCCGGCTCGAGGCGGCGCAACACCTCGTGATGCAGGCCCGCCACTGCACCGAGGATCAGGCGTTCGACGAACTCCTCGACGTCGCGACCCGGCACCATCTCGATCTCCTCCACTTCGTCGAAGCGTTCAGCGAAATCCCCGACCACGGGACCTGGTTATCGCCGACCGACGACCTCGTCGGTGCGCGGGCCGTCGCCATCGAGCACTGGCATCGCCTGGCCTCCCTACGCCCCGACCCGGAACACAAAGGACGGACCACCTCATGATCGATTCCGGCAATGGAATCACCACACCCGAGACGATGCGGCCCCCGGTGAACACCACCGAATGGATCAAGGCACATCTCGAGCGGATGGACCATTCCGAAACGCGGCAGGTGGACCGCGCGCGGGCGGAATCCGCTGAGTCCCTTGTGGTCACCGGACCCGAAACGGGCCTGTAGGGGCGCGCCGTCGCCGGTCGGTGCGCCACGGCCGCACCACCCCTGCAACTCTCCGGTTACCGATGCGCTAGAAATGGGGCGTGAATTCAGAGCAGGTGTTCGGTGGCGGCGAGCCGCAGCGGGTGGGCAGCTTCCGGTTCCTCCTGGACGGGCAGCGGTGGGAGTGGTCCGACGCCGTCGCCCGGATGCACGGGTATTCGCCCGGCGAGGTGACGCCGACCACCGAAATGTTGCTCTCCCATAAACATCCCGAGGACCACCCGCGCGTGGCCGGGGTCTTCGATCGGATGATCAACGCTGCCGAACCGTTCAGCAGCAAGCACCGCATCATCGACACCGCCGGCAAGGTCCACCAGGTGGTGGTCGCCGGCGACCGTCTGCACGATGACACCGGTGCCGTGATCGGGACGACCGGGTTCTACATCGACATCACCGACTCGTACCGCAGTGATGTGAAGGAGTCGGTCGACGAGGCGGTCGCCGCACTCGCGCAGTCCCCGGCGGTGATCGAGCAGGCCAAGGGTGCGCTGATGCTGGTCTACGGCATTCCCGCCGACCGCGCGTTCGACGTCCTGACCTGGCGCTCGCAGGAGACCAACACCCGGCTCCGCACGCTCGCCGAACAGCTCGTCATCGGCCTCTCCGAGTGCGAACCCGACACCGGGCTGCGCGCCTGGTTCGATCATCTGCTGCTCACCGCCCATCAACAAGTCCAACGACCGGAGTAGGGGACGGTTCCGCGGGCTGGGTTCTCAACCCGCAGAACCTGGATCGGATGTCCCGACCGGTCGAGCACCGACCCTGGCCCTCCGCTTTCCCCGAATTCCCAACAGCGAATCCATCACTGGCCC
The DNA here is from genome assembly GCF_042671975.1 of Rhodococcus sp. NPDC127593. NCBI lineage: Bacteria > Bacillati > Actinomycetota > Actinomycetes > Mycobacteriales > Nocardiaceae > Rhodococcus > Rhodococcus sp. NPDC127593. The sequence goes on along the minus strand of NZ_JBHXWI010000039.1, from coordinate 91,785 downwards.
GGCAGGGAGGAATCGACGACTGTGCACAGTTCCGATCACCTGTGCTCGGCGACCCCCGAAATCCCAGTCGCAGTGCACATCGAAGCGCCGAGGACGACTGGGGATCAGGCGTTGTGCCGTGCCAACCGCCATCCGCGGTGCGCGACGACGAAACCCGAGGCTGCCCCGAGGACCGCGCTGAGAATCAGGCCGGCCGCGAGAAACGGGATGGGGTTCACCGATCCCATGCGCCCGGCGCCGAACGGTTCACCCACGTACCCCACGGAGAAGCGCACCGGGTACGACAACCACCAGGCGAACAGGCCGGTACACACCAGGCCCGCACCGAGTCCGAGGGCCGTTCCGATCAGTATCAGTATCCGCACAAGATCAACTTCGTGATCAACGGTTGCACTGTTACCGCGACCCGCCCAGAACGTCGCCGGCGTCACCTCGTCACTGCCGTTTCCCTCCCGCCCGCACGCAAGCGCAGAGTCGAGGCACGTCGACAGCACTCGCCCGGCATTAAGGATGTTTCGGTAATTGAGTGAGAACTGGTCATAAGGAAAGTCCGGTGTGGTCGAGGAAGCTGTGACACAGGTCGTAGCTCGAGCCTATCCGAGTCAGGTCGGACTCGGTCGCGATGCGGACCTCGTCGAGGGTATCGGGGCAGAGGTTGGCGAGTTCGGTGGATTTCATGTTGCCCCAGACTTGTTCGATGGGATTGAGCTGGGGGGCATACGCAGGGGCGTTCGACGTGGAGCCAGTCGCGTTGGGTGGCCAGCCACGCGGTCATCGCCTTGGATCGGTGGGCCATGAGCCCGTCCCAGATCACGATGACCTTCGCGCCGGCGAAATGGGCGCGTAGTTCGGTGAGGAACTCGATGAGCTTGTCGGTGTTGTAGGCGCCATCGGTCATGGAGAACACGAATGCGCTGCGACTGCGGTCGTGTCGATAGGCCAGGACTCCGGCCATGGACATGCGTTTCCAGGAGAATCGGTGATGCAGCACAGGTGTCACGCCTTTCGGCGCCCAGGTTGCTCGGACCACCGGGAGCAGCGACACACCGCTTTCGTCCTGGAAGCAGATCCATGCACCTTGGCGCCGCGCTATTTTTTTATCCGCGGCCACTCGTTCTCGCGCCAGGCGACGATGGCGTCCTCGTCGCGTTCGACTGCCCGCCGTGCGGGACGTTGCCGGCTCCAGCCCAGCCTGGTCCGCAGGATCGTCCAGGTCTGGGTGGGTCCGTAGGTCACGTTGGTGAGCCGCTCGATCACGATCGCGACCCTGCCCAGGGTCCACACTCCGGTCGCGAAGCCGTGAGCCTGGGGTCCTTTGAGTAATTCCTCTCGGATCGCGGCGATCTGGGCGTCATCGAGCCGGGGCCGGCGTCCCGCGCGACCGGCACCTTCCAATGCCTCGTTGCCTCCTTCGATCCACTGTCGATGCCAGCGTGAGGCGGTCTGCTGGGAGACTTCCAACTCGACCGCGACATCGATCTGTCGTTGTCCTGCGGCGAACATCTCCGCGGCCTGCATCCGCCGGTCACGCAACGCGTCGAGATCACGGCGACCGCCGCGCTGCTTGACTTTCCGGGCGTCGGACTCCTCGCCGGAACCGGTTTCCTTCCCTGCCATTCATCAATGATCAAGCAGCACGGTGCGAATCATGCGCAACGACACACCCTATTACCGAAACATCTGTAAAAGTTCAGCAACCGCTGTATCGCTCCGGTCAGTCCGTCCCTTCGGCCGGTGTTTCTCGGTTCAGCGCTCGTCCGTACTCAACAGTCCGCGCTCACCAACCGCCACCACTCCATCGCAAAGCCGGTTCGCAGACCGCGCACGGGACACAGCACGCCCGACCACTCCGGTGGAAGGCGCCGGCTATCGCCCTGTCTCCCGCGTGTACACGACGAAACGTTTGACCAAACCGTCGCCGTCGAGCGTCGCGTGGTCGATGGCACTCAAAAAGTACTCGGTCTCGTCGTTGATCTGCGCATCCAACTCGTAGACGCACATGTCGCCCTGCTCGACGAAGCTGGCGAGTCGGAGTCTGGACTTGATGGAGGGCAGGAAATCCTCGTAAAACGAGCTAATCTGTTCCCGTCCTCGCAGCTCGCGCCCCTTCGGAGCGAGAAAGACTGCATCTTCTGCGAACAAGGATGCGAGCCGGTTGTATTGGCCAGCATTGGTGAACTCCACATATCGCTCGGCGAACGCGCGGGTAGGGGTCGTCATGTTCAGTAAATCCTTCCAGTGTGATCTATATCGGCTGGTTCATCTTTGAATTGGGCCATCTTCCAAGCATCGGGCTCCATGGCTCGTGCCGGTGCGTAAGTATCCGCCGGGATATGACCAGCACCTTCAAGATAGAGATCCTCACCGATTCGGTCAGCAGGTGTTGCGTCCAGAGAATATGGTGCGGCCCTAGTTGAGCGGCTTGCCGCTCCCAGCGACAGTTGAAAGCGTATCGATATCTTGCTGTTTCGACGCGCGCCGTTGCGCTGCGATGTGGCGAGCCCTCAGCGCGGACACCACGGCCAGAATTCCGACCCACAGGCCGACAAGGAACGACCCGAGCACAAACAGTCCCGAATTGAGGACCATAGCAAGCCAGAAAGGAGCGACAGCATTTGATACTCGGGTCGTCGAGTGAGCGAAGCCCATTCCACTCGCTCGCACAGGGGTCGGGAACTCCTCGCCGGCTGTCACGTTGGTCAGTGGCGAATAACCACCACTCACCGCCATAACAACGAATGCAGAAACGATTACGACAGACGTCGCATCTGACGCAAAGAAGACTACGATACTGATGCAGGCCAGCGCGGCCATTGCAAACATCATCGTCCACCGCGAAACAAAACGACTGGACAGGTACACAATTGCGCAGCCCAGTGGCGCTCCGTACAACGACGCGGCGGTTACTGTGAGCGCCAAAGAAGAGTCGAATCCCCGAGCATCAAGAATCGTGGGAAGCCACATGGAGAACGACTGCCCCGCGGTCGAATAGAACATCAGCATCATCGACACCAGAACAAGAGAGACCAGTAGGGGTCCGCGTGTCAGTCGAACCGGTTCCCCACCAGTTATATCTACGGTGTCAGGTTCTGCATTCACCGATTCCGTGGCAGTCGAACCCGCAGCGTCCGAGGTGCGAACCTCTTCACAGGTAGCGATTGCAGGCGATTGGGTTGAGGAAACACCCGAGTTTCGTTCCAGCGAAGTCATTGCCGCTTCCGCATCGTCCAGGCGCCCCCGCGTAACTAACCACAGTGGGGACTCTGGGAGCAGTCGCAATGGAATGTACAAGAAGATCGCCAGGGCGCTGATACAAAACACGAGACGCCAGCCCTCGGGCCCCACTGGAATGATGAGTCGAGCCAATGTTGCGAAAACCGCCGAGCCTCCCACACCAATGCCTGCCACAATCGCTGTGCGCGCAGTCCTTCGAGAGGGTGGGCTCATCTCAACTAGATAGATCAACGCGACAACGAATAGCGATCCGATTCCGATGCCCGCAAGGAAGCGAAGAACGACCAGTTCAACCGGCGTTTGGATGACAGATTGCGCCAGAGTGAAGAGCGTCGTGATCGCCAATGCCAGACGGAAGAAACGAATTCGACCAAATCTGTCCGACAAATAGCCACCGATAGAAGCGCCAAGGAAGGACCCGATAAAGGTTGCCGACATCGTGAGAGCGAACATGGTGGTGGTCAGCCCAATAGCATGCCGCAACGTCGGAGCGACAAGCCCAAGCGAGGCACCGTCACCAATATCAAAGAATACGGCTAGGGCAGCGACCACAATCACCATCCTCGATCTACCGCGGGCCGGCAGATTTTCGAGACGCTCGGCGATGTTATCGTGAACCCGGGTACGCTGCGATGAGTGCACCGGCCCTCCGTCTGATTGCTTCATTCGTTCGCTCCTGTCCTGGACATCAGCAGTCGTCTGAGACGATCCGCAACGGAGGTGAAAAGAATTTTCGCCACGCGCATGCGGGCCTGTGATGTGAATCTCAAATTATTCAACTATATGAACACGGGTACGTCAAGCAATTCATTGGGCACGTGACACTTTGGCATACGGTGTTGAATTTTTTGCGGCCAGCTCGAGACACACGCAACGGGGTACATCGCGAATCGCGGAATCCGCGCCGAACAAGTCAATCGGTTTGATCGGCCGACGCGAACCGCCTACGCAAGAGATGGTCGGGGAGTATACGAATTGCGTTGCATCGCATGAACATATGATTCCTGACGCAGCACAGCACAGCACAGCACAAAGTTTCCTATGCCGCTGGGAATCCCGTGGATTCTCCGACAGGGTGTTCCCGCCCACGAACTAGCCAAGTTTGGCATAAGTGCTATACGGAGCTCATCCACAACCGAATTCGGAGACACCCTTCATCCCCATTCTTGACCTCGCTAAATAGTAGTTAGCTAACCGCAATACTTCGGTACCAGATAGGCAGAATTTGAAGCACGCCAACAAATATCCGAAAAATGGATCCAATACGAGCGCCGCAGATCAGACCTTGACCTTCGTAATGTCGGACTCGCCCGGGTAACCGCCGCCCCCAAATGCGGTATCGAGCGCGTCGTAGTCGATGGCACCGCCGACCGTCGGGATCGACTCGACAAACTCCACAAACTTGGGTTTCTTGTAGGAGGCTATGCGTGTCCTGCAGTACTCCCGCAGCTCGCCTTCAGATACCGACTCACCGTTTTCCAAGACGACGATTGCCTTGACGGACTGAACGAAAACGGGGTCAGGTACGCCAATGATTGCGGCTGTCTTCACGGCGGGATGGGTTTTCAGACAACCCTCGACCTCCGGTGGGTAGATGTTCTCGGCCGCGGACTTGATTACCCGGACCATCGTGCCCAGAAAGGACACGGATCCGTCGGATTCCCGCCGGCCGGCATCTGTCGTTCGCCACCATCCGCCGTCGAGGAACCGTGCAGCATTCGTCTCCGGGCGGTCCCAGTACCCACTGTGGACGGTGTCCCCACGAATCGCGATCTCCCCAATCTCGCCGTCCGGTACCACCGCCCCTGCAGGGTCCACAATTTTCACTTGTGTCCCCGGGAAGGGTCTACCCGCGTTGCCGATGCAATCCGGTCCGATTGCTTTCAGGAGGGCCAAACCGGTCAGCTCTGTCTGGCCGTAGCCGCCAGGGCGCTGTCCCCATCGTGAGGTGTCGGCAGGCAGGTCGTCGCCCCACATCGCTCCGAACGCACCGGCTCTCAGATTGGAGATGTCGCGTTGCGCCTCTTTGTTGAGTTGTTTTATCTCCGCGATGGTGGGGGGCATGAGGAAGGCGGAGGTCACGTTTTCGTCGGCGAGAATTCGCAGGATACTGTCGGCGTCGACCCGGGGGGTGTAGACGTTGGTCCCCCCCCGTATGTATACCGGCAGCGATTCGAGTTGGAAGTTGGCGGTGTGGAACAGCGGACCCGAGTTCAGAAATATCGAATCGTGTTCGGCACCCGTGACCTCACCGGTCAGCAGTGCCATTGTAATGAGGTTGCGGTGACTGAGTATTGAACCGCGCGGGCGCTCAGTGGTTGCGGCGGTGTAGATCACCAGCAGTGCATCGTCGGGGGTAACATTTGCACGCGGAGCTGGAATAGACGGCGCTGCAGCGACTCTCGCCTCATAGCCATCCGGTCCGGTGCCGTCGTGTTGAATCCAGGTCGCGTCGAACTGCGCAGTCTGCCAAGCGGCCTTTACTGCCTCGCCGATCTCTTCCTCTTGCCAAACGACAACCGACGGCTTGAGGTCGTTGATGACGAACGCCATCTCTTCAGCCGGCTGACGCCAGTTGACGGGGCAGATCATTGCTCCTAGCCGCCCCGCAGCGGTCAACAACTCGAGGAAACGGAACGACCCCTGCGCCAACCAGAGAATGCGGTCGCCGTGCGAGACACCCGACTGCGCCAGCACGTGTGCCACACGATCGACCCGTAGATCGAACTGCTGCCAGGTGAATCTGGTGGCCCCGTCGACAACAGCCTCGGTCGCGGGGTAGCTGCGACCGTTCTCCCGGCAGATGTCGGAGATCGTCGGTTGATAGACCATGTCACTCTCCTATGGGCTCGACGGGCGTGAACATCGGAAGCGACGCGCCCTCGACGTCGTGGAAGACAACTCGCACCTGCGTGCCAATACTGATGGCTTCTGGTGGGCACCCGACGATATTGGTGAGGTACGTCCAGCCTTCGGCGCCTGTGACGACGCCAAGGACATATGGCGTCTCAAAGTCGGCGGAAAGGGGTCTGTGCACCACGGTGAACGTGGTGACCGTCCCAGTACCACGGCATTCGGCGTAGGACCAGTCCGTCGAGTCTGTTCCAGGTACACATCGTTCGGGCGGGAAGAAGTACCGACCGGTCCGGTTGCATCGTGGAGTCACGAAGCGGTGGTCCCGCGCGGCTTCCCAGAACTCCGCCGACCAAGCGGTAGGCACTGCAGCAAGGCTTCTCAACGCGGTCCCTTTCCGAGGATGGCGAGCTCGTAGTGACCGGCAGCTGAACCAGCGTTCGCTGCCAGTGCGGTCTCGACGCCCTGAACTTGATGCACCGCGGTACCCCTGATCTGCCGCACACACTCGATCACTTTGAGTGTCATCTGTTGAGTGCCATTCCAAGCGTACGAGAGGCATCCCCCGTCGGGATTTACCGGACGAGGTCCGACGATTCCGATCGACTCGGAGGTTACGTAGCGGCCGCCCTCGCCCTCAGGGCAGTACCCCAGCACCTCGAGCTGCCGAATGATCTCAAACGAATTTGGGTCGTAGAGACTCAGGACGTCGACGTCATCACGGCTCCGGTCGGCGATGGCGAAGGCACGCTCGGCGGCGGCGGCGCCCAGCCTGCCTACCGCACCGTAGGAGGGAGGCGTGAAATACGGTCCCCCGATGGCTTCCATGGACCCACCAAGTACAGACACCGGTATGTGTGGAAGATCCCGCGCACGTGCCATCGATGTCAGCACGACTGCGGCACCTCCTTCGCCGGAGAGGCACACGTCGAGCCGGTGCAAGGGCGAAGCCACCATGGGCGAGGCCAGAACATCGTCAACGGTGTACGGTCCCCGTCCGAACATGATCGCCTCCGGGTTCGTGTGACCATTGTTCCGGATTGTCGCGGACACACTAGCGAGCTGCTCGGGCGTGGTTCCGAAACGATGCATGTGCTCGGCCGCAACCAGGGCGAAGAGAGGGACGACGTAGGCCCCCCAGACGTCGGTGAACTCCCCCGGCTCGACTCCTGCGCTGACGGTTGCGCCCGGCCCGAACATCCCCGCCATGCCTCCGCCGACCACCGCGACGTCACACAGGCCGGCGTTGATCGCTGCGGCCGCCTTGAGGACACCCCGCACGCCGGACGTGTCGAGCAGCGAATCGGCAATCCACCGAACGGAGCCACCGAGGGCGCGAGCCCACGAAGAGCCCTCCCCCGGGCGCCCCCCCGCACCCGGCCATTCCGCGGCGACTCCGTCGACGTCTGATGGCTTCAGGCCCGCGTCCGCGATCGCACCAAAGACAGCTTCTTGTGCAAGTTCCAGCGACGTGCGGTGCGGGAGTGCCCGAGACTGCTCAGTGGCATAGATCCCCACCACGGCGACGTCTTGTAGCGGCATCAGCGTTCCTCCAGATCTCGGCGAAGGTGATGACTGACCTTCACCAACTGGGCCAACCGGCATTCCAAGCCGGTCGGACCGCATATAGATAGATACTTTATCTGATAGTAGTGTGCACCACGTCACGTTACAGTGTAAAGTAGAAACCGAGTTTTCGCAGCTCACAAAGCCGGAGACCCAAGATGACTTCCCCGCGGGCCGGACCCACCGGTAGCCGACAGCCGATGTCGATCAAGCTGCCGGGAGCCAGGCGTGACCGCAGCGGTACCTCCCACCAGCCGCGCCGAGTACCGTATCCGGCAAGGGGCACGGTGGGCACGGCAAACCTTTTAGGACATCGCGCTCGGCTTCGTCTCCCTGCGTCAAGGTCATCGCAGTCCTGGGATCAGGAAGGCCTCGGTTCACACATGCCAGCCCATCAGGTGCTGGTGGCATTCACTCGATTGCCGCCTCGCATCGGAAAGGGCGAGGCGTTTGGGAGGATCCTTCTGCGCAGCCGGTCTCCGCTTTCAGCTGGGCTTAGCAGCGCGGGCTCGGATTCCGTCAATCAAGGTATCGATACCGAAACTGAAGTAGTCGGCGCCCCGCAACTCGTCGAGGTACGGCATGATCTGCGCCACCGTCGGCGGTACCCCCACCTGGTCTTCGGGTTGTGGCACGACGTCCAACGCCACCTGGTAACGCCCGAACAGATAGGTGTGGATCATCGCGTACGTCAGAACGACCTGCCTCTTTTCCAGCCCCGCCTCCAGCAGGATCGCCATCAGCGCGTCGACCAACCTCCAATCGGAGTACAACATGCGCTGGAGTAAAAGGCTGGCGATCCCAGGATGTCGGCGCAGCTGCGCATCGCTCCTCTCGATCAGCAGCCGGAGCCGAGTGTCCCACGGCCCATCGTCCGCAGTGGGGATGCGAACCTCCTCGAGGGTTCGCCGAGCGACGAGGTCAAGAAGCTCCTGCTTGTCGGTAACATGAGAGTAAGCAGCCATTTGGGAGCGTCCGAGCTCGCGAGACAGGCGCCGCATCGAGAGCGCATCGAGCCCGTCCGCTCGAATAATCGTCAGGGCTGCATCGACGATCTGATCCTCGGTCAATGACGGCGGGCGTCCTTTGCCGCGCCGAACCGCGTCCTTCGTAGCGCGCGAGGAAGATGAACGCTCGTTCGAATTCACAGCGATAGTGTACTCACCGCCCCGCCCGCACCCCGGAGACGACGAGTACAGGCCCGTGCCGCCATCACCACACGCATTAGCTTCCGAGGCGTTCAAGGAGCCTCTCGTGCGCCGCGGTCGGGCCCCCGAGAAGCAGGTCTGTCGTCTGAACGCGCAGGCCGATTGCTTGGGCGACCGCCGGGTCGAACTCGCTGGAGCCGGCCGTCTGAAGCCGCCGGAACATACTACGAGCCGCCGAAGAACATCCGATGTGCGCCATCGCGGAAGCAACCGAGCTCTCGGCGATCCTGTTGTCTCCCTGGAGCTTAATCGCTCGGAGCAACAGAGCAGTTGCACTCCATCGCAGAACTTCCATCGCAGCAATCTCGCGGGTGTACCGGCGCCACGCTTCGCTGTCACCACACGACGGAGGCAACTGCGACAACGTCATCAGGCCACGATCCACCAGTCCCACCTGCTCGGCAGCCAGGGCGGTTGTCGCCCGGTCCACAATGCTGTTCATGACCTGTCCGACGGCACCTTCCCTGCCGATCATCACCGCGGGCGTTTCGTCGAAGCCGACCCGGGCCAAAGGCCGACCAGCATCAAGTGTTGCGAGCGAATTGATGCTCACTCCCGGGGCTGAGGCTTCGACGAGGTACAGAGACGGGCCACCAACCGTGCGTGCGATCGTGAGAATCGTGTCTGCCCCCAGGGCGCTGGGGACAAACCACTTCTCGCCGGAGATCCTCCAGGAGTCGCCATCTGAAGACGCGCGGGCGCGAACGAGCGCCGGATCCCACGACCCGGACTCCTCGGCAACAGCCAGAGTTGCCTTTCTGAGGTCGGCACAATCGCCGTTGGATGCGGACACCAAGGAGTACGCCTGGGCGGCAAGCCCTGCCGAAGCGAAGTAGTCGGTCGACGACAGTGTGAAGCCAGCCGAGTATGCGACCTGCGCGAGCCCCCTTGCCGACGAAGAATTCTCAGCCCAGGCGGTTTCGGGCAGGATGGTCGACAGAGACTCGTTGCGCTCGATCACATGACCTGTGACTTCAACAGAGATCGCGTTCAGCGCCTGCTCTGCCTGATAGACCAGTCCACCCGTCGCCGACACCAGCGGCAAGAACGGACCACGAAAGGGGTTCCCGGTATCTGCAAGCAGGCGAGGACCGAGGACCTCGGCGATGAACTCGCCAGCGGTTGCCAGTACACCGCACTCTGCGGCTTCGATCACGGAGGCCGGGCCGTCGACGATTCCAGTGCGTAGTTCGCGTACCGCAGCGAGACCGACCAGGATCTTGCTGAGCTGTCGCCGCAGAGCGCGATCGTCCCAGGTCCACGTGGAGCGCATCAGCGCTGGCAATGTCTCGCCGTCGAGTCGATCGAGGTAGTCGGCGCGCTGTTCAGATGTCATCTCCGCGGTGGCGGTCGTGTGCGTCATCAGTTCTCCATGAGGGGTCTCGAACGGTACCTTCACAGGATGAACCCTTTACGTTACGCTGTAAAGTATCTAGGTTCACGTCAAACCTGCGGCCGTCACCCGCGCGAGGAAACATCTGCCCCAGGAGGACTCACCTGTCCCGCGCGACGAACTACTGTTGGGGCACACGGGTCGAGTCAGAAATCATGGCTCACTCAGACGCCAAGATTGCGGCACAGCCAAATTACGAAGGAGTCATTGTGACAGTAGATCTTAGTGAACTTAAGAATCGGTCGGTCCTTGTGACCGGCGCAACCGGGATGCAGGGCGGGTCCGTTGCTCGTAATCTCAGCCGCGAGGGCGCGTCCGTGTCAGCTCTTGTCCGCGACCCTGGTTTTGAAGCTGCCGTGGAACTCGAGAAGTCCGGAGTACGTCTGATTAAGGGCGACCTCGAGGACAGCTCCTCGCTTCGGGCAGCATGTGCGGGACACGACGCCGTCTTCTCAGTGCAGCTCGCCCCGAGTCCAGCCAACCCCACCTCCGAGCGAGACCAAGCGAACAACTTGATCATGGCTGCGAGAGACACGAGGGTCGCGCACTTCGTGCACAGTTCAGTATCCGGAACGGGCTGGCGAAGGTCTCATCCGGAAGCAAATTCTGGCGGGACAGATGCCTATTGGGACAGTAAGGAGGCGGTCGAGGACGCCGTGCGCAGCGCCGGGTTCCCAGTCTGGACCATTCTGAAGCCAGCATTCTTCATGGAGAACTTCGTGGCGCCCAAGGTCGCTCACATGTTTCCCTTCCTGAGCAATGGCGAGATCGTCGTAGCCTGTGGAATTACCACGACCCTGGCGATGGTCTCGGGTGACGACTTCGGCAAAGCAGCTGCCACTGTTGTCGCCGACCCCGCCCGCTTTGCGAAGGCGGAAATCGAGCTTTCCTCCACCGCACTGAGCTTTGCTGAGATTGCCAACACCTGCGGCGACGTCACAGGGGTTCGGACTAAGTCCTATTCGGCGTCACCAGAAAAAATCGAGGAGCGGTTGGGCCACAGGTACTGGTCCGGCATGCAAATTTGGCTCGACGCTGTCGGCTACCCAGCTCGACCTGAACACGCCGCCGCATTCGGGATCGATATCGGCACAAGCTTCCGAGATTGGCTTTCTTCACACCAGTGACCGCCCTCGAAAGTCTGTAAACCGCGGGGAACCAAAAATATTCCGTTATTGCACGCCGGCGAGTCGAATGGTTCACTCCCGGGCGATTCTATCTTGACTACCTGCAGAACCTCCTAGGGAGAGACCGTTGCGAAACATCAATTTCAGCGGCCGCGTCGCGATCGTTACCGGCGCCGGCCGAGGACTGGGACGATCCTATGCGGAAATCCTGGCCGCACGCGGTGCGATTGTGGTCGTCAATGACGTGACGAACTCCGGCGAAGCTGCAGACTCCATTCGAGACGCCGGCGGATTATCTATCGCGAGCGACCACGATATCTCGACACCAACCGGAGCCAAAGGCCTGGTCGATTTCACCGAAGAGCAATGCGGAGGCGTCGACATCCTTGTCAACAATGCCGCTATTGGTCGGTATTCCAGCTTTCTGGATGTAGAAATCGAAGAGTACGAGTTGGTACGCAAAGTCGGACTGGACGGCACATTCTACGTGACACGAGCGGCGTGGCCAATAATGGCCGCCCAGGAGTATGGGCGAATCGTAATGACCACTTCAGGCCACGGTTTGCTAGGCGGGAACAACTCCATCAGCTACTCGGCCACTAAAGGCGGGATATTCGGCATGATGCGTTCGGCCGCACTCGACGGCAAGCCCTTCGGGATCATGGTTAATTCCATTAGTCCAGCCGCGTTTACGCCAATGGCCGAGTCTTACGTGAGCGAAGAATGGGCGGAAAAGATGCGAATGGAGTCACCCACCAGTCTGGTGTCCCCTCTCGTTGCCCTACTGTGCAGCGAGCAGTGCCCCACAACGGGCGCCAATTTTGATGTCGGGTCGGGTCGGGTTGGCATGGTGACTCCTTTCACAAACGCGGGATATTACGACCGCAACCAGACACCCGAGTCGATTCTTGAACATTGGCCTGAGGTAACTGACACGGCGGCACAGAGCGCGTATTCCAGTTCGCGAGAATCTACCGAAGCAGTAGGAATAGCTCGAAGGAGAACGGAGGCAGACGCGACTCGCTGATCTGTGAGTCGACGAATCCTGCTCCGGCATCAACTCCAGTCGACAGACTGTCGAACCGCTTCGGCAGGTCATCGCCGTTAGGCGTCCACAACTATCAATCCAGACGCCACCTGAAAATGAAGGGAGCTCAACATGGGAGGCCGACTCGCAGGAAAGTCTGCGATCGTTACCGGTGCCGGTTCTGGTATCGGACGCGCCATCGCGTTGCGATTCGCGGCAGAAGGCGCTGAAGTTCTCGCGGCTGACATTAGCGATGGTGTCAAAGAAACCGCATCTCAGTCGGACGCGATCAGTCCCATCTTCTGCGATGTAAGCGACCAGGAACAGGTTCAGCGCCTGGAGGAGGCGGCCCGAGAGCGATTCGGGGGCCTCGACATCTTGGCGAACAACGCCGGCATCGGTGGCTTGAGCGGAGTGCCGCTTCACGAGTACCCGATCGAGGCATTCGATAGAGCACACGCTGTAAACGTCCGCGGTGCTTTCATGGTGCTTCAGTCCGGAATCCGCCTCATGCTCGATAGCGGCGGTGGAACGGTCGTAAACACCGCATCAACCGCCGGATTTCGAGCCACCCCGGGGTCCTCCGGATACGTCATCGCGAAGGGCGGTGTGGTGATGATGACGAGGCAAGCCGGGTACGAGTACGCAGACAAGGGAATCCGCGTGAACGCGATCGCCCCTGGGACCATCCAGACCCCCATACTCGACGGCATCTCAGACGAGCTTATGGAGGAGCTTCAATCCCGTTCACCGGAGAAGCGACTGGGTCGGCCGGAGGAAGTCGCCTCGCTGGCACTCTTTCTCGCATCGGATGAATCGACCCACATCATTGGGCAGTGCTATTTGATCGACGGCGGTCGTACCGCCGGCTAGATGCCCAACGTTTCGGAACGGTGTTTGTGCGGTGGAAGTGGGCTCACTAGACCGCTCGGGCCGCTGTTGTCAGCTGCATGCCTTCGACCGCCGCAGCATTCTGCTTCGGATCAGTCCGACACAGTTGAATACTCGCTTCGGGAGCGCCCTAGGTGTAATTCCTAGGGACGTTGTGAACGCGGACGCGGTCGATGGGTGACTGTCCGCCGATCCCGGCGTGGGGTCGGTGATGATTGTAGTGATGCAACCAGGCTTGGTAGGTCGCCGAGCGGGCCGCATCGCTGAGATAGGTGTCCGCGTACGCCCACTCGGCGGCGAGGGTCCGATTGAAGCGTTCGACCTTGCCGTTGGTCTGTGGCCGGTATGGCCTGGTTCGTTTGTGGGTGACCGCCGGCCCGAGTGCATCCGCGAAAACCCTTGAGCGGTAGCAGGAGCCATTGTCCGTCAACACCCGCGTCACCGTGATGTGGTGGGCTGCGAAGAACTCCCTCGCCCGTTCCCAGAACGCGGCGGCGGTCTCCTTCTTCTCGTCGCCGAGGATCTCCGAATACGCGAGCCGGGAATGATCGTCGACCGCGTGGTGTAGGTACGAGTAGCCCACTCCGGAGCGGTTGCGGCGCCCGGCGGCGCGGCCCAGTGTGCGGTGCCCGCCCCCGTCGGGGATCCGACCGAGTTTCTTGATGTCGACGTGGACGAGGTCACCAGGCCTTGTGTGCTCATATCGCACTGCCGGTGGGCGGCGGACCGGTAGTCCGGTGGCCCGGTCGAGGTGGGCGAGCCGAGGCATCCGGTAGCGGTGCAGGACCGCCTCGACGGTGGACCTGGCCAGGTGCAGGTGGTAGGCGATGCGGTGGGGTCCCCATCGGCGAGTGAACCGCAGGCCGATGATCCGTCGTTCGGTCCGCGGCGGGGTGCGGTGTGGGCAGGTGTGTGGGCGGGACGAATGATCCGCCATCGCGGCCTCACCGCCGGCCCGGTAGCGATCGGCCCACTTCTTCGCCGTCGCCGGGGAGCAGTGGAATCGTTCGGCGGCTCTGCGTAGTGGCCATCCGTCGTCGACGACGGTGCGGGCGAGGGCCGATCGACCTCGTCGGGACAGGTAAGCATTAGCGTGTGTCATGAGGACCTCTGGTGGTCGGTGCGTGTGTGGTAACCACACCGATACCGGAGGTCCTCGCCTACTTCACGCTGCCACGCCGTTCACAACCTCCCTGGGAACTACACCTAGGGCTCGCCAATGACCGGCAGCTGTGCCGCAAGCACAGTGAGGTCGGGTGGTGCGTTCCCATAACTAGCAGATCTATTCGTCTTATGGGTTGTCGCCAGCTCGGCGCATATACATGGTGGCGAATGCCAAGCCACGCTTCACGACAACTCGCCGCACACCAACAGCACCATCGCGGCGTTGCAGGACTTAGTACTACTTCTCCGGTGCGGATGTCCCCGGGCGAGCGCCGGTTGAGTCGGCAACGAACAACATCGTGCACGGTCGAGGACGGCATCGACACCATAACGCCGCCGAGAACCCCGGTCGCGACGAAAGCCCGTGCACGTCCGGTCCCACGCCCATACGCTGAGTGCACACCGGGCCTGCAACCTATGCCGGAAGGACCGAGCAGGGGACGTTCCCGGTCGGCAACTACAAACATGACATGGGTGAGTAGGGACCTGCCCGCTCCCCCGCTCAACGCGCTAACCCATACCGTCTGGCTAGTCATGAACTAGATCTGTTCTCAACGTCCTGCTGCCAGACACTCGACAGACGCTCACGCGACTCGCCGAAGCACATACCCCGGAGTTGGCTCACGTCACGGACGCGGAGGCTGTACCCAGATCCTCCAGTTGGGGATTATGGGCGCGCGATCGCTCCTCCGAGGCCGGCACCCGAGGGATCTGAACAGATTCTGATCGCCGTAGATGTTCAGAGTTCCGATAGGTCACCACGGACCGGCGGCCCGATTCGCAGTGGCCTGGCAACTGACTCTCACTGATCAGTTATGAAACTGACTCTGCCTGCCCAACAGTAGCTCTCGGGTCCACTACACGAGATCTCATTGGGGGCTACAAGACCCATGGGACCGGTTTCTAGCCCTTCGAACAACCTTCGACGGGGGGCCGCCCGAACGCGTTATCCGATAGATACTTAAGCTTATTGAATCGTTGCTTGCGTCACACTACGCTACGTTTGGGTCGCCGCTCCGCGTGCGTTGGACGAAGCGCGCGACCTTTAAGCACCCACGGACGGAGTTAATCTTGACAGCACAACCTAGCCCACTCATCGAAGGCAGGGTGAGCGCTCGGCGGCATGAAGGCGGCGCACTGCTGGAGCCAGCGGTAGAGCTGGCGTCGCGTGCTGCGATTGAATCGAACCAGGAACAGAAGATCCTGGAGTTGGTCCAGTATGCCTGGGATCGTTCAGCCTTCTACCGCGAGTTTTGGGGAGCTAGCGGCATCACGCCGGATGACATCAAATCCGTTCGCGACTTCGTCGAGAAGCTGCCCCTGATGACGAAAGACGACATTCGCGCGTTTCGCGCACGAACTGGTGATCCGTTCGGCGGGCTCCTGTGCGTCGATCCGTCTGAACTTACCTCTGTCATCACAACTTCGGGTACTACGGGCGAGCCTGAGCCGGTGGCGGAGATCTGGGACGAGATTCCACCCATCCCGGCTGCGTGCCTTCGTGACCAGTGGGAGTGGGGTTTGCGACCCAGCGATCGCATTATCGTCCCGGCCGGGACATTCAAGAACTACTGGGACACGCTCTACAACGCCATGGGTCTGGTTCCGATCTTTGTGGACACGTGGATCGGGAACGGTGAACGGGTCCTGAACGTGATCAAGCGTCACAACGTGGCGTACATGCTGCTGCCGATGCCTCTGATTCTCGAGTTCGAGGCTCTTGAGGATCGCTACGACCTACGGGAGATGCTCTCGTCGCTCAAGTACGTGTCCTTCTCCGGTCAGCCACTCGGCGCAGTACTCCGGCGGAAGATCACTGAGGACTGGGGTGTCGAGATCGCCACGTTCACGAGCGCCGGCGACTGCGGTCTGGCGTGGGAAGGCACGGATCAGGACGGGTTCTACCTCTGGGAGGACACGATTCTTCCTGAGGTGATCGACCCTGTGACTCATCATGAAGTCGGGGACGACGAAATTGGTGAACTGGTGACGACTGATTTCGACAATCGAGTCGCGCCATACATCAGATTTCGGTCAGGTGATCTCGTCCGCAGAACCAAGAAGGAATCGTCGCTCGGCCGGCACCAGGCTCGGATGTGGGTAATCGGGCGAATGGGCGACCAGACTATGATTGACGGACGAGCCGTTGTTGTCAGCGACATCTGGGCAGTCATCGAGACCCTGAGCGAAACCAGCGACGGGATGTTCCAGATCGTGCAGTATGCATCGAAGATGGATCGACTCAAGCTGCGCGTCGGTTATGCGCCGGAGCGAACCGCCGATATTGACGACCTGGGTGCGCGGGTTATATCCCTTCTCGAGCAGAGACTCCGGGTTGGAGTGGACGTCACTTTGATGACCGTCGACGAGATTCTCAAGTTCAGTTCAAGTGTGGCCAAGTTCCCGAGAGTGGTGAAGCAATGAGTCGGCGTTCAATGGTTGAGGCGATCCGCAAAATCCCCGCAGCCCCCATTTACGGCATAGTCGTTACTGACTTCAGCGGTGAGGCATACGAGTACGAGGTGGGCTGGGATGACGCTGAACGAGACTTCCAGTGGGCTCTGCGACTTCTAAGGCGCGCGGGCGTCACCTCCGATGACTACATCCTGTGCACAACGCCCAACCACGAACTCCCTTGGACCAGCCCGTTCATCCGCGCCTTTCGCGAGATCGGCGCGACGTACGTTCCAGCGGAGCAGCATAGTTGGGACTCCCGCCGTTTCCTTGCGATGCTCGACAGGCTTCCCATCACGGTCGTGTTCGGACTGTGGCCAGAGACCCTGACTGCGATCGCGGACAGTAGGCCCAACCTTCACGAGGTCTTCTCCGACACCCGGCTGATTTGGGCTAGACCCGAGGCCAATCGGCAGCTGTTAGCCGCGGGAGTTCAGTCTTTGCCGTTCGCACTGCTGGGTCCTGCTGTGGGGATCGGGTTACCCAACAACGATGGCTTGCAGGTCAACGGGAACGAGTGGGAGTTTTGCTCCCAGGACGGAGATCTGATCGTCTCCGCCACGACGCAGCGGAGGGCCAGCCTGGTGGATGTGCCGACAGGGGTCCGCGCTACGGTCACCGCGACCAAGGAAGGCGAAACCCTGGTTCAGCTGTCCTGACCTCGACTCCGGAACCGTGAGTGGGCGCGGCAGCACCCACGTCGGGTTCTCCGCCCACCGGCGCGGTGGATTGACGGACAGATCGATGACCGTTCGAGGCCGTTGCGACCGACGGTTCGACCTCGCTCGATGTCGTGGTGGAGGTCCCAGCGGTGGTTCCGGTGGTGGTGCGGCGCAATGCGTCCGCGGCGGCGATCGCCTCGGGTCCGGGTGGGATCCGTTCCTTCCGGCGGTGTGGGCGCCCGGCGTTGCCGACGGCCGCCATTGGCTACCTGCTCGAGCGCGTAGACATGACCGTGATCGCGGACGATCACCCCGGCGCCGTCCGGGGCCAGGCGGGGCGGTCGATGATGACGATGAACTGCGCCGTTGCCAGCTCCGTGGCACCGAGTACCGATTGCCGCGGTAGGACACCAGCGTCTGCCGCCATGCCGTCCGAGGTTCGGTTTGAATCGCCGGATACGGAGTGGCCGGCAGCGCGGTCAGTATTTCGGTGGCCGCCCAGGTCGCCACGAGGCCTTGCCCTCGGTGGCCCCGCATCCGGGTGTCGCCCGGCGCCGACAGAATTCGTCCACTCGTTGCTGGGCCTGTTCGATGGTGACGTCGTCGGACAGGGTGCGCCACCACCGCCCAGGCAGAAATATGGATTGGTCTTCTCGACCACCCCATTGCGGTTCCCAGCTTTGGGTGGGCAGATCGCCACCGAAACGCCGTAGTGCTTTCACGTTGCCGACGAAGCTCGCGGTTACCCGCCCGACTCGGATGGCAGACGGTGGCCATCCGGAGTCGGGCCGCCACATCCTCCTTACACCGCCGAGTGGCCGGCTGACCCGGCCGGGGCCGTCGACCAGATACGGCTGGGGCATCACCGGTGCCAGGGAGCCGACCAGACAGCCGGTACCCGAGCTCCTCGAGCTCGTCGACCAGGGTGCGGGCGCACAGGCGCGGATCCTCGGCCAGCCCGGTGACGTAGTCGACGAACGGTTCGAATGGGTCTTCACGGGGGGGTGTCCAGCCCTACTTGTGCAGTGCGTGCACTTCCACGCCTTCCTAATCGGATACCAGGGAACGCAGTGAACGTCGCGATGCACCCCGTTCCTCGAGTGCCCACACCGCAAGGTGACGCCCGACATCTCTTGACGTTCGACATCTGAGGGGAGACCGACGCGCCTGGCGGCTGGGCACGCCAACCAGTGATGGGATGCGGTTGCTCGAGTCCCCCCGCAGGATGCACCTCCCACCGACGTTCCCGAGCTTTGAGCTCTACGGCAGCATGAGGTCCTGCGACGCGGTGGAGTCACCGGCTAGTGAGATGACGGACCTTGAGTCCCGCGATTAGGGACTGCGTGACCCCACACCAGGCTCGTGCGCACATCACCGACAGAAGGGAGTACAAGTGCGACAGTACTGCGGAATCGACTGGGCCACCAATCATCACAACATCGCGATTGTCGACGCAGACGGACGCGTCACAGCGCGACGCCGTGTCGACAACGACGCGGCCGGCTTCACCCAACTGCTGGCCCTGCTCGCCGAGGCCGGAGACACCGCCACCGACACGATCCCAGTCGCCAGCGAAACCGATCGCGGGGTGTGGGTCGCGGCGCTGCACGCGACCGGCCGGAAGGTCTACCCGATCAACCCGCTGGCCGCCTCCCGGTACCGCACCCGGCACGCGGTGTCCGGCGCGAAAGCCGACGCAACCGATGCAGCCCTGCTCGCCAACATTCTGCGCACCGACATCGAGGCGCACCGACCACTACCCCGACGACAGCGAACTCGCCCAAGCAAATCGCCTACTCGCTCGCGCGCAACAAGACGCCGTCTGGCCGCGCCGTACAACTCGGCAATCAGATCCGCGACCTGCTCAATGATTACTACCCCGCCGCACTCGTTACGTTCGCCGACCTGCCCAGCGGCGGTTTGGCCCGGTGCGACGCGGCCGAACGGTCCTGTCCGCCGTACCCACCCCGACGCTCGCAGCGCGGCTCACGCGCGCCCAATGCGCCGCCTGCTCATCAAGGCCGGACGCAACGCTGCATCGACCGTGACGTCGACCGGCTGATCGACGTCTTTCGCAACGCCAGCCTGCACCAACCGCAGCCGGTCGAAACGGCGACGGGCACCCAGCTCACCGCCCTACTGATCCAGTTCGACGCCGCCTGCACCACGTCCGCCGACCTGGCCGAAGCCACCACCACACAGTTCGAACGGCATCCCGAAGCCGCGACCATCACCAGCTTTCCCGGACTCGGACAACTGACCGGTGCCCGCATACTCTCCGAAATCGGCGACGACCGCGCGATTCACCGATGCGCGTGACCGACAGGTCAGTCTCTGGTCTCGGATGCTAGAACCATCGCGTCGGCGACAGTTTGGCAGACAAATAGTTGATACACGCATCTGCCGGGGCTTTAACCTGGAAACACCGATTCGGATGAGCGCCTGAGAGTGTCATAAGGGCGAAATGCCCTGCCGTAGTGGAAGAATAAGACTTCTCTAGGGTCAGATTCAGCCACACAGAAGGACATCTCGCGGATGCAACTATCTCACACCCTGCCCGTCGCTGCCGCCAGGTTCGACGACCCGAATCTCGTGGCGACCGCCGGCCTGGTCCCGATGATGGCATTGGCCCAGGCCAGCGGCCTGCTCACCCTCGCCGATCAGCACCTGAGCGTGCCGACCGACAAAGGCGCCAACGCCGGCCGCAAGATCGGGTCCCTCGTCGGCGGGATGGTCGCCGGCGCCGACAGCATCGCCGACCTGGCGTTGCTTCGGCACGGGGCGATGGGCACGATCTTCGACCGCCCCTACGCCCCGTCGACGCTGGGATCGTTCCTCCGCGAGTTCACCTTCGGGCACGTCCGCCAGCTCGACGCCGTCGCCTCCCGATTCCTGCTCGGGCTCGCTGCTCGCACCCCGGTGGTGGCGGGGATCGACACCGGACGGGTGCTGGTCGATATCGACTTTTGCGGTCATCGAGGTCCACGGTCACGGCAAGCAGGGCTCCGGATACGGGTACTCCGGGGTCCGCGGGCTGAACGCGCTGCTCGCGACGGTCACCACCGACACCGCGGCGCCGGTGATCGTGGGGCAGCGGCTGCGCCGGGGTGCGTGCGGCTCCCCGCGGGGTGCCGCCCGGATCGTCGCCGACGCCCTGGCCACCGTCGACCGACTCCGCACGCACAGCACCGAATCAGCTGCCGAGTCCACACCGAAAGTGCTGGTGCGACTCGATTCTGCCTTCTACGGTCATCCCACCCTCGGTGCCGCGATCGCAGCCGGAGCCGATGTCTCGGTGACCGTGCGCCTGACCTCGACCATCAAGCGAGCGATCGAATCGATCGACGACGACGATGCCTGGACGCCGATCGAGTACACCGACGCGACCTACGACGAGGACACCGATACCTGGATCTCGCGTGCGGAGGTCGCCGAAATCGACTTCACCGCGTTCGCCTCCCAGCGCAAGGCGCACCGGATTCCGGGGCGGTTGGTGGTGCGGCGTATCCCCGACCTGCGGCCGAAGAAGGACCAGGACCAAGGCACGTTGTTCGATATCTGGCGGTTCCACGCGTTCTTCACCACCACCGACACCACGGATCTCGATACCGTCACCGCCGACAAGCTGCACCGTCAGCACGCGATCGTCGAGCAGGTGAACGCGGACCTGAAGAACTCCGCCCTGGCGCACCTGCCCTCGGGTCGGTTCACCGCGAACGCCGCCTGGCTCGTCTGCGCGGTGATGGCGTTCAACCTCACCCGCGCCGCCGGCACCTTCACCGACGACCCGAAGCTTGCCAGAGCGACCACCGGCACCATCCGGCGGACCGTGGTCTCGGTGCCCGCACGGATCGCCTCCTCCGCACGCCGGTTGACGCTGCACCTACCACAACGCTGGCCGTGGGAAACCGCGTGGAACACCCTGTTCGACTGCATGTTCGGCCGAAACCAGCCGATCATCGCCTAACGCCCGCGACAACTGCCCACCCTCGACGCGAAAGAGCCAGTGGAACAACCCGGCACGAGCGGTCGGACGATCAACCATGCCCGCACCCCACCCGCTGCCGCACAACCACATTCACACCGACCTCATCAGTTGATCGGTGCATCTGGGTTTAAGCAGGGAACGGCGCCACTACGGCGGTGTCGAATTCACGCCGCCTACCCGGGCGGGTTACTGACGTCTGGGCCGCGCACCACCACGGGTGGCCTACGCGGCGCCACGCTTTCACCTCGCGGCAGATAGTGTCCAAACCAGATTTCTCGAACTACTCCGAAGAGTCCGACGGGCCCACCTGCGGCAACGGGCGGTTGAGGCTCCCAGTCCAGCGCGGCGCACGCTTCTCGAGGAACGCGTCCACCCCTTCCGTCGCATCTGGTTCGAGCGCGAGGGCGACGAACAGGTCGGACTCTCGTGCGAACGACGGCCCATACGAGGTCTCCAGACTATCGAGCATGAGTCGCTTGGTGAGCCCGACGGCACGAGGTGCTGTGTGGTTCGCTATGTCCCTGGCCGTTTCCAGAGCCCTCTTGAGCACCTCGCCCCTGGGTACCGCGTGACTGCATACTCCCAGGCGTTCGGCCTCCGCGCCGGAAAAGCGTCTGCCCGTCAGGAGTAGATCTGAGGCGACTGCTAGGCCCGCGATCCGTGGAAGAGTCCAGTGGGAGCCCAGTTCCGGAATGACCCCGAGACGGGTCATCGGGATTGCCAGGCGCGCATCGATGGCGACGATGCGGATGTCGCACAGGAGGCTGAGCGTGACTCCCATACCGATCGCATCGCCGTTGATCGCTGCAATGACGGGCTTGTCGAGATCACGTGGTGTGAAAAGGTTCTGGAGTACATCTGACGGGTTCGTCGCCGTTTCAGAAGGGGGTCCTAATCCTGCCGCAAGGTCAGCGCCTACGGAGAACGAGTCGCCAGCCCCGGTGAGAACCACGACTCGAATTTCATCGTCGTGAGCACAGCGGCGGAGGGCATCACTGAAAGCTCGGACCATGGGAATGGTCCAGGCGTTGCGGTGCTTTTCGCGGTCCAGTGTCAGTGTGGCGACACGGTCGGTGACGTCTACTCGGATTCCGTCGAAGGTCCTGGGCCACTGGGTCAGCACGGTGCCGTCAGCGAGTTCAGGGGCGATGACTTGGTCCCTCAACTCATGCTTGCGTAGCTTCCCAGTTGGTGTCCGTGGCAGTTCGTCGACGATCCGAAACTCGCGGGGGACCTTGAACCCGGCCAACCGTTCCTTGGCGTAGGCACGAAGATCCTCGGCTAACCCCTCGACATCGTCCTTCGAGACCGGTTGAACGACCGCGACCAAACGTTCACCCATCTCCTGGTCGGGAAGGCCGATGACGCCGACATCGAGAATCCGCGGATGCAGGACGAGTGCGTCCTCGATCTCTTGTGGATAGATGTTCACACCACCGGAGATGATCAGATGCGGGCGACGATCGCTGAGAAACAGATAACCATCCTCATCCAGATATCCGAGGTCGCCTACCGTGACACCACCACTCGAGTCGCGACTGGCCGCAGTCTTCAACGGGTCTCCGTGGTACTCGAACTGCTCACAACCGGTGAACCAGATCGTGCCGACTTCACCCGCTGGGAGCGTATTGCCGTCCTCGTCCTTGATGTAGGGCGTTCCCATCACTGGGAGCCCGACGGACCCGGGCTTAAGCAGCCACTGTTCAGAAGTGATCGCGGTTGCACCCATGCCCTCCGTGCTGGAGTAGAACTCGTAGAGGATCGGGCCGAGCCACTCGATCATTCGGTGTTTCACCTCGACCGGGCACGGCGCTGCTCCGTGGATCACATGGCGCAGGCTGGAGTGGTCATAACCTGAGCGCACCGTTTCGGGCAGCTTGAGCATGCGGACAAACATGGTCGGCACCCATTGGCCATGGGTCACCTGGTGCTTCTCTAAGGTCCGGAGCGAGAGCTCTGGATCGAACTTGCGCAAAATTACTGCCGTGCCTCCGCTGCGATGGGTCGACATCGACCATGCCAGCGGCGCAGCGTGATAGAGCGGTGCGGGAGAAAGGTAGACGTCGCCAGGATTGAATCCGAGCGTTTCCCGCAGCCACCGGCCGGGCAGATCGGGATAGGTGCCCATCGGTCCACCTGGTAGCGGGCGTTTGATCCCCTTGGGTTGTCCGGTCGTGCCCGAGGAGTACAGCAGGAAGTCACCCTCGCACTCGTCATCGATCGGTGTCGTCGGGTAGCTAGTCAGTATGTCCGCATAGCACTCCCAGTCCTCGCAGCGGTCACCGATAACGATCCGGCGTGGCTGCAGGCTTGGGGCGGTGAGGACATTCTCAGCCAGGTCCACGAAGCGATCAGACACAAAAAGCACGTGCACACCGCTGTCGCCGACCAGGTAGGACACCTCTGGGGCGGTCAGATGGGTGTTGATCCCGACGTAGTAGAGCCCCGCACGCTGGGCTCCCCACGCGATCTCAAGGTACTCAGCCGAGTTCTCGGACATGATGCCAATGCGATCGCCCGGACGTAGACCTGCTTCGCGGAGGTAGTGCGCAATCTGGTTCGACCGTGCCTCCAGCTCGGCGAACGTCACCACGTGCAAGTCCGGTTCGACGATGATCGCTGCCCGGTTGCCGTCGAAACGGGTCAGGACTTCGGTGTCCACCAAGATTCCGCTCCTTCCTTGATATGGGTGCGGGGATCCGTGGCAGCCTGGTCTCGAAGCGGGCCGGCACCCGGGCCAGCCACTGCAGCAAGGGGTGCCGGAGCCCGCTGTGCTCCTAGTGCGGAGTGGGGTAAGGCATTTAACGGTCGAGTTGTCACCGACGAGCCGGTCACCTCTTGTGGTGCGTTGCGGAATCTTGTGCGCGCACTGTATGTGCCGACGGCCCATAGATGTGCTGCGGAGAAGCGGTCCATTTTCGAAGGTGGGCTAACTGGAGCCTCGCAGCACCTCGGAGTCGCTGGTTGCACTCGCTCATCTCTATGGAGAACGTAATTGCATTGTCGTCCGGGGCTGGCCCGCCAAGCGGATCCCAGAGGAGCGCAAAGTCGAGAATGTCATTGTCGATACGGTTGTGCCACACGTCTTCCTACCTGATTTTTCTTATTCTGATGCAAGTTCGCGGGACCTGTCGGATGTCAGCTATTTTGTTAGCCCATGAAAGAGATCGCCGACTGCTGAGGGAACGGAGGAGGAACCTTGCTTGTCGGTAGGGTACGCGCGCGCCAAACGGCTCATTTCGTCTTCGACACAGTTCGACTCAGGGATAGCCTGCCACAATCGCTCAATAAATCGGCGCCGCGTCATTCCGAACTGCACAAGAATTTCCTCCTCGGTCGCGCCCCCGTACGGCGCCCACCTGATGGCGAACTCGATGAGGCGCTCCGCTTCGATGTCACGGTGATTGCGTTTGCGGTTGGCCGCGAGCAAAGCGGCTCGACGCCTCTGACGCAATTGGCGATACTCACGAGAGTTCATGGGATTTCACCCCTCTGATCGTGACTGAAGAAGCCTGCTGACTCGTGGAGGTCCTGCCCTGGCGAGGGCTATGCCGGGGGACGCCTGTCGTTCTCACCGTGGCAGCCTAGGTACTCATCCCACGACGCACTAGATGCTCGGCAATCACGGCGAGGATCCCCAGTCTCGGCTCGCGCTAGTTGATGCGGAGAGTTTCCGGCACGGCCTTCTCGACGATGGACCGCCGCTTAGTTCGGCGCCTGGCATCCGATGCTACTCGCAAATCGTCATCTGCCGAACCCACGCCCACGCACATTGGGCGACATTGTCTGCGCGCGTCAATGCTGACATCGGAGGAGCCCTCGTAACTGAAAACACTCCAATGTTGTCGGGCCAACAGGCTTTCGGGCGGTGGCCCGACAACACTTACCCTTACTGGGTCCGGTGTCGACATGGGTGAATTGCTCTTCGAGAGCCTTACGCGTGTGCCTTGGCCTCGGTGGCAGCTTGCGCCGCGAGTGCTGTGGCGTGCTTGGCACGCGCGGCCTCGACCCGTGCAGGCAACCACTCGGTCGGGTAGTCGCCCGGCGCCGGCTCATGGTCCTGAAGAATCAGGCGAGCCGCTGTGATCGTGTGCACCTCGGTGGGGCCGTCCCAGATTCCGTACGCAGCTGCCAGAGCCCACAACTCACCGAACGGCATTTCGTTGGAGACCCCCAACGCACCGTGCAGGTGCATCGCACGCTCGACTACATCGCGCACCACACGGGCAGACAGCACCTTTGCGACGGCGATGTCGCGTCGGATGTCCTTGCTGTAGCCATGCCCCTGGTCGATCATCCATGCGGTCCGAAGGACGAACAGCCGGAACTGTTCGATTTGGGCGTAGCTTTCCATGATCGCCTGCTGCACCAGTTGGAAGTCCCCCAGTTGGGAGCCACGGCTGATCCGGCTCAGCACTCGCTCGCAGCCCATGTCGAAGGCGTAGCGTGCCTGGCCGACACCACGCATGGCGTGGTGGATGCGACCACCTGAGAGCCGGGTCTGTGCAATCTCGAAGCCCTGGCCGGGCTCACCGAGTAGACCCTCAGCGGGAACCCGGACGTTCGTGTAGCGAACCAGTGCGTGATCCATCGCGTCTTCGGCTTCACCCATGAACTGTGTGCGGCGAACCGTCTCGATTCCCGGGGTATCCCGCGGGACGAGGAACATCGACATGCGCTTGTAGGTCGATGCCTCGGGATCCGTCACGGCCAGCAGCACGAGGAAGGCGGCTTCCTCGGAGTTCGAGGTGAAGAACTTCTCGCCGTTGATTACCCAGCCGTCGCCATCTCGCTCTGCCCGGCAGCGGAATCCTGTGGGATCCGAACCGCCCTGGGGCTCGGTCATCGAGAAGGCGGAGAACAGCTCACCATCGAGGAGCGGCTGGAGGTACTGGTCCTTCTGCTCCTGGGTGCCGTAGTGCGCGATGACTTCAGCATTGCCGGTGTCCGGCCCCTGCACCCCGAAAATGGTCGGTGCCCACTGGTAGGGGGCGAGGATCTCGTTCATCAGGCTGAGCTTCACCTGACCAAAGCCCTGGCCGCCGAGCTCCGGGCCCAGGTGACAGGCCCACAGCCCACGCTTGCGGACCTCGTCCTTGAGCGGGTCGATGACCTCCTTGAGCCACTTTGGAGGCGTCCGATGGTGATCGTGCGGCCACAGCAGGTCGAGAGGGGCGACCTCCTCAACCACGAAACGCCGCATCCACTCCAGCTGCTCTTCGAACTCAGGTTCCGTGCTGAAATTCCACATACTTGCACTACTCCTTGTCAGGGGTTCTGTCGGTAGAGGCCGCCGTCGACCCGAATCAGGGTCCCGGTAACGAAGGCCGATGCCGGTGTGGCCAGCCAGAGGGCCGGTCCTACGAAGTCCTCCGGGGTGCCCATCCGAGCCAGGGGCATCCCCTCTACCGCGCGGGCGCGAAGCTCCTCGCTCCACCCGGCCGAAATGTCGGTGGCGACCGGCCCCGGTAGCAGGGCATTGACTCGGACTGTGGGCCCGTATGCACCCGAGAGACCGACGGTCAGCGCGTTGAGTCCGGCCTTCGCACAGGCATAGACCAGCTCGTCGGTTCCGGGCCGGAGCGTTCCAATAGTGCTGATATTGATGATCGAGCCACCGCCGCCTGCCTTCATTTGCTCGGCCAGCAGAACCGACAGCCGGAACGGACCCTTGAGGTTCACCCCGGCGACCTTGTCGTAGTAGGACTCGTCGATGGACAGAAGATCCGGATAGCGCGGGGTCATGCCCGCGTTGTTGACGAGCACGTCACATCGGCCGAACTCGCGGTCGATCGTCTCGGCGAGGTGGTCGGATTCCTCCCAATTCGCGGCTTGATAAGCGACCGGAAGTGTGCGGACCCCGAATTTGTCGGCGATCTGCTCAGCCGCGATTGCGCATGCGTCGAGCTTGCGACTGGCGATCACGACATCCGCGCCTGCGGCGGCGAACCCCTCGACGATCGCACGGCCGATCCCCCGGCTGCCGCCGGTGACAATCGCAACCTTTCCCGCCAACTCATTCATCTCAGATCCTTTCTTCGCGGGCGAACTCCGCAGCGGCAACCATGAGGCGCTCCACCAGCGGCGCCATGGTGTTGTCCTTGTCGGGAACCCCGTTCGCCGCCGCCCGGGCGACGCGACCCTCGAGGATGACCGCGAGCTTGAACAGCGCCAGGCACTGGTAGTACGGCAGAGCCGACAGATCTCGGCCGGAGCGCTCCGCGTACCGGGCCGCCAACTCGGCGCGAGTGGGGTAGTGATCGACACCGCCGGCCTGCAAAGTGAGGACCGGCTCCTCGCCGGGGTTTGTCCAGCGAGCCAGAAGGTGACCGATGTCGAGCAACGGGTCGCCGATGGTGCCCGTGTCCCAGTCGATGATCGCCGCCAGCCGGGCAGGCGGTTCCGGCGCGACCATGACGTTGAACGGACTGTAGTCGCCGTGCAGGATCGCGGCGGGACTCATCGTCGGCCGATTGTGCTCGAGCCAGTCCGTGACGAAGTCCAGTTCAGGCAGGTCTCGGGTCCGGTACCGATCCAGCTGCGCGAGCCAGCGTGACACCTGCCGCTCCAGAAATCCTTCCGGCTTTCCGAGCCCGTCGAGCCCGCGGGCTTGCCAGTCGACCGCGGCCAGCTCGACCAGACCGTCGACGTATCCCTCGGCGAGACCACGCCGCAAGCTCGGATCCGAATGGAACGGCTCGGCCAGCTCGTAGCCGGGCGTGAAGCCGTCGACCTTGTCCATGACCAGGAACGGGGCTCCGATGACTCCAGCATCCTCGCAGAGCAGCCGCGGCGTGGGGTGCGGCACCGGCGTGCCCTCCAGCGCCTGGAGGATTCGCCACTCCCGGACCATGTCGCCCGCGCTCTTGTCATTCAGCACCGCGGGCGGACGACGGAGAACAAAGACATCGCCGCCGCGCCGCAACTCGTACAGCGCATTGGCGATACCGGTCGCCGCGCCAATCCGCGTCGCACTGATGGGCTCGGACGCAACGCCCAGCGCATCGCCCGCCCAGGCGGACAGGGCCGCCAGATCGAGTTGGGGATCATCCATCACGACCGCGTCCTCAGTGGTTCCACTCGAAGCCGACACCGGACCTCCAGAAAGATTTCATTTGACAGTGACTGCCAGCCGCTGACAGTGACTGACACAAGTTGACAGAGGCTGACATTATTGTGTGTATGACATCGAGTCAAGTGATTCGCCGGTCCTCCCCACCGACGATCAATGACAGACTTGCGACTTGCCGCCAAGCAACCGCGAAGGGAAGTGACGAGGACAATGCAGCGCGATGACCTGACGTCCGATCTGCAGTCCGCCGCCGGCGATCGACCCGACGGCTCGCAGACCGATCAGTCAATGCCGCAAAACTTGCGCGCGCTCCGCCGACAGTGGGTACAGGATGACCTGGCCCGGATCGCCCTGCACCTCTTCCTCGACCGCGGTTACGACGCGGTGTCCGTCGAAGAGGT
The DNA here is from genome assembly GCF_042671975.1 of Rhodococcus sp. NPDC127593. NCBI lineage: Bacteria > Bacillati > Actinomycetota > Actinomycetes > Mycobacteriales > Nocardiaceae > Rhodococcus > Rhodococcus sp. NPDC127593. The sequence goes on along the minus strand of NZ_JBHXWI010000039.1, from coordinate 62,745 downwards.
GGCCGCCGCCGCTGGGATGTCAGAGCGGTCGTTCTTTCGATACTTCCCGTCCAAAGAGGCAGTACTACGTCGATATCGCCACTCGCTCTCAGCGAGGTTTATGCGGTTGTTCGAGGCGCGGCCGAGCGACGAATCCCCACTCGTTGCCCTGCGCGGCGCCTACCTTGAGAGCTCGCACGTTCCCGAGAGCGAACGGCCCAAGGTTCACGCACTCGAACGGCTCCTGGCGACCACGACCGCCGTCTGGGCCAAGGACCTCGGCGAGACGATCACCGATACCTCGGTGGTCGCTGAGCTGGCCCGACGAATGGATGTCGCTGCCTCAGACCTGCGGCCAACCGTTCTGGCTGCGGCCGTGTCCGCCGCGGCCGCAACTGGGTGGAATTGCTGGGCGCGCTCCACCGGCGAGGATGACCCCAGCGCGATCGTGGCTGCCGCCATCGATCTGCTCGGTTTGACCGATTGAGCGCGCCCCGCGCGTGATGGCCCCGCCTCGGGCGGATCTGACCGCTGGACGCCTAACTCGCCCGGCGCGTAATCCGGCTCAGCGCTGCACCATCCGAAGCATCCGGTCGATCAGCGTTCGTCGCGCCTGCGGACCCGGCGGCCTGCGTTTCGGCGAGGCCATTGTCCGTATGTACACAATCCCGACCAGGCTGTCCGCTAAGAGTGCCTGATCGACGTCGGCCGCGAGTTCACCACGGTCGACCGCCGCCTGAAGGACCTCCGCGAACCGCCGCGCAGTGGGGTGCAGCAACCGCTCCTGGAAACGAGCCAGCAATCCGGGGTTCGAGCTCGCATCAGCCATCACCCGCATCTGCAGGTCCATTGTCTCGGTCCCCATCTGATCGGCGATAACGCCTAGCAGCACCAGCAGGTCCCCCCGGAGGGTGCCGGGCAAGTCCGGAATCTCCGGCAGGACGATCGCGTCGATCGCGTCGACGATCAGCGCCTCCGCCTCGGTCCAGCGCAACAGCAGACTCGATCGCGCCACGCCGGCCCGTTTTGCCACGCTGCGCATGCTGAAGCCGTCGACACCTCGGTCCGTCAACTCCGCGCGAGCCGCCCGCAGCAGTCGCTCCTCCAGCGAGGAATCACGCGGCCGTCCCACCCGAGGGTGCGCGGCGTCCCGCAGCCCCGCTTCGCCCGTCATTGCACCTCCGACTCGAGTCCCTCCAGCGCCGCGTCAGAATACAACCTTGACGGGTCTATCCCCGGCGCATACCAACTGGCAGGCCAGCACATCACCGTTCGCAACGTCCTCCGGCTCCAGCAGATTGTTACCGACCATCGTCACCTGCCCCGACGAACAGGTTGCCAGACAGGTTCCGCACTCGCCGTCGCGGCAGAGGTAGGGAACGTCGATACCCCGTGCCAGCAGGAAGTCGACCAGCGTGACGCCCTTCGGCCACTGCAGGTCGTGGGTCTCGCCGTCGACGCTCACTTCGAGCGGCACCGTCTCGCCACCCTCGATCTCCTCGACGACCGCCAGCTCCTCGAAGGGGTCGCCGCTGAGGGAGGTGAACACCTCCAAATGCAGAGCGGACCGGTCGCGTCCCGCCGCAGTCCAGGCCGCACGGACTGCCTCCATGAAGGGGCCCGGGCCACAGGTGTACGCCTCCCGATCCGGGAACGACTGGGCGATCCGGGCCAGCGCGTGCGACCGAGGAAGCCCCTGAACGGACTCCAGCCAGTGGTGCACCACGAGGCGTTCGGGAAACTCGGCCTCGAGCGCTCGTAACTCGGCGGCCGCAATAACCGACGACTCGTCCCTGTTCGCATAGAAGAGTTCGACGGCGCCGCCGCCCTCGCTGAGCACGGACTTCGCGATCGACAGGATCGGAGTGATGCCGCTGCCCGCCGCGAACAACAGCAGGTTTGCATCCAGCGAACTCGGGGTGAACACACCAGACGGAAGAAGCACGTCCAACTCGTCTCCGCTGGCTATGTTGTCGCACAACCAGTTCGACGCATAGCCGTCGGGCGTGCGCTTGACGATCACCCGGGCGGGCTCGCCACGGTGGGGCGAGCTGGCGAGCGAGTAGCACCTGGCAACCGAGCCCGTCCGCGCACTCGGCACCCGCAGCACCAGGAACTGACCGGGAAGATAGTCGAGGGCCTGACGACCTTCCTCGAACAGGATCGACACGGCCTCCGGCGTCTCGTGCACGACGTCTGCGACCCGCAACCGCTGGGACCTTGCTGTCACGCTCATGGCCATCTCCTAGTGGTTCTCCGTACCAGTCTCGGTCTCGGGGTAAAATGTACCAGAGTGGTCTAGTAATTCGAAGAGATATCGGCGACGAGTCACCGTTGCCACACAAGAGAATTGGCGAATCCGTGTCCGTAGACCCGGCGGCTCCGAACTCCACCCTTGCGCGCAGCATGCTCGGGCGAGCCGCCGGCCTGATGCCACTGGCCGCGCCGGTGACGACCGCGACGTCGTTGGCGCGCAGATGTTTCCCAACGCTCCTCCCGTCGAGCGCGGACAGCCGACCAGCCGGTCCGGTTCGCCGAGCACCACATCACGGAAGCGATTGGACCCAAATAGCTTTGATGTCCTATTATATATAGGTCCACAGTGGTACGGTAACTAGCGTGTCGTCCTTTACCGACCCTGCAGTGGGCGCCCCGTGACCATTAACCTCACCCCCTCGGGCCGCGTCGGCGACCCTCCACAACCGATTCGCATCGACACCGAGTACGGCACACTGTCCGGCATCTCCGCCGAGCCGGCGGGCTCATCCAACGGGCTGCTCGTCGCCCTGCACGGCGGCGGATCCGGTGCGGCGTACTTCGACTCGCCGGTGTGCCCGGAGTCCTCTCTCCTCGCGCTCGCCGCCGCTACCGGTTGGCGCGCGGTCTCGCTGGATCGCCCCGGGTATGGGGCATCGACCAGCCTCCAGACGCGCCGACTGGACCTTGCTGCGCAGGCCGGGCTGCTGCGAGACGTGGTAGCTCGGCTCGCCGCCGGCGCCCCCATGCTCCTCGTCGGTCACTCGTTGGGAGCCATCACCGCACTTCAACTCGCCCGTCAGATCGAGCGGGAACCCGGGGACATCCGACTGCTCGGCGTCGCCGTCGGCGGCGCGCCACTGGTGTACACCGCGGAGCAGCGCGCCCTGCATGCCACCGTCGACGCCAGCGGAATGACCATCCGGCGGCCACCGGGCGCCCTGCGCGACCCGGGTGACTGGCTCGGACCGGAGGGGAGTTATCCGCCGCAGCTGCGCGAGCAGCTCCATGAGGTCGTCTCCCGGGTGCCGTCCGGCGAGATGGCGGATGCGGCGAACGCGCCCGAATTGCTGGCGGAGCTACTCTCGGAAGCGCATGTTCCGGTGCAGTTCGCGGTGGCCGAACTGGAATCTACAATGGCATCCGCCGCAGCGGTTTTCACGCGGGCCGCAGAGATCCTACGGCGTCCCGGATCGGAGCTGTTCATGGTTCCGGGCTCGGGACACAATCTTTCCCTGGGGTTCCGCGCGCGCTCGTACCATTTGCGCGTGCTGTCCTTCGCGGAACAGCTGCTTGCCGGATCCACGAATGAGCGGTCGGTGCGAAAACGATGATTCTCGTGCCGACCGCTCGCCCTTCGTTACGCGTCGTCGACGGGCCTCGTCCGCCCGAGAATCCGCTCAAGTCGGTCCAGTTCGGATCGGACCGCCGTCGCTGCCCGTTGCGCCGAACCGAGCACCGCCGACGTCGCGGCCGACGGAGCGAGCAACCCGGCCACCGCGATCGAAGCGATCTGTTCGGCGACCTGCTCCGCGCTGAGTCGGCCGTCGGCGTCGAACCAGATTGCCAGCGAACGTGTCACCGAGGCCATCGTCTGCGCCGCCACGCCGGGATCGACGTCTCGGAAGACCCCGGTCTCGATTCCGACTACGATGACGCCGCGCAGCGAGGCGAAGAACGACCGGTTGAAGTCTCGCACGATCGTCTGGGCGGCCTCCGGAAGCACTGGCCAGATGGTGTCGACCATCCGCGTCGTCTGTGGGTGCTCTATCGCGAAGGATGCGAGGCTCCGGACCAGGTCGTGCAGCCGCACCTCGGGCGAGCTGTCAGGAATGGTCTCGGCCATGATCTTCGCCGCCCGCTCGGCGTGCTCGGCGACAATCTCACTTACCAAGGCGTCGCGGCTCGGAAAGTAGCGGTACAGGGCGGATCTGCTGATCCCCATCCTGTCCGCGACGTCCTGCAGCCCGGTCGCGTCGGACCCGCGGGTGGCGAACACCTCCGCGGCGACCCGCCGGACCTCGGCCCTCATCAGCTCCGTGCGCGCTGACGAACGGCCGAGGTCTCGGGGCTCGGCGGGCTCAGCCGAGCCAGTCACGGCGGACCGCATCTGCGTGCACATTGAAGTCCGGCGGGGGGGTCAGGCTGTCGCCGGCCCGTGTTCCGGTGTGATGCCATCGGATCGCGGTGGCCACGGTGGGCCACTCCCCCTCCGGACCGGACATGATCTCGCGGGCGGCGAAGTGGTCGCTTGCCATGAAGCCCTGGACATCGAGCACTGGTCCGCCCGGCACGTCCCAGGTTCGGAAGCGCTCCATCCAGGTCGCCGCGTCCTCCTTTGCGAACACGGTCTCGAGCTCTGCTTCGAGGGCCGTATCCGCGTCGCCGTATTCGAGTTCGCCGCCCTCGTGGTGGGACACCAGGTCTTCCCGGTCGATGCCCGCACAGAAACGCTTCCAGAACTTATGCTCGAGCGCGCCGATGAGGATCGGCACTCCGTCCGAGGACAGGTAGGTGGTGTAGAGCGCTTGCCGCGGAGTGTCCCGATAGGAGAATGCCTTGCCGGTGCGGTGCGTCATCGCGATCTCGGTGCGATGGGTCTCGACCAGGGCATCCCAGCAGGATACGTCGACCCAGGCACCCTCGCCACCGGCCCGGACGGACGCGATCGCCGCACACGTACCGGCCACCGCCGACAGTGCACCGAGCTCGTTGCCCCAAGAGGTGAAGGCCCAGCCGCGGTGCGGCCTGCCGTCCTCCCAGACGAGGTTGATCCCGTCCGCGAGGGCGTCGACATTGAGGCCGTGTGCGGGCAGGCCCGCCCAGGGGCCGGTTTGCCCGAACCCGGAGATCGAGCAGATCACCAACTCCGGTCGCTCCTTCCGGAGCTCGGCGAAGTCGACTCCCGCCTCCAGCCAGAAACCGGCGAGCTGGTTCTCGACGACGACATCCGCTGCCCGCACCAGGGCGATGAGGGTCTCCCGGTCCGTCTGGTCCCGGACGTCCAGCGCGATCGACCGCTTACCCCAGTTCTGGCTCATGTGCTGGGGGCTGCCGCCGTCGGGAGCGAACGGGGGGATTTTGCGGATGCGGTCGCCGGCGGGCGGCTGCTCAACCTTCACCACATCGGCGCCGAGGGCAGCGAGCTTTCCGGAGGTCAATGCCGCAGGAATGAGAATCCCCAGATCGAGGACCTTGATGCCTGCCAGTGGTTGGTATTCAGTCATGGTGACAACCATGTTGCACTTGCGACATAGCTGTCAAGTCAGTAGCGTAGATCACATCGCTTGGAGTGATGTGACTAGATCCGGTTCGTGGATTCGACCGAATCCACCCGGCCTCCGCCACTTCGAGTCGATGCAGACACCGCTCGAGGACGCGCGTTTTGTCACGAGAACGTGCGCCCTTTTTGGCAACCCCTGCACTCTTCGGTTACCTCACCCACTGGAGCGATCAATGTCGAGTACCCCCACCAGCGAGACCGTTCCAGCCTCGCTGGATGCAGCCTCCATTGCCGCACGCCTGTCCCGGCTCCCCGCCAAGGGCATTGCGCTGCGCATCATGGTCGCTACCGCGGCCGCCTACTTCTTCGACCTCTATGACCAGTCGGCCTTCGGAATCGTGGCCCCAGCGATGCGAGCCGCGGAGGGCTTCTCGCTCAACAACATCGCGACCCTGGTCTCCGTGACCTTCACCGGCATGCTGATCGGCGCGCTGATCGGTGGCCGAGTGGCCGACCGGCACGGCCGGCTGCCCATCCTGCGAGTGGGCCTCGTCCTGGCGTCTCTGGGCTCGCTCGCCCACGTCTTCGCCAGCGGCCTGATCGCCTTCGGCGTCCTCCGCCTGGTGACCGCGATCGGTATGGGCATCATCTTCGTCGTGGCGATGACCTACCTGGTTGAGGTCTCGCCCGTCCACCGCCGCGGCTCACGTGTCGCCCTGACCGCCTTCTTCGGCGGTATCGGCGGCGCCGCGGTGGCGATCCTGGGCCGGACCATCATTCCGCTGGACCCCCACGCCTGGCGTTGGCTGTTCGCCATCGGTGGCCTTGGCCTGCTCGCCCTCGGCCTGCTGTTCCGCCTCCCCGAGTCGCCGCTGTGGTTGCTCTCCCGAGGCCGTCCTGAGGATGCCGAGCGAGAGCTTCAACGGCTCGAGCGCGGTGTCGAGCAGGCCGTCGGCACCGCCCTCCCCCCAGCGGTGGTCAAGCACAGTTTGGCCGAGGTCGCCGCGGAGGAGGAATCGGTCCAGGGCAGTGGCTGGCGCGCAGCCTTCCGTGGAAAGTTGCTCCGGCCAACCATCATCCTGATGGCGATCTGGATCGTGTATTCGACTGTTACCCAAGTGTTCTCGGTCTGGCTGGCGACCATCCTGCAAATGCGGGGATTCGACAGCGAGACGCTACTCACCATCACCATGGTCGCCATCGTCGGTGCCCCGGTGGGCATGCTCCTCGCCTTCGCGTTCGCCGACCGGCTGCCTCGTAAGGCCCAGTTCTTCGGCGTCGCAGTGGTCGCGGGCATCGTTGGCCTGCTCTTCGGCATCGTGCCGGCGGCCGGAGTCATCGCGGTGATGGCCTTCGTCCACTTCGTGTTGATCGCCTGGTTCTCGCCAGTGTTGAATGCTGCAATGATGGACGAGTACCCCTCGGCACTACGCTCGACCGGTGCCGGCGTGGCGTATTCCTCCGGCCGACTGTGGAGCATCGTCTTCCCCTTCACCGTCGCGGCCGCGCTCCACGCATACGGCGCTGGCATCATCGGCTGGGTCCTGTTGGCCGCGTGGGTAATCATCGCGTTCCTCGGCCTCGGACTGCGCGGCAGCATCAGCTCCCGATCGGCTGAGCCACGTTCCTAACCTCCCACCTTCAAGATCCTTCCCTGCGAGAGGCTCGCCCCCATGCACCTTGTCAACCTCACCGACCCAGACGAGCGGGTAGTCACCACCGTCCTGCGCCGACAAGCGGAGGCCGTACCGGACCAGATCTTCCTGGCCGGAGAACACGGCACCCACAGTTACAGCGAGGTGTGGGAACGATCCCGGCGTTACGCAGGAGCGCTGTCCGACCTCGGGGTCGGTCGGGGTGACACAGTCGCCATGTTCATGGACAACTCGCCCGAGATGGCGATCACCGCCTTCGGAGCCAACCAGGCCGGCGCGATCTGGTCGCCGGTCAGCACCGAATACCGCGGCGAGTGGCTGCAAGAGCTGTTGCAGGACATCCGATCCCGCGTTCTGGTCGTCGACGCCCACCTGCTGCCCACGATCACGAGCCTGGCCGCGACGAATTTCGATCATCTGGTCGTGAACGGCGATCTTCCGGCCGACCTCGACACCCGACTCTCGGGTGTCACCGTGCACCGGCTGGTCGATTTCGCTGAGCATGCCGGGATCGCGACCACCCCGGACTGGTCCTACGGTGACACCAACTCGATCCTGTGGACCTCCGGGACCACGGGCCGCTCCAAGGGCGTCGAGCAGCCGCACAACGCCTGGATCGCCCATGCCCTGCACCACAATGACATTCGTGGCGGCGTGCGCGAAGGCGAGAATTTCTACGGTTGCGTCCCGATGTACAACTCCAGCGGCTGGTCGATGAACGTCTACGCGGCGCTGGTCACCGGAGCGAAGGCGGGCATCGACAAGCGCTTCTCGGTGCGCGACTACTGGAATCGCATCAAGTTCTACGACGCGCACCACACCATGATGCTGGGCACGATGCATGTGTTCCTGTCCCAGCAGGAGCCGAGTGCGATGGAACGCGATAACACCCTCCGCAGCCTGGTGATGAATCCGCCGGTGCCGGATCTGATCGAGGTGGCGAAGAAACGCTGGGGTATCGAGACCGTCTTCTCCGGCTACGGGCAGAGCGAGGTCCTGGGCGCGGTCATGTACCGGGACGACTGGGGCCTGAAGTCCGGTGCCTGCGGCGCCCCGAAGCCGGACGATCTGGTCGAGACGGCGCTCCTCGATGCACACGATCGGGAGGTCGATATCGACGAGGTCGGTGAGTTCTGCATCCGGCCGCGCCAGCCTTTCACCATCTTCAACGGCTACTTCCGCGCACCCGACAAGACCGCCGAGGCCTTTCGCAATCTGTGGTACCACACCGGCGACCTGGGGCGAAAGGACGCGGACGGCGAGATGTTCTTCGTCGACCGCAAGAAGGACTCGCTACGGTTCAAGGGCCGGAACCTGTCCTCCTTCGAGGTCGAGCACATTGCGCGAGGCTTCCCCGGTGTCCTGGACACCGCCGCGGTGGGTGTCCGGCCCACCGACATCGAGTACGCATCCCAACTGCACGAGTACGAGTTGCTGCTCTACGTGCTCCCGGAGCCCGGGACGACGATCGACCCGCTCGCACTGTGCCGCTACATCGACGAACACGCTCCGTACTTCTTCGTCCCACGCTACGTCCACCAGGTCGAGGAGTTGCCGATGACGCCGACCAGCAAGGTGCAGAAATACAAGCTCCGGGAAAAGGGACTTCCCGAGAACGCGTGGGACAGGCTCGTCGAAGCACCGGACTGGCGCCCGACGCGATAGATCCGTGATCGCGGTGGTGGCCGCCCTTCGACGCCACCGTCCTATCCCCGATCAGCGAGTCGTTGTCTCGCAGGGCCGTGAAAGGCCTATTTCTCACAAGTTTCGAGAGGAGAACATTTACATGGTAAAGCCTGCATTGTCGATGAAACCGACCGGATGGTTCCAGGTCGCCTGGTCTGCCGAGATCGAGCCCGGCCAGGTCCATCGGATGAAATACTTCGGTCAGGAGATGGTCGCCTGGCGGTCTACCACCGGGGCTCTGACGGTGATGGACGCGTACTGCGAGCATCTGGGCGCTCACCTCGGCCACGGCGGCCGGGTCGAGGAAGACCGGATCGTCTGCCCGTTCCACGGCTGGGAGTGGAACGGGCAGGGCCGTAACGTCTGCATCCCATACCAAGATCGCCCGAACCCGACCCGGCGAATGCGGACGTGGCCGGTGGTCGAGAAGAACGAGAGTGTCTACATATGGCACGACCTCGAGGGCCGAGACCCGCACTTCGACGTTCCGGATGTGTTCGAGGCTTACGAGGACGGCCGAACCGCCGCGGACTACTACCTCACCTACCCTGAGGGCACCGTGGCCTACTCCGGTCTGGAACTTCACCCGCAGTACGTGATGGAGAACAGCGTCGACCTCGCGCACTTCAAGTTCGTGCATCGCGCCGCCAACCTTCCGGTCTCCCTCCGCCAGGAGTTCGAGGGCCCGATCGCCTACGTGGACTTCAAGATGGTGTTCGGCGAGACCAAGGACAAGACGGTGCTGACGCCGAACGGGGCCGTCCACGGCTTCGGGCACGTGATCAACGTCGGCATCGGCATCGGCATGGCCGCATTCGAGGGCCCGGATAACCAGCGGGTCATCGTTACGGTGACTCCGGTCGACGAGGAGACCTCGGACATCCGCTCGTCGGTCTGGCTGGATCGGATCCCCGGCGATGACTCGCCCCATCAGCCCGCATCGCTGGAGCGGCGGCAACGGTACGCCAACAACCAGTTCGAGGCCGATATCGTCATCTGGAAGCACCAGAAGTACTCCGACCCGCCGGCGCTGGCCACGGCCGAGGGCAAGGGCTTCCGTGCAATTCGCAAGTGGGCCATGCAGTTCTACCCGGACGGGGAGCTCGGCAGTGCGTCGACTCCGCACCTGCAGACCGCAGGTACCGACGCGGGCCCGGATGTGCCCGAGCGTGCGGCCTTCGAAGCGCAGGGCGCCGCACGCTGATCATGTGGTGGGCACCCAGGCTTTCGAGGGCGCCCACCGCTGTTTCGGCACCCACAGTGGTCACAGTGAGCCTCGGATCACGGAATCAGTCCAAACGTCCCCACCAGTGAAGGAATCGAAATGAAGTTGACCGGTCGCATAGTCGCGATCACCGGCGGCGGAGCAGGACTGGGCGCGCAGGCCTGCCGCATCGCCCGTGAACGAGGCGCCGCGCGCATCGGGGTGATCGATCTCAACGCCGAGGCGGCGGAGAAAATCGCTGCCGAGGTCGGCGGGATGCCGATCACCGCCGATGTCACCGACGAGGCTCAGATCCGCGCCGCCGTCGATCAACTCGGTGGCGTCGACATCTGGGTGCACAACGCCGGGATCGGCGCGCAGACCACCCCCTTCAGCGATGACGGCATCTGGCAGCGGATGTGGGATGTGCACGTCATGGGAGTCGTGTACGCCACCCGCGCCCTGCTTCCCGCCTGGATCGAGCGCGGTGAAGGACACTTCGCCATGGTCGCCTCGGCCAACGCGCTGACAACCAACCCCATGTCTGCCGCCTACGCGGCCTCCAAGCACGCCGAACTCGCCCTCGCCGAGTGGATGGCCATGACCTACGGTCCGCGAGGGGTGATCACCAGTTGCTTCTGCCCGAAGGGCATGCTCACCCCGATGCTCATTGCTCATGCGGACGACAACGAATACGTGCGGGAGTCCGTCCGCACCGCGGTGACATCGGAGGCCGCCGCGACGATGCTGATCGATCTCATCGAGAGTGACCGCTTCCTCTCGACCACCTACCCCCCCCGTAATGGAGGAGTATGCCCTGCGGGCGACCGATCCCGACGCCTACATCGCCGGACTGCAGGACACGCACCGCAGGCTGGTGCCCGGCTTCGGACTGCCCCCGACCTCCTGACCGAACCGATCGGATCATGCGAGAGGAGGACGAATGGACAATTCGAACAATTTTGGTCACCGGGGCCACCGGGGCTCAAGGTCGGTCCTCGCTGCGCTGCTTGATGCGGGAGGAACCGTGCGAGCACTTGTCAGAAATCCTGCTGTTGCGCCCGCGCGCTGTCGGACAGGGGCCTCCAGTTGCGCGAAGGAAGCTTCGACGACATCCGGGCCATCCGGGCTGCGGGGGACGGTGTGCACAGCGTCTTCGCGATGCAGGTGCCAGTACATCGTGAGGATCCCGACAGCGAGAACGTGCCGCCGCGAACCAGGTACAGGCGGCCGCCCCCCGAAGGTGGAGACGTTTATCCATACCTCGGTGGCATGAGCAGGTGACCACGCAGCGTTCACCAATGGAATGAGGGCCGAGGGTGGCCAGCCTACTGGACCATCAAGGCCGCCGCCAACGATCTGGTCAGGTCTGGCTCGCTGACTCACCGGGCTATCCTCGAACCCGCCTTCATGATGGACAACTTCCTACCACCGAAGTCCTATGTATCCCCCTTGTCCACGGGAACGATCGTCACCGCAATGGCACTCGAAAGCCGCCTGGACCTGATTGCTGCCGGGGACATCGGCCGGATGGCCGCAGCTGCCTTCGCCGACTGGGTCATGGCATACAAGAGCGACTTTGACCTTGCCAATGCCGGAAACGCCCGACCGAACGCAGCGGGTAGCTGACGCATCTGGGATAACGGAACCTCGACGTACCGATACGCGCCGCCCTGCGGCTCAGGCATCCATGACCACGTCACAACGACGAATCTAGAGGAATCACAATGGGTTTACTGGATAACAAGGTCGCCTTGATCACGGGTGCGGGGCAGGGCCTGGGTGAAGGAACCGCTCACGCACTGGCCGCGGACGGCGCAGCCGTGGTGATCGCCGACATCTCGCCCGCCAACGCACGGAAGGTGGCCGACGACCTCACCGCGGCCGGCCGCTCCGCCCTGGCCGTCGCCTGCGATGTCCGAGACCGCACTGCGGTCGACGCCGCCGTGGCCACCACTGTGTCCGAGTTCGGCAGGCTCGACATACTCGTCAACAACGCGATGACCCTCCGATTCGTGCCCTTCGAAGACGCCACCTCCGACGACCTCCTCGATGCCTATCGGTCCTCGGTTCTCGGAACGTTCAACTGCATGCAGGCATGTTTCCCGCACCTCCGCGAAAGAGGCGGAAAAGTAGTCAATTTCGGCTCGAACGCGGGCACCGAGGGTGGCGCTACCATGGCCACCTATGCGGCTGCGAAGGAAGCGGTTCGTGGCCTGACGAAGGCGGTCGCAACAGAGTGGGGGCGGTACGGCATCACCGTGAACGTCGTCGTCCCGACGGGTTCCTCACCCGCGTGGGAACGCGTCAAGGCCGGTCTCAGCGACGAGCAGCTCGACGGGATGCTAGAGCGTCCGATCAAGCGCATGGGGCACCCCGTCGACGACATCGGCCGTATCGTCGTGTTCCTCAGCAGTCCGTACTCGGACTACATGACGGGACGCACGCTGTTCGCCGACGGGGGCCGGTCGAAGTTCCGGTAGTCACCGGAAGACATCGACACCGGAACCGCGTCGCCGTCGGTCACCCACACGTCCGCCCCTTCCGCGCCCGACCCTGTCACGCACCGTGCGCCTCCCACGCCCGGTGCGTGACCTCGTCGTGGACGATGCCCGGGTTCCGGAAGGTCTCTGCCGCTTGCCTTGACCGAAGTTAATCCGGTAGATAGTTTGTCTTATTGAGGGCGTCGTGGCTCGACCGCGATCCTCACCCGGTCGAATCGAGACGAAGGGAGGGACCATGACCTCGATGAATCTGTCCGGCACCGCTGCCATCGTCACCGGTGGCGCCGGGGGCCTGGGCGAGGCGGTGGTCCGTCGACTGCACGAGCGCGGCGCAGCAGTGGTCATCGCCGACCTCGCCGACGACCGGTCCCGTGAATTGGCAGACGAGCTCGGCGGTTCCGTGGTGTACGCACGCACCGACGTCACCGATTCCGACAGCGTCTCGGCGGCGATCGAGGCCGCGTCCCGTCTCGGCCACCTGCGTTCCGCCGTCCTTGCCCACGGCGGATGGGGCGTTGCCGAGCGCATCGTCCAGCGGGACGGTTCCCCGGCCTCTCTCGACGGATTCACCAAGACGCTGGACCTGTATCTCACCGGAACCTACAACGTTCTGCGACTGGTCAGCGCGCACATGGCCACCAATGATCCGGACGACGACGGCGAGCGCGGTGCCATAGTTCAAACGGCGTCGATCGCTGGGTACGAGGGTCAGATCGGTCAGAGCGCCTATGCGGCGGCGAAGGCCGGCGTCATCGGACTGACGCTGGCCGGTGCCCGCGACCTCGGCACCTTCGGCATTCGACTCAACACGATCGCCCCTGGCACCATGCAGACAGCGATGATGGAAACCGTCGGCGAGCAGGCACTGCAGAAGTTCCGCTCCAACGTTCCCTTTCCGAAGCGGCTTGGTAGAACATCGGAGTTCGCGGATCTCGCGCTCGGCATGTTGACAAACCGCTACCTCAACGGGGAGGTCGTTCGCCTCGACGGCGCGCAGCGCTTCACCCCCCGTTGACCGGTGTCCACCGAGTTCCTGTCGACCATAACCCGACACCGACGCAAAACTCCCTACGAACAGGACGTCGCCGCGATGGCAATCGCCTCTACCGACTCAGACATCTTCTCCATGACAGGGCGCGTCGCCCTCGTCACCGGATCTACCCGCGGCATGGGTCTCGCCGCGGCTCACGAACTCGCCCGGCACGGTGCCGACGTCGTGATCGTCGGGCGTGACACCGAGAGCACCGGCGCTGCGGCCGCGCAGGTCAACGAGGCTGTTGGCGCCGACCGCGCCCACCCGATCGTGGCCAACATCGGCCACCGTGACTCGGTCACCGATCTGATGGCCCGGACACATGCCGAGGTGGGACCGATCGATGCGCTGCTGTTGCACGCGGGAATGAACATCTGGGTCGGCGAAACGACCGACCTCGAGGATCGCACTCTGACCAAGTTCATCGACAGCAGCATCATGTCGGCCCACTGGTTTTGTCGCGAGGTGCTGCCGCATATGGTGGATCAGGGGTGGGGCAGGATCGTCTTCACGTCGTCCGTCATCGGATCGACCCTCGGAAGTTCGGACAACGGCCCCTACGGCATCTCCAAGGCAGCCTTGGCCCAGATGGCCCGCAATCTGGCGTGCGAGTACGGAAAACACGGGATTCGCGCGAATGCAATCGCGCCCGCGCTGTTCGAGACGCGGCAGGCTGAGGCGGTGTTGTCCGACGAGGGTCGGTTGCGCCGGTATCTGGATCGCTGCCCAGCGGGACGAGTAGGTGAGGCGCGCGAGTTCGCAGGTCTCGCCCTGCTCCTGGCTTCCGACGCCGGCGGCTACATCAACGGGCAGACGGTTAATGTCGACGGTGGGTACTCCGTTCTATGGGATTCGTACTGATGAGTGAGCTACTTGTCCAGGGACAGCCCGGCGGCGTCGAAGTCTGGACCCTCAATCGACCCGATGCACGCAACGCACTCACCAGCACGCTCGCGCGTCGGCTGGTCACCGAGATGGACAGAGCTGCAACGGATAACGCAGTCCACTCCGTCGTCCTGATTGGCTCAGGCAAGGGCTTCTGTGCCGGCCTCGACCTCGCCGAATTCAGCAAGCCGGATGCGCCCCGCGGAGTTGTCGGCGACGCCATTCGGCGCGCGCACTCCTTTCCGAAGCCCTTGGTGGGCGCGATCAACGGTCCTGCGGTCACCGGTGGACTGGAACTCGCCCTCGCATGCGACATACTGATCGCAACTCCTGACGCAGTGTTCCGCGATACGCATCTGAAGATCGGTGCGATGAGCGGAAGCGGGCTGACCGTTCACCTGCCCCGGGCCGTCGGGCAGAGCTGGGCCAGAAGAATGATCCTTGCAAATGATCCGCTGCCGGCGGACGTCGCTCTGCGGCTCGGGTTGGTGACCGAAGTAGTTCCGGCAGAACACCTCCGCCAGCACGCGGTCGCGTTGGCGAGCCGGATCGCCGCGATGGACCCCGACTTGGCGTCGACGGTCAAACAACTGTGCGTCGACATCGACCGGGTATCGCCGGCGGAAGGTCTACGGCTGGAAGCAGCAGCACTTCAGGAGCACAAAAAGAAGGGCCGAGCATGGAAGACAGCCACATGAGTAATCACGACTTCGCAGGTTCGATGGTGGACGAAGATTTCAATCCGATGTCGGCGGAGTTCGCGGACGATCCGTTCGCCGCGTTCGGCAAGGCGCGAGAAGAGTGTCCCGTTCGCCACACTGCCGAGTTCACGCCCGAGTTTTACAGCCTCACCCGGTTCTCGGACATCTTTGCCGCCCTGAACGACGCCGAGGCCGCGCGATGGTCTGCCCGGTACGGGAGCAGCCCCCAGTTCCACCGCGCCATCGGATTCAATCAGGACGCCGAGGACAGTCGTGACTTCCGCGCGCTGTTCCGAACCTGGTTGCCGGCCAATGCCGGTGTCGTCTACGCCGATCTAATCGACTCGACGATCAACGATCTCATCGACGAGATGACAGCCGACGACCGGGTACAGGGTGACTTCGCATCCGAGTTCGCGGTGTTGCTCCCGATCAGGATCATCGCGCAGCTCATCGGCGTCCCCCCCGAGGACGCACTCGAGATCAAGGAAATGACCGACGAGTTCCTCGGAGCCTTCTGCATTCCGGAACAGAACGGTGTAGCCCCCGCGGCCCGCCGGCTTCACGCGTACTTCGAGCCACACCTGGAGCGCCGGCGGGAACTGCTTCGAGGCGCCTCGATCGAGGTACCCGACGAGACGCACCTCGGAACCGTCCTTCCGAACGACCTGCTGAGCTTCATGCTCGTCAAAAAGTACGGCGACCGTACCCTGACGCCCTCCGAGATCGACTACGTGCTGGCCACCGCCCTCACCGGGGGTAACGACACGACCACCTCGATGCTCACGAATGTCACCTATCGCCTACTCTCGACGCCGTCGCTGTGGGACCGGATCGTGGAGGACGGCAAACTGATTCAACCGGCCATCGAGGAGAGTCTCCGGATGGATCCGCCCGTCCTGGGACTGTTTCGTACCACCGCCGACGACGTCACTGTCTCCGGCTGCCCGATTCCCGAGAAGTCGAAGGTCATGCTGCTGTTCGGATCTGCGAATCGGGATCCGCAACAGTGGGAGGATCCGGACGAGTTCCGCCTCGACCGCCCGATGAAGTTTCTTCGTCGGCATCTGGCCTTCGGTGGGGGTGCACACTTCTGTCTCGGTGCGCCGCTGGCCCGCGCCGAAGGGAACCGAGCTCTCGAGCTCCTCCGTACCCGACTCCCCCATCTTCGACTGGACGGGGAGTCGGAGCGGATCCCTCAGTTCCACCTCTGGGGCCGTCAGACCCTCCCGGTGCGGTGGGACGCTCCACACCTCGATTCGGAAGGCGCCTGACTCATGACCGAGGAACCCGAGATCCTCATCGAATCCGACGGACCCGTCCGAATCGTCACCCTGAATCGGCCCGAGAGCCGTAACGCCACCAGCGTTACGATGCACCACGCATTTCTCTCACTGTGGCGACAACTCGCCGACGACAGCGAGGCACGATCCGTGGTCGTCACCGGAGCCGGCAAGGCGTTCAGCGCCGGTGGGGACTACGAGATGATGCAGCTATCGCTGGATCCGGTGGGTCGCTGGCGCAATGTCGACGAAGCCCGCCGCCTCCTCATCGAGCTAGTCCACTTCCCGCTTCCAATTGTCGCCGCGGTCAACGGTCCCGCCGTCGGCCTGGGCGCGAGCTTCCTCGCCTTCAGCGACTTCGTGGTGATGTCGGAATCCGCATTCATCGCCGATCCGCACATCGCCGTCGGATTGGTCTGCGGAGACGGCGGGGTGGCCTGGCCACTGCATGTCGGACTACTCCGGGCAAAAGAGATGCTGCTCTTGGGAGGACGCATCGGCGCCGACGAGGCGAAGTCGATGGGCATCGCCAATCGGGTCGTACCGACGAGCGATGTTCTCACCGAGGCCACCGCGATCGCGCACCGACTGGCGGCGCAGCCGCCGGGTGCTCTCCAAGACACGAAGCGTGCCCTCAACATGTACCTGGAATCGAGTTTGGCCGGCCCCGTCGGCCACTCACTGATGACCGAGCGATACAGCATGGCGTCCGATGAGCATCGCATCTTCGTGGAAGGACAGACGAAGTCGTGACTGTCACGATGCACTCTCGAATCGAACTGGAGCTCCTATGATCAGAACCAGCCTGACCGATCTCGTCGGCACCCGGCACCCAGTGGTCCAGGGCGGCATGCAGTGGGTGGCAACCGCTCCGCTGGTGGCCGCCGTGGCGAATTCCGGCGCACTGGGGTTCCTGTCCGCGCTGACTCAACCCACACCGTCGGAGCTGCGCGAGGAGATCGAGAGGTGCCGGTCCCTCACCTCCGAGCCGTTCGGCGTAAACCTGACGATCTTGCCGTCCATCTCGCCCCCGCCGTACGCCGAGTACCGGCGCGCGATCATCGAGTCCGGAATCAAGATCGTCGAGACCGCCGGCTCAAACCCCGTCGAACACCTCGACGACTTCAAGGCAGCCGGAGTCACGGTGGTGCACAAGTGCACCACCGTGCGCCATGCGGTCTCCGCTCAGAAACTCGGCGTCGATGCCGTCAGTATCGACGGATTCGAATGCGCGGGACACGCCGGCGAGGACGACACCCCCGGCCTGGTGCTGATCCCGGCAGCAGCGGACGAACTGGAGATCCCGATCATCGCCTCCGGCGGATTCGCGGACGGACGTGGTCTCGTCGCCGCCTTGGCACTGGGCGCGGACGGCATCAACATGGGCACTCGATTCATGTGCACCGCCGAAGCCGAGATACACCCCAACGTCAAGAACCGCATTCTCGAGGCCGATATCCGTCAGACCGATCTCATCTTCCGCGAGCTGAAGAACACCTCGAGGGTGGCCCGCAATGCCATCAGCGAACGCGTGGTCGAGATGCTGCGCGGCGGAGCGACGTTCGACGACGTCCGCGATCTGGTGGCGGGCAAACGGGGACGACAAGTGTACGCCACCGGAGACCTGGATTACGGCATCTGGACCGCGGGAATGGCACAGGGCCTGGTCCACGACATACCCACGGTCGCGGACCTGGTGAACGGAATAGTCGGTGACGCCGAGTCTCTGATCCGGTCCCGTCTATTCGACCTGGTCGCCACCGATTCCCCCGTCTCGGTCTGACACCCTGAGATCGTCGACACTTCACCAGGCGCGGTGACGGAGTCCCGCGGACCCGCAAAGGAGAAGCGATAACCGTGCCGAAGAACGTACTGGTGATAGGCAGGCCGAAGCACAGGGCGTAGTCGACAGTGCCCCGGCGGTGTAACCACTAGCTGTCCGACGGCGTCATCGGGTCGACCATGGGTCCGGCAGCCGAAAGATCTGAGCCGCGACGGTCATCGACGGTCACGAAATCGATCTCGCGTCGGAGTCGTCGGCAGCGGTAGCAGCGACGCTCCCCGCGTCGTTCGAAGACTCATTCAAGTGAAACATATCGATATGGAAGAGGTGACGGCCGAGGGCCCGCCGCGACGCACTGCCGAGAATCAGGTGTTGACGTCCACCAAAATGCCGGGTCGATCTGGATTTTTCACGTCGATGAAGAGCCGACTGTAATCCTTCGCCACTGGTTGATCATGCCCAGAAACGACTTCGATCTGGGCGGTTCCCGGGTCCAATAGGCGAAGGATCATGTCAATGACGTTGAGCCGCGCGGGTGTCGCGCACACTTTCAAATACCGCAACAGTCCAAGGAGCCCCCATGGCAGTATCCGGCCGAGACGAGGCCCATCTTCACCTTCGAGTTCGCCGACGTGACGCGGTCGCCGAGGGCGTGGTGGTGCTCGAACTCGAGAATTCCACATCAGCCCCTCTGCCCTCCTGGGATCCGGGCGCCCACATCGACCTCTGTCTCCCGAATGGTTTGACACGCCAGTACTCCCTGTGTGGCACTCCCTCCGACAACCGCACTTATCGTGTCGGAATCCTGCGGGATCCGGCCAGCCGGGGTGGCTCGTCCTACATAGTGGACGAGATCGGCGCCGGGGCCGCGATTGAGGTTAAGGGGCCGCGGAACCACTTCCATATGCTCCCCTCCCCCCGTTACGTGTTCATCGCCGGCGGTATCGGTATTACGCCGTTGCTTCCCATGATCTCCGCCGCCGAGGCCTCCGGTGCGGAATGGGAACTGCATTACGGCGGTCGCTCGCGGCAGTCGATGGGTTTCCTGGACGAGATCACCACGCTGACCGGCAATCGAGTCCGGCTTTATCCGGAGGACGAGGTCGGACTTATCGACCTAGCCACTGTGCTGGACGGGCATCGCGCAGAGACACTGGTCTACACCTGCGGACCCAGCGGCCTGCTGCAGGCGATCGAGGAGCGCACCGCCGGCTGGCCGGTCGGCTCGGTGCACATGGAGCGCTTCGAGCCCAAAGAGTTCGACCAGGAGACATCCACGGACTCTTTCGAAATCGAACTGTCCGACAGCGGAACGGTTCTCGTCGTTCCGCCGGACCGCTCGGTTCTCCAGGTCCTACAGGACGCCGACGTCGACGTGTACTCATCGTGCCAGGACGGAACCTGTGGAACCTGCGAGACCACGGTCCTGGCCGGCGAAGTGGAGCACCGCGATTCGATTCTCAGCGCGGACGAGCAGGCAGCGAACGACCGCATGTACATCTGCGTCTCGCGTGCGGCCTGTTCCCGGCTCGTCCTCGAACTCTGATTTCGGGCGGCCTCAGTCGGCATCGTCGGGGGCATATACGAAAGTACCCGGCTCCGCATTCGCGGAGCCGGGTACTTCTTCTGTCGGGCGACCCGAAAGGTATCGGTACCGGGCACCGACTGCATCAGATCTCGGAGCGCTCCCAGGCTCTGGAGCCGTCGCCAGTGACCTCGTAGTGCTTGCCGGACGTGAAGTTCGGATCTCGCTTTCCGATGAACGAGGCCACCCCTTCCGCCGAGTCGGGCTGACTTCCCAGATCGCGAAAGATTTCCCATTCCTGATGGAAGGCCACCTCTCGGTCGGCTTCCGAGAGAAACGAGTAGAGCAACTGCTTCGTCACACCAACCGCAGCGGGACTGGTACAACGGGCGATCTCAGAGGCCAGCCCAAGGGCGGTGTCCAGCACCTGATCAGCCGGTACCGCGTGGGTGGCAATTCCCATCTGCCGGGCTTCGGCACCGCTGAAGAGGCGACCGGTGAGGAGCAGTTCCGTCGCGGTCGCCAGACCTACCAGTTTCGGTAGGAGCCACAGCGAATTCTGTTCCGGTATAAGACCGCGCCGGGTAAATACGAACCCGTACTTGGCTTCCTCGTTGACCACCCGGATGTCCCACTGCAGAGGGAAGGTCAGACCGAGACCGACTGCTGATCCGTTCATTGCGGCAATAATCGGAGTGCGCATCTTCCACGGGCGTGGTCGATCGCGCATCATGAGGCGGGCTTGCCGGGTCCGGTCCTCATCGAAAGCGAAGTTGGTGCCCTCGGGGTCCATGTCAGCGCCAGTGGAGAAGAACCGCCCTCGGCCGGTGACGACGATCGCTCGAACGTCATCTTCGCAGTCGAGTGTAGCGAGCTGATCATGCAACTCGACCTGCATCGCGGAGGTGAACCCGTTGCCACGGTCGGGGCGATCGAGCCACACGACCGCGACCGCCCCGTCCCGCTCGATGCTGATCCCGTGGGTCGGCACTGTCAGCCGCCCACGCGCGGGTTGCCGGAGCCGTCGGAATTGGGACGAGCCGAGGCCACCAGGCGGGGAATGACCTCGCCGAGCTGAGCCGAATCCCACTTTTCGAACCGCTCTTCTTCCGGTCCGGCAACCCAGGTCTCCGCCACACCAATCTTGCCGCCCTTGACGTTGAAGACGCGACCAGTGATGGACGCAGCCTCCGGCGAGGACAGCCACACCACCGGCGGGGCGATGTTGGCCGGTGAACCGTAGTCGAAGCCCGTCTTCTCCTTGATCTGCTCCAGATGCGCGACGTAGGCGTCGAGTCCGGCAGTCATCTGTGTGAGTGCGCTGGGGGCAATCGCATTAACCGTCACTCCCAGCCGCGCGAGTTCATCGGCAAGGATTACCGTGAGCCCGGCGATTGCCGCTTTCGCCGTTCCATAGTTGGACTGGCCGATATTGCCGTACAGACCTGAGGGTGAGGACGTGTTGACGATGCTCGGGTTCTGCACGGGATCACCCTCTTTGTGCTTGGCCCGCCAGTAGTTCGCGGCATGTCGGGTGGGGCAGAAGGTTCCACGAAGGTGGACCCGCATGACATCATCCCACATGTCGACGTCCATGTTCACAAACATCTTGTCCCGCAGAATTCCGGCGTTGTTCACCAGAACGTGCAGATCGCCGAAGGCGTCCAGTGCGGACTGGATGAGGCGGCCGGCACCGTCCCAGTCGGAGACATCGTCGTTGTTTCCGATTGCCTCGCCCCCGGCGTCCCGGATCTCGGCGACGGTCTCGTCCACCGACCCGAGGTCGTTGACGACCACCTTGGCCCCCTGCCGGGCGAACTCGAGGGCATGCTCACGGCCGATACCGCGGCCCGCACCTGTCACGACGACGACACGATTATCATGCAGACCCATACAACTTCTCCTTGTGTATATCGAACTCGTGGGTTCTTCCGAATCTGGAATTGACTGAGCTCGCCCTCGGTCAACCGGGTGTCCAGGGAGGCGGCGAACTGTCCAACCGCATACGGCCGGAGATCCGCGGCCCGCACAACCAAGAACTTAATCAGTTAGTTATTTATACCTTAATCGCGAGCTGGAGCCAACCGTTTGCGGCCTTAGGCAGGCCTCGACGGTTGTGGTTCCGGATGTCGCTACGGGACAAAGAAAAAGGGCGCGTGATGACATCACGCGCCCTTAGCGAATCGCCGGGTGGTTCTACGACAGTACTTCGACGAGTGTCGTCCCGGAATCGTCGAGCATGACGTTGGCCACCTTGCGAAGGTGGCGAAGCCAGTGGGTTACTGCACCGTCGACGTCGCCCTCACTCAACAGTTTCAACAGCCGCCGGTAGGACCGGTACGCCAATTGGTCGACGACGAGCTCGTGCTCGGGGCCGTGAGTGATGATGTAAAGCCGGTTGTGCGCATCCATGATGTGCAGGAGCATCCCCATCATGATCGACATGGTCCGAGATCCGGCCAGGTCGACGATCGCCTGATGGATCCGAGTGTCGAGTTTCGCGAACTCGACCGGATCCCCCAGCAAACTACGCCCCTCCTCGACGAGCTCGGTCAGCCTTCCCAGGTCCGACTTGAGGCCGGGCCACGCGCGCAGAGCGGCAATCTCGACCTCTGTGCGAGCGCGATAGACATCGGCCAGCGCCACTCCTTGGTACTGCAGGAGCAAGCCCATGTGACGCGCCGCAACCGACTCGTCAGGCGCCAGAACCCGCGCGCCGCCGTGGGCGCCTCGCAGCACGACGATGATGGACTCCGACTCGAGGATGCGAAATGCCTCACGCATGGTCGGCCGGGACACACCGTACCGTTCCATGAGAGCGGACTCGCCGGGAAGCGGGTCCCCGGGCTTCAGCTCGCCGGTCACGATCTGTCGCCTCAACTTGGCCGCTACCAGTTCACCGGCTTTCGGAACCCGCACCAACGACGACTCTGTACCAACCGACATATGCCCTCCATTCGGCGGTCAATCGTGCAATCATTAAATCATATCAACCCAAAGGATCGCCGGGTTGCGGACACGTACTTGTTCCCCCGCTGCGCCGTCGGCGGCGTGACCGGAGGCCCTTCCCACCCCCTCGACCAGGGCAATCTCCCACGCCAACCCCGAGACGCGCACGGTACCAACCCCCGCTCTGCAGGGATGACGAGGGCGCACTCGGTCACCGATGCTCGACTGGGCCGGCTACTACGCGGACGCAGCGGGTCTCAACTTAGGCGCTCCAAGATCATTGCCATACCCTGGCCGCCGCCCACACACATCGTCTCGAGTCCGAACTGCTTGTCATGCCACCGCATGGAGTTCATCAGCGTCGTCGCGATGCGAGCACCGGTCATTCCGAAGGGGTGGCCTGCAGCGATGCCGCCGCCATTGATGTTCAGCCGGTCCAGCGGGATCCCCAGTTCCTTGTAGGAGGGGATTACCTGAGCAGCGAACGCCTCGTTGATCTCAATAAGGTCGATGTCCCCGACCGACATCCCGGCGTTGGCGAGTGCGTTGCGGGTGGCGGCGATCGGCCCGAGTCCCATGATCTCGGGCGACAGGGCGGACACCCCGGTCGCAACGATACGTGCCAGAGGGGTGATTCCCAGCTCTGCAGCCTTCCGATCGGACATGATGATCAGCGCCGCAGCGCCGTCATTGAGTGGGCACGCGTTGCCTGCGGTGACGGTTCCGTCCGGCCGGAATGCCGGAGACAGCGCCGCCAGCTTTTCGAGCGTGGTTCCGGCACGGGGACTTTCGTCACGATCCAGCACCTGGCCATCGGGCAGCGTGATCGGAGTGATCTCCCGTTTCCAGAAGCCGGCCTCGGCGGCCTGCTGATAGAGCGTCTGGGAACGCAGCGCGAACTCGTCCTGTTCCTGCCGCGAAACGTTGTACGCCTGAGCGACATTCTCCGCGGTCTGTCCCATTGCGATGTACACATCCGGCAGACCACCGGACGTCCGGGGATCCTGCCAAACGGGGGCATCACCCTGCGTACGCTCGCGGGTCAGTGCTTGGGCAGACGAAAAGAGTGGATTCGTCCACGGATTCGCGGAGCGATCCCGGGGATCTGCATTCTCGTCGACGGGTGGGGTGTCCGCGTGGCCACGCCGTCCCCTGCTGATTGCCTCGACGCCCGCTGCGACGAAGACGTCGCCCTCGCCCGCACGGATTGCGTGCATTGCCATCCGCGTCGTCTGCACGCTGGATGCGCAGTACCTGGTGATGGTCGTTCCGGGTACGGTGTCCCACCCCAGCAGCGTGGCGACCACCCGTCCCATATTGAAGCCCTGTTCACCTCCCGGCGCACCGCACCCGAGCATGAGGTCCTTGATCTCACTCGGGTCAAGCGCAGGGAGCTGCGTCGCAGCGGCCCGCACCGCTGTCGCAGCCAGGTCGTCGGGGCGCATGTCACGTAAGGCGCCCTTGTACGCGCGCCCGATCGGTGTACGCGCGGCGGCGACGATCACTGCCTCTGCCATTGGTCTCCTCCAGTTGAGTTTCTCGTCGATGAAATCGAGTCAGTACCGCATGTGCGATCCCGCAGAAATGTTCACGATCTCGCCGGTGATGGATGCGGAGCGGTCCGACACCAGGAACGCCGCGGCCTCGACGATGTCCTCGACGCGCGGCAGCCGTCCCAGGGCCGTCTTGACCCGCTCGCCCTCCTGCATCTCCGGATGCAGCGTGTCGGTGAAGCGGGTCCCGGTCACCATGCCCATCGACAGGGTATTCACCCGGATCCCGTGGGGCCCTCCCTCATGGGCGCAGCAACGGGTCAACACGCTGAGGCCGCCCTTGCTGACCGCGTAGGGCGTCTCGATCCCTTCACCACCGACATCCGGAGCGTAGGTCGACACGTTAAGGATCACTCCAGGCGCTCCAGCATCACGCATGTGGTTCATGGCTTGCCGGGAAAGCATCCACGGACCAGTCAGATTGACCGCGAGCACCTGGTCCCACGAGGCCGGCTCGTAATCGAAGATCGACCCGATCACGTTCACCGCCGCGTTGTTCACCAGGATCGAGATCGGTCCCAACTCCGCGCGAACGGCGTCGGTCACGGCCACGATCTGCTCGCGGTCACCGACGTCGAGCACGTGCCCGACCGCGTTACCTCCGGTCGCATGGCGGATGTCGGTCACTGCCTCCGCCAGCCGACGCTCGTGCGAATCCGTGACGACGACCGTCGCACCTTCCGCTGCCAGCCTGGTGGCGATCGCCTTGCCTATCCCAGCCCCCGCGGCACCCGTGACCAGGGCGACGCGCCCGGACAACGACGACATCTGCACTCCTCGCTTGTTGATTGAATTCGACTCTTCCGAATCGCACCGGTATCCGGCGATTCGGCACAGACTGTGTCTCGGAGCGAGACGCTCGCGGCATCTCACCGCCAAGCCGGCACGATCTGGTCGACCATGCCCCCGGTCGGGAATACCGATTAATTATTGCACTAGTCCCGGACTACCGGTTGCCCATCCCGTCGTCCGAGCTGCCCGGCAAGGGCAAGCCTGCGCACCTTGCCGGTGGAGGTACGGGGAAAGTCCTCGACGAGGAACCACCGCGTCGGCTGCTTCTGCCGGGGTAACCACGCGGTCACGTACTCCGCGAGGTCGGTGTCGGTGATCGTCGATCCCGGCACGAGTCGCACCGCTGCGACCGGCTGCTCCCCGAGCCTGGGATCTGCCATGCCGAACACCACCACCTCCTCCACACCCGCCATGCGGGCGATCACGGACTCGATCTCCGCGGGATAAAGGTTCTCGCCACCCCGGATCACGACCTCTCGAATGCGTGAGTGAAAGGTGACAACCCCCTGGCTCATCGAGCACAGATCCCCGGTGCGCATCCATCCATGCTCGTCGCACACCGAGACCGTTCGCCCACTGGAGTCGAGATAGCCCGACATGATCAGCTGCCCACGAACACACAACTCACCGACCGTTCCCTCCTCGACGAGACGTCCATCCGCGCTTACGCAGTAATCCCGTTCCGGTAGCGGCCGACCGAGCGTACGAGTTCGTTCGTAGGGCGGATCATCGGGCGAACTCATCGTCATGCACGGAGCCTCGCTCTGGCCGTACGCCACGAGGAACCTGGTATTCAGTCGCTCCTCGAGCGAATCGATGAGCACCGGATCGACACTGGTCGCACCGCCAACCACGGCCGCGACCGAGGAAAAGTCCTCCGCCACGACACCGTCCAGGGACAGGATGTCGATGACCATCGTCGGCACGATCCCGACAATGCCAGGCCGGAGTCTCCGGATGGCCTCGACCGTCGAACGGGGGTCGATCCGTGCCACTGCGACATAGGTTCCCGCAATCACCAGCGCGCTCATCACCCCTCCGACGACGCCGCCGACATGCTCGAGGGGCAGCGGGTTGAGTAGAACGGCCCCGTCGGTGGCGCCGGCAGCGACCGCATAGTGCCGAGCCGACCCCAGCACAGCTCGATGGGATAGCACGGCTACCTTGGGTTGTCCGGTCGTACCCGATGTGAACTGCAAAAGGAATGGGTCGTCAGCGTGCGCGCCATCCGAATAATCTCGGAAACCGACTCCGACATTTTCGAGTTCGCCCACGCTCACCACTTCCGGTACCAGCAGCGTGGAGTCGACGATGGGTACCTCCCCGACCGTAACGAGCAGATCAATGCCGACTTGCGCACAACGGGCAGCGAGACCCTCCGCCGTCTCACCGGACGGCATGGGCACGATCGCGCACCCGGCGCGAGCGGCACCATACATCGCCACCATCCACGGAACCCGCTCACGCCCCAACAACCCCACCCTCCGATGCCGGAGGGGACGATCGCGGAGAGCCGCACCCACCGAGGTGGCCCGAGCGAAGAGCTCACCCCAGGTCAACTTGCACACCGTCGTCCCGTCGAGCCAGGAGATCGCAACCCGAGCCGGATGCCGATTCGCGACATCGGAGAACCAGTCGTCGACGGTCCTGGCTGTGCCGGTCGGGTTGTGGTCGACCGCACCATGAGGTAGGTACGACCAACCGGGACGGGCGCTCTCGCCCAGCTCGGGTAGCCTGAATACTTCGGTCACGATTACTCACATCTCACTCGCTTGCCGATCGCGGGTGTCCGGGCTCCGAGATCGTGTACATCACTTGCCCGGCTCGCCGTCCGGCGTGCGGGCCCCTCCCGGTCGACCGCCGGTGGATTCCAGGATCACCGAAACATCGATCGTCACCGTCCACCAACAGACCGCTTTGTAGTCAAAATTGCGAGCTGCTGAGGAATTCGACCACGCGGCCAACTGCCGCACGATCCGAATCGTCACCGGCCCTCGAACACTGGCTTTCGGTGCTCGAGGAAGGCCGACATCGCTTCCCTTGAATCGGCGGTGTTCACCGCGAGTATCTGGGTACGGTTCTCCCGGTCAACCGCCTCGCCGAAGCCACAATTCTGGTTCGCCCAGAATGCTTCCTTCGTCGCTTCGAGCCCGAACGGTGAGAAGCCCGCGATCTGCGCGGCCAGGTCAATGGCTGCAGGAAGCAACTCGTCGTCGGGGTGGACAGCCGAGACGATCCCGCGCCGCTCCGCCTCCCCCGCCGAAACCAACCGATTGGTCAGCATCAACTCGAGTGCGTTGGACGTCCCCACCAGACGCGGGAGACTCCAGCTGATCCCGCCCTCGCACGCGCTCAGCCCCATTCGGATCGCACCATCACGGAACGAACCCGATTCGCCAGCGATCCGCACATCGGCAGCAAGTGCGAGTCCGAGGCCCGCGCCGACGGCCGGACCGTTGATCGCCGCGATTACCGGCTGCCGAAGCTCACGCACGGCGAGTGCCAGACCGGACGTGCGGCGCTGCGCCTCGAAACGGGTCGGGATATCCACTTCACTGCGCCCTCGGGCACCCCCCACATCGGATCCGGCACAGAACGCGCGACCCGCACCGGTAAGGACAACTACGCGCACATCGTGCTGCCGGTGCACCTCCGACAGGACCCTGCGTAGCTCGTCGATCAGTGGCCAAGTGAGGGCATTGAGACTCTCGGGACGATTTAGGGTGATCATTGCAACACCCGTTGCGGGCTCCGACACCAGGAGCAGCGACTCGTCGACATCCATGGTCAGTCCTTTCAATCGCGCTGTGTAGCGCAGAGTTTGCGGTCCGGATCCCAGTGGCAGTCCGGATCGGTTTATCGCAGTCGCCACAGCCCATCAGTGTTCGATCGCCGTCCGGGTGGGAGGGGACGATCAGCGCGGAAGTCCCAGCAGGCGCTCGGAGGCAATATTGCGCTGGATCTCGGCGGTGCCACCGTAGATGGTCTCCGCGCGTGACGACAGGAACAGCTTTCGCATTCCTGCGGCAGGCTCGGTTCCCTCGAACAATGATTCCGCTCCCACGATGTCCATGGCGAGCTCGCCCATGCGCTGATGGTGCGTCGAGGCGAAGAGTTTCGTCGTAACGGAAGCGGCGGCCGTCGCTGCGCCCGGCTCCGGGGCTTCGTCGTCGAGGAGGTCCGCGACCACCCGTAGGTTCGTCGCGCGCATGAGCTTGACGCCGATGTACACGTCCACGAGGCGTCGGCGGATCGCGGGATCGTCAATCGCACCACCGCGTCGGGCCAGGTCGAGCATGGCGTCGTACTCCCGTTCCATACCGAGCTGTAGCGGCATCAGGGCGCTCCCTCGCTCGAACCCGAGGGTCGTAATCACGACCGGCCATCCACCGTTGATCTCACCCACGGTGAGATCGAGCGGAGTCTGTGCATCGTTGAAGAAGCACTCGCTGAACTCGGTCGACCGGACGATGTTCTCGATTGGCCGGATCTCGACTCCGTCCTGGGCGACGTCGATCAGGAGCAGCGACAATCCCCGGTGGCGCAACGACAGATCGGGATCGGTACGGCAGAGCACGTAGAGCCAGTCCGCGTTATGCCCAAAGGTGGTCCAGATCTTCTGGCCGTTGACGTGCCATACATTCTCGGCATCCAGAGTGGCGCGTGTGCGCACGTCGGCCAGGTCCGAACCCGCACCGGGTTCGCTCCACCCCTGCCCCCACATCTCCTCGACCGCGAGGATCTTCGGCAGGAAGCGTTGGCGTTGTTCTTCGGTGCCACAGGCGATCAGCGTCGGACCGAGCAGATCGAGCGCCTGGGTGCTGACCCTCGCCGGTGCAGCAGCACGCGCGTACTCGTACTCGAATACGATCTCCTCGGCGAGACCGAGCCCTCTACCGCCGTAGCGAGTGGGCCACGTCAAACCCAGCCAGCCGTCTCGGGAGAGTTCGCGCTCCCATTCGACCCGGAGATCCCATGCGGTGTCGTCGGTGGGACTGCCGACACCGCGGTGCGCGGCAAAGTCTCCGACCAGATGCTCGGAGAACCACGTTCGGATCTCCTCACGGAAGTCGGCGACGTTCGGGGCGAAATCGTTGTCCATGTCGTGGAATCCTGATCCTAAACGGTCGGTAAAATGATCAACTCGGCTTCCCGAAGACCTCGACTGCGTTGGCACCGAGGTAGCCGTCCCGGGCGGCCCCCGCAAGAGGCAGGGCGCGGCCCTCCTCGATCGTGCGTTCCATCGGCAGGATCGGATAGTCCGAGGCCCACATGAGCTTGCGGGGATTGCGGCGTTGCGCAAATGTGAGAATTTCCTCGGGGACGTACTTCGGAGCCCATCCCGCCGTCATGGCGAAAACGTTGGGGTGCTTGATCAGCATGGCGATCGTCTCGCTGATCCACGGGTCACCCAAATGGCTCATCACGAGCTTCAGGTCCGGGAAGGTGAGGGCGACCTCATCAATCAGAATCGTGCGCTGAAGCTTCGCGGGCTTCATCGGCCCCGGTACGCCGACATTGATCGAGACGACCGCACCCTCGTCGCAGGCGGCGGTATAGGCCGGGTAGGCCAGCTTGTCGTCGATGGCGATGCCGGTGAACATCGGAATGATACGGATACACTTGATCCCGTACTCCCGCACTGCGATACGAACATGCCGTGCGGCGTCGTAACCTAGTCGTGGGTCGATGCCGACCGAGGTGACGAAGCGACCCGGGTAGTCACGCTGAATCTCGGCCAGCCGCGCACACGTCTCGCGTAGTACCTGCTCGCCGGACTTCGTGCCGTGCACGAACGGGGGCGTGATGTCGCGTGGCACCTTGGTCAGCACGCCGGACGCGATACCTAGTCGGTCCATCTCGGCTACTACATCGGCGATCGTCTCACCGCCCTCGTAGGCGCTGTTTCCCCGTTTGAACCTCGCCACAACGGAGGGGTCGGGCGTGACCTCTCCCGGCTGGTACGGCAGGTTGATCCAGGCATCGAACACTTCCGGCTCCGCGGACGCCGCCGTTTGATCTGTCATGTCCATCTCCTCGCTATCGTCGGGGTCGGCACATCGCCGCACGATCCCCTTTGGCCTGACCGACTTTGCGGCGGTCTCATCAGAGGGCTACCGGCCTCGATAGACCGGTACCCGCTTCTCCTTCATCGCCGATAACGCCTCGGCCGAGTCCTCGGTCGCCGCGATGACGGCGAAGTGTGAGGACGCAAGATCGAGTGCGGTATTCAGATCTGCGTCGGCCGACTGGTAAGTAATCCGCTTGATCATCCGGCTCGTCAGCGGCGCGTGCCGTGCGATGGACTGCGCGAACGCACGGGTCTCATCTGCGAAGTCTTCCGCTGGCGCTACTCGGTTGACCAATCCGATGCGAAGGGCCTCGTCCGCCGAGACGAAGTCGCCAGTCAGCAGCATCTCCAGCGCCTTGGACGTGCCGACGATTCTCGGCAGATAATAGGCTCCACCGTCGCCGGGCGTCAGCCCGACACGGATATATCCCTCGGACAGTGATGCGGTCGACGACATGATCCGCATGTCACACATGAGGGCCATGTCGAGGCCTGCTCCGACCGCCACGCCGTTGATCGCGGCGATCACCGGTTTGTCGAGAGTTGCCATTGCCCGGGCCACTCTATGTATCTCATCGTGTAGCTGTGCTTTTCGCTCGATCGGAGTCAGTCCGGAATCGGCATTGGAGATCTGTCCCAGATCCACACCCGAGCAGAACGCCTTGTCGCCTGCCCCCGTCAGGACGACGACACGGACGTCGTCATCGTCGCCTGCGTGACGGATCAGACGCTCCCACTCGCGAATCATCGCGAAAGTGAAAGCGTTACGGGCATCCGGCCGGTTGAGCGTGATCGTGCCGACGCCCTCGTCGAACGTCCAGTAGATTTCCTGCATTGATCACTCCTCCACACCACTCCGCTTGGGTCCGGGCCTTGAGGTTTTCCGACCTTTTCACCCACGCATCTCGTCTAATTCGATAACTAATTGTACTATACGACCATGGATGCCTCAGTAGACAGTTTCGGCGGGCTCACCCTTTCCGACGCCGACCGTGACTTCCGAGAGGAGGTACGGACCTGGTTCGCCGACCACCTGATCGGGGAGTTCGCCGGCCAGGCCGACCGTGGCGGTCCCGACGACGATGACAACTGGGAGTTGCGTCGCGCCTGGGAGCACGAACTCGGCCGCGGCAACTGGCTCGGCCTCTCGTGGCCACCCGAATATGGTGGCCGCGGCGCCACCATGACCCAAGAAATCATCTTCGCGATGGAGTATGCGCGTTCCGGCGCCCCCCCACGCGCCGCCTTTCACGGAGAGACATTGATGGCGCCGACGGCCTTGAGCTACGGCACCGAGGAACAGAAGAAGCGACTCTTGCTACCCATGTCCCGCGGCGAGGTGGTCTGGTGCCAGGGGTACTCCGAGCCCGGTGCAGGCTCCGACCTCGCCAATGTGGGAACTCGGGCGCAGCTCGACGGAACGGAGTGGGTGATCAACGGTCAGAAGATCTGGACCACCTTCGCCCACCACGCGAACTGGATGTTTGCCATCGTGCGGACGGACCCTCACTCCTCTAAGCACGCCGGTCTGTCCTATCTGCTCATTCCAATGGACCAACCGGGTGTCACCGTCGGGCCCATTCGAACAATGCTCGGGGACAGCGGCTTCAACGAGGTCTTCTTCGACGATGCCCGCACCTCTCAGGACAACGTCCTCGGTCCGGTGGGTGTCGGTTGGGGCGCCGCGATGACCACCCTCGGGCATGAGCGGGCCACGTCGGTACTCAACTACCAGTTCTCGTTCGTCCGCGAGATGAAGCATCTGGACACGCTCGCCCGGCATCGCGGTGCACTCGACGATCCGGCGCTGCGGAGCCGGATTGTCGACTCGTATATCGGCCTGCAGATCATGGCATACAACAATCTGCGGACATTGACCACCGCGCTGCGCGAGGGCAAGTTCGGCCCGGAGGCCTCGATCGGCAAGTACTACTGGTCGAAATGGCACCAGAAGTTCACCGACGTAGCAATGGACGTGCTCGGTCCGGAGGCTCTGCTCGGAACGGACTGGCGAACGGACGGTGATCCGAACGCCCAGGAAGTGACCATCGACGAGGCGACGGCGATGCGTCGCGCATTCATCCGAAGTCGCGCAGAAACGATCTATGCGGGCGCCAGTGAAATCCAAAAAAACATCATTAGCGAGCGTGTGCTGAATCTTCCGAAGGAGCCCCGCCGATGACCCGCTCTGCCAATCCAGCCGCAGGCGCGCTGAGCGGGATACGCATTCTGGATCTCAGCCGCATCCTGGCCGCTCCGTTCGCCACACAGATCCTCGGCGATCTCGGCGCCGACATCATCAAGGTGGAGCGCCCAGGCTCCGGTGACGACGCCCGACAGTACGGCCCCCCGTTCCTGGGCGATCCCGAGGATCGCACGTCCGGCTTCTACTTGAGCACGAACCGGAACAAGAGATCCATCACGGTCGATCACTCACGGACGGAGGGTGCCGATCTGATTCGCGCACTCGCCGCCGAGTCCGACGTACTTATCGAGAACTTTCGAACCGGGGTGCTGTCGAAGTACGGGCTCGGCTACGAGGAACTGCGTGAGGTCAATCCCGGCCTGATCTACTGCTCCGTGACGGGCTTCGGTCAGGACGGCCCTTATGCATCGCGTGCCGGATACGACGGGGTCTTCCAGGCAATGTGCGGCATGATGAGCGTGTCCGGCCTTCCTGACGGCGAGCCCGGAGCGGGCCCGATGAAGGTCGGTGTCTCGATGGTCGACGTCATCACCGGCCTCTACACGACCTCCGCCATCCTGGCTGCTCTTCGGCACCGCGATGTCGCGGACGGCGCCGGTCAGTACATCGACATATCGCTGCTCGACTGCGGGCTGGCCTCCCTCTCGCACTACGTGCAGAACTACCTCGTCTCCGGCGTTCCCGCCCCTCGCCGCGGCAACGGTGGCTTCGGCGGCATCCCGTCCCAGGCCTTCGAGTGCGCGGATGGTGAGGACATCTTCGTCGTCGCGAGCACAGCACCTCAATTCGCGGCACTCGCACGGGCTCTCGGACGGGACGAACTCGTCGACGAACCGCGGTTCGCGACCGTCTCGGCCCGCATCGAGAATCGCGATCTCGTTCTCGACGAGCTGTCAGCGATCTTCCGACAGCACCCGGCTGCGCATTGGGTGGAACGGTTGGAGGAGGCGGGCGTTCCATGCAGTCCGGTGAACTCGATCCCCGAGGTGTTCGCGAATCCTCAGGTTGTCCACCGTGGGATGCTCCAGCGCGACGAGGACGACGAGCTCGACCTGCTCCGGAACCCGATTCGGCTCTCGCAGACGCCGATCGCGGAGTACCGTCGGCCGCCGAATCTCGGTGAGCACACCGACGAAATTCTGTCCGGAGTCCTCGGCAAGGGTACGGAAGATGTTGCCCGTCTGCGCAAATTGGGCGTCGTCTGATGAAACCCCGGATAGTCGACTCCCGCTGCATCGCTCGCCACCACACGACCTGCGCGGTGTGAGTTGACGACCACCGGTACAGGTCCCCGACCGGGTATCCAACGGCGCCCGCTGCAATTGTGATGTCAGAAACAGAATGAAGGACTCGAGATGACCTACACATTCATCCGGTACGAGAGGGTAGGTGCGGGCAACATCGCTCGCATCGTCCTCGATCGTCCCGAGACGAGGAACGCACAGAACCGAGGTCTTCTGACCGAGCTTGACGATGCGTTCCGGCGAGCCGAGCAGGACGATTCGATCGATGTGATCATTCTGTCCGGCAGCGGAGCCGGATTCTCGTCCGGTCACGATATGGGCTCCGAGATCGCGGCACTCGAGGAGTTGCCCGGGCCCCGCCAGCATCCGACGTTCCGCATCGACGGTGGTACGGCGGAGTCTCACGTCGAGCGCCGTATGAGGCAGGAGTGGCACTACTACTTCGAGTGCACCCGGCGGTGGCGGGAGTTGCGAAAGATCACCATCGCGCAGGTCCACGGCAAGGTGATTTCGGCCGGGCTCATGCTGATGTGGGCATGCGACCTCATTGTGGCTGCGGAGGACACGTTGTTCGCCGATGTCGTGGCGGTTCGGCTGGGGATGCCCGGGGTGGAGTACATGGCGCACCCGTTCGAGTTCGGTCCGCGCAGGGCGAAGGAGCTCCTCCTGACCGGAGATGCCATCGATGCGGAGGAGGCGCACCGGATCGGCATGGTGTCCAAGGTGTTCCCCGGGGAGGAACTCGGCGAGCGTACCGTCGAGTTCGCGAGTCGCATCGCCCGCCGGCCGGCGATGGCCCGCCTCCTGATCAAGGACTCGGTCAATGGCGCAGTGGATGCGATGGGATTTCAGGAGTCGCTCCGCCACAGTTTCGGTCTGCACCAGCTGGGTCATGCACACTGGACGGCGCTGCACGAGGACAAGTTCCCGGCGGCGAAACCGGGCCCTGACATCGAGGACTGGAAAGCTGCCGGACCGCTGCAGACCGCGAATCCACACCGCGCATGATCAAACGATTAACCGACTACGCATCGCTTCCGGCACGAGCCGCCGAGCGGTGGCCTGAGCGGGTCGCTCTCGAATTCGAAGGAGAGCGATGGACATTCCGTGAGTTCGACCGCGCCGTCCATCGAACCGAACTTCTACTTTTTGACGCCGGTATACGTGCCGGAATGCGTACCGTGCTTCTGTTGGAGAACAGCCCTGAGTATGTCTTTGCGCAGTTCGCACTCGCCCGGATCGGCGCGGCGTTCGTGACACCGAACCCCTACTGGACCGACGGGGAGCTCCGGCGTACGCTCGCGCCGGTCGGTGCGCAAGCAGCGATCGTCGCGGCACGGCACGAGCGGATGGCAGGCGGTTTTCCTGTCTGCATTCGCGCCGAGGAAATCCGCACGAGTCCGTGCGGCACCGAGATTCCGGTGATCTCGACGGACCAGGAGTCCGGCTCCGGGAATTCGCGCCGTGAACTGTGCATTCCATTCTCCTCTGGCACGACAGGCCTCCCTAAAGGTGTGGTACACACCCACGCAAGCCTGGCGGGCGGCATCGGCCAGCTCGTACGGCATCTGAACCTGACGGAAAAGGATCGACTCCAGATCTCCCTGCCGCTGTGCCATATCTTCGGTACGTCCATGATGGGCGCCGCAGTATCCGCGGGGGCGAAGGTCACCCTGTTCGAGCGGTTCGACTTCGACCAGTGCATCCGGCAACTCAGGGAGGACGCCGTCACAGTGTGGCCTCTTGCCGGCAGTGTGGCCAACCGCTTGGCGGAACTCCCCACCCTGGGCCGGCGAGACTTCCCCGGTCTTCGGTTCTTCATGTGGGGAGGAAGCGCCGTTCCGGAGCACCTTGCGTCGGTGATCACGTCCCGAACCGGAATCGGATTTCTCTGCTCGTATGGCATGACCGAAGCATTTGCGACTGCTTTCAACCCGGTCGATTCGCCTGCCCTGTGGCGCCTGGACTCACCCGGATTCGCAACCGCAGGCACCGAGATTCGGCTCGGTGTGGACAACGAAATCGAGGTGCGCAGCCCGTGTGTGGCGAGCGGCTACACGACGCAACCCGCGGATTCCGCCGACGAGACGTTTCTCCCCGGTGGGTGGTTCCGCACAGGGGACGTGGGCCGGATCGATCCCGATGGCCGTCTGTGGATTGTCGACCGCCGAAAGGACATGATCAAGGTGTCGGGATTCCAGGTAGCGCCGGCCGAGGTCGAGATCGAGCTCCTCCGCCATCCCGCAGTGACGGACGCCGCAGTTATCGGGCGCCCCGACGAACGGCGCGGCGAACAGGTTGTCGCATTCGTGGTCGCTTCCGAGCCGGTCTCGCCGGACGATTTGCTGGCCGACCTCGCGGATCGCTTAGCAAGCTACAAACTTCCTCGCAAGGTCGTCTTCGTCGATCGGCTCCCCCGCACCTCGGCAGGCAAGCTGCAACGGGCGCTTCTTCGCAGCGGTAGCAGCTAGCCACCCGACGACCACATCCTCGACAGCTCGACATTGCTATCGTCGCTCTATCCCATCGTGCATGGCACAGCACCCGAACAGGAGAGTAGACATCATGACGTCGCTTCGCGAACGGAACCGAACCCGGACGCGCCGCGACATCGAGAATGCCGCTTTGGAGCTCTTCGAGAAGCAAGGCTACGACGCCACTGGTGTCGACGAGATCACGGAGCTGGCAGAGGTGTCACGCGCGACCTTCTTTCGCTACTACGGGTCCAAGGAGGAAGTGCTGTTCACCAACGAGACCGACGCGGTCGCCGAGATGGTGGCACACATCGCCGAACGGGAAGACCCGCGCCAGAACCTCGCCGCCCTGGCATCACCGGTGGCCCGCTTCGGTCGCGGTCTGCTCGACGACGATTCCTCGGAGGGACAGCGCCTGACACGTCTGGTCATGACCACCCGTGAACTCGAGGCACGCAGCATGCGAATGCGACTGCGGTGGGAACGTGGCATCGCCCGGCAGCTCGCGCGGGAACGCGATGAGCAGTCCCCCGCCACAACGGATATTCTTCTCGCCAACCTCGCCGTGGCCTGCCTCGCGGCCGCCCTTTGGGCATGGCAGGCCAGCCCGGAGGACACCACCATCGAACGGATTCTCGGGGATCAGTTCGCTGACGCGCTTCGTCTGTGCGGCCCAGAGGGCCGGTGAGCCGGACGCGCGAGGTCCGACCCGCGCCTACACGCGCGGATAGACGGCGGCGAGGGCTATCTGGTCGCTCAAATCCGCACCGGTAGCACGGACACTTGCCCAGAGCGCTTCACGGAAGCGGCGCGTCGACATGCCGAATTGCTCGAAGATCTCCTCGGCGGGAGCCCCACCGTAGGGCAACCACATCCGAGCGAACGCCACTATCTCGTCCGCAGACCTGCCCGGCAGGACGCCGGCACGCGGCATCACCAGCCTTCGGCCGCCTTCCATTGGGCGAAAATCCCTGCTCGCGTGGCGAAGAACGGAGTCGCTTCCGACCCGGTTAGGTTCCATGTACCTACCTCCAAAAGTGCGTCCCTGGTCATGGTGTTCGGGCAGAACACCCTCGCTGATAAGCTTAATTATATACCGGTATAGCCATTGCGCGACAGCATCTCAGACTGATACTCTGTCTCACAACGGTGGAACTCTTCCACCAAATCAACGGTGGGGATCTCCACCAAACATCGCCCTGCCGAGACGACACACCCGGAGGTGAGCAATGGCGCTGATCCAGAACTCTGTGGGAAAGCTCCCCTACCTACTGACAGACTTCGACCAGCACTCCTACGAGGCACCGGACGCATTCACACGCTTCATGCCGAAGAACAAGCTGCACACGGCGGTACGGCCGATCGAAGCACCCGGGTTCGACCGTAAGGTCCTGCTTGCGAACGACCGCATCGTCACCGCCCTCGAAGCAGACCTCGAACAGGCCTACGTACCGGGATCTCTGGTCGAGATGCTCAAGCAACGGGCTTCAGGTAACGCTACCGACGCCGAGCGGTTCTACGAACCCATCCAGCCGGAGTACCGCGACCGGGACAAGCGTCTCATCCAACTCGCCGAGCAGCAGATCGAGAAGACCGTGATGTACCCGGGCGGCTGGGGACTGCTCGCGGAGGCCTACCTCGACGACGTGGAGGTTCTCTACGACAACCTCGAGTCGTTCAACCGTTGGATCGACGAGGACTGGGGCTTTTGCTACAAGGACACAATCCACGCTCCTGCGTTGCTGTCGTTGCGCGACCTTGATCGGGCCTGTGCCGAGTTGGACCGAGTTCTGAACGCGGGCGCGCGGTTCATCATGCTCCCTGCCGGCCCTGCTTACGGCCGATCCCCCGGTGATCCCTACTTCGACCCGTTCTGGGCCCGCGTCAACGAGGCGAAGGTTGTCGTCTCGTACCACATCTCGGAGTTCTACTATCAGGCCAATGTCGCCGCAGACTGGGGCTGGAAGTTGGTTCCGCCCTTCCAGTTCTCCGCATGGCAGTGGCAGAACACCTACGGCGAGCGGCCAATCACCGACACCCTGTCGGCCCTGATCTTCGACAACCTGTTCGGCCGCTTCCCGAATATCAAGGTCCTTGTCAGCGAGTTCGGAGCCGAGTGGGTTCCGCACTTCATCCGGCACATGGACAAGAGTCGCGGCATGGCACGGAACGGCCGCTGGCTCGGAGGCCAGCTGTCCGAGCGGCCGAGCACGATCTTCAAGAACCACATCCGCGTAGTCCCGTACCCGGAGGACGACACGGTCAACATGGCCGACAAGCTCGGCACGGTGGACTGCCTGGTCATGGGTTCGGACTGGCCGCACGCCGAGGGTCTGCGTGAACCGGCCGACTTCTTCCAGAAGGCCGAAGGGCTCGGAGAAGAACGACGAAAACTGTTCTTGCGCGACAACGGAATAGGACTGTTCACCGGCGCCTGACCGTCGGCTGATCGAGCACGGCGCCGTGGTCC
Source organism: Rhodococcus sp. NPDC127593 (assembly GCF_042671975.1). Lineage (NCBI taxonomy): Bacteria > Bacillati > Actinomycetota > Actinomycetes > Mycobacteriales > Nocardiaceae > Rhodococcus > Rhodococcus sp. NPDC127593. The sequence continues at coordinate 24,269 of NZ_JBHXWI010000039.1, read as the reverse complement.
CTCCCGAATCCACGGCGCCGCGCAACACCTATCGAGCAAGAGGTGGTTCCGACCATGATTGGATTAGTCCCGGATGTTGTCCCGCTCCCTGCGGAGACAATTGACCTCCGCAGAGCGGTCAGGGAATTCCTCGCTGCGGATCGCGAGCAATACCGGTGGGAGTCCCGTGTGGACTCCTGGATCTCCTCGTGGGATCCCGGCTTCAGCCAACGTCTCGCCCGTCAGGGTTGGGTCGGTATGACAATCCCTACCGACTTCGGGGGTCCGGGACGTACCCACCTGGAACGTTTTGTCGTCACCGAGGAACTCCTTGCCCACGGTGCCCCCGTCGCCGCCCACTGGGTCGCTGACCGGCAGGTCGCCCCGGCACTGGTCCGGCACGGGAACACCGTCCAACGTGAGCGCTATCTGACCCGGATCGCGAACGGCACTTGTCACTTCGCGATCGGAATGAGCGAACCTGAGGCCGGTTCCGACCTGGCCGCAGTGCGCACCCGGGGCGTTCGCGCTGACGGCGGATGGCACGTCACCGGGACCAAGGTCTGGACTTCCGGAGCCCACCACAGCGAAGCCTTCTTCGTCCTCGCCCGTACGTCGGAACTCGATCCGACCCACCGCCACGACGGCCTGAGCCAATTCCTCGTCCCCCTCGACTCGCCGGGCATCGAGATCAGACCGATCAAATTACTGACCGGACAGCACCACTTCAACGAGGTCGTCCTCGACCGCGTCTTCGTACCCGATGACATGGTCGTGGGCGCCATAGGTTCGGGCTGGGGCCAGGTCGGGTCGGAACTCGGTTTCGAACGGAGTGGGCCGGAGCGGTTCCTCTCACCGCAACCGCTACTCGACAGTGTCGCGACCCGACTGAACCCCGAGAACAGCGGTGCGATGACGACCCTCGGCGGCCTTGTCGCCGACCTGATGACGTTGCGCCACCTCTCCGGTTCCGTCGCGCGTGCGCTATCCGGTAACGAGTCGGCCGATCTGAGCGCGGCCGTGGTCAAGGAGATCGGGACGTCCTACGAGCAACGCCTAGTGAGCGAGTGCGCCGAGCTGATTCCCGAGGTCCGTCCTGATTTGGAGTCGGACGACGAGATCTCCCGGCTCCTTGCCGAAGCTCTGCTGCACTCCCCCGGTTTTACACTTCGCGGTGGCACCAGCGAGATTCTCCGCGGGGTCATCGCCCGAGGATTGGGACTTCGATGACATCGACCTTGCACGTACCGACCGCGGACGAAATCAACGCGTTGCGCGAACTGGCCGACGACATGTTCGCATCGATCGTCGAGCCTCACCTCCACAGTCCGACTGTGTCCCTCCCATTTTCGGTCGACGCATGGAACCTTCTCGGCGAGGCCGGTCTCACACTGTTGACCACACCCGAGTCTTCGGGCGGTAGCGGCGCCGGACTCATGGAAGCATCCATCCTACTCGATCGCGCCGGATTCCATGCACTTCCTGCCCCCCTCGCCGAAACCGATCTGCTGGGCGCCTGGCTACTCACCGAGCTCGGCGAAACCCCATCGGGATCTCCGAGCACCGCCGTCTGCCTCGATCTGGCACGTTCGCATATCTCCGTCGACGACACCCGCTTGCCTGCAGTTCCGTGGGCAGCGGTGGCCGCGGACATCCTGATCGTCGGGAGGGACTTCATCGGGTACCTTCCGCTGGATCGTGCGACGATCACGCCCGTCGGCGACCTAGCCGGCGAGAACTGCGCCGCCGTCCGCTTCGCCGGCCGGGACCTCGATGTCACCTCGGTGTCGTCCGACCTTCGCATGCAGCTGCGGACACGGGGAGCATGGGCTCGATCGATCCAAATCTGCGGTGCACTGGAGCGCTCCCTCGATCTCGCGATCACTCATGTCTCGGAACGGCACCAGTTCGGTCGGCCGATCGGCAGGTTCCAGGCGGTGCAGGATCTGATCGCTCGCTCCGTCGGCCTGTTGACGACCGCGAAGGCCGCGACCGCACACGCCGTCACCGTCGCCGCTGAGGACGGGTTCGTGTCCGATACGACCTCGACTGCCACAGCCGTGGCAAAGATTCAGGCCGGGCGAGCCGCGGTGGGAGTCAGTCGCAACGTGCACCAAGCGTTCGGTGCCATCGGATTCACCCTCGACCACCAGCTGCGGCACTTCACCACTCGTGCCCTGTCCTGGAACCGTGATTACGGGACACCGACCGAGTGGTCGACCGACCTCGGACGTCGCGCCATGCGCTCAGACGGGTCGGTGTGGGAGTTCGCGGTTTCCCACTGACTCCCTGCAGGACGTTTCCACAACAGTTTTAACAGAAACTCAACTTAGCTGATTACCGAGACCGCACAGCGGTCATCGTTCCAGTTCCAGACGGAGGGATAACCGATGCGACGTAAAATCTTCGAACCCGAACACGACGAGTTCCGGGCCACCGCACGCGCGTTCTTCGAGACCCACTGCGCACCTCACTCCGTGGAATGGGAGGAACGTGGCTACGCCGATCGCGACGCCTGGCTCGAGGCCGGGAAGCTGGGCCTCATCGGGTGGGACATGCCGGAGAAGTTCGGGGGTTCCGACATCGACGATTTTCGCTTCAACGCGATCCTCAACGAGGAGTACCACGCGACAGGCTCTGTCGGAATCGGCCTTGGTGTGCAGAACGACATTCTCGCCGGATATTTCCGCGATTTGACAACGGATGAGCAGAAGCAGCGCTGGCTGCCCAAGTACATGTCCGGTGAGTACATCACGGCGATCGCGATGTCGGAACCGGGCGCCGGATCGGATCTGGCGAACGTCAAGACGTCCGCCCGACGCGAAGGTGACCATTTCGTCGTCAACGGCGCGAAGACGTTCATCTCGAACGGAATGCTGGCCGACCTAGTCGTCGTCGTCTGCCGCACCGATCCCAATGCCGAGAAGCCCCACAAGGGCATCAGTCTGATCGTCCTGGAAACCGGAATGGAGGGCTTCACCCGCGGCCGCAATCTCGACAAGATCGGCCAGAAGGCCGCGGACACCGCCGAACTATTCTTCGACAATGTGCGAGTTCCGGTGGAGAACCTCCTTGGCGAAGAGAACCGGGGCTTCTACCACCTGATGCGTAACCTGCCGGCCGAACGACTGGCGATCGGAATCCACGCCGTCGCGCAAGCACGCCGTGCCGTCGCTCTCACCAGCGAATACGCACACGAACGCAAGGCCTTCGGCCAAGAGATCGGCAGGTTCCAGATCAATCGTCACGCGCTCGCACAGATGAAGATCGAGATCGATGTTATGCAGATCTATGTCGACGAGTGCATCATGCGAGTGAACTCGGGCGAGTTGACGGCCGAGGAGGCCGCCGGTGCGAAGTGGTGGACGACCGAAACCCAGTGGAAGATCGTCGACCGCTGCCTCCAATTGCATGGTGGCTACGGCTACATGAACGAATACGAGATCGCCAGGTTGTGGCGCGACGCGCGTGTCCAGAGGATCTACGGTGGCACGAACGAAATCATGCTCGATCTGGTCGGCCGCAAACTGGGCTATTGACGCCTCGGCACTCCCAGGCCGCGATCCGACGCCAACCACCCGTAACCGCCGCCGTGGACAAACACGCCCCGAGGAGCACTCATGTCCGTGAAGCACAGTGATCTGCTGGAGCTAATCGATCTCGAACAGATCGCGCCGACGGTCTTCGAAGGCCAACCGACCCGTTACCGGCTTCCCCGAGTGTTCGGTGGCCAGGTGGCCGGTATGGCGATGGAGGCCGCCTCACAGACTCTGCCCGAACCCTGGCCGGCACACTCCGTCCAGTGCCAGTTCCTGCGTCCGGGTAACGCGGACCGGCCGATCCGATTCGCCGTCGAACGCGTACGAGACGGCGGTTCATTCGCGAGCCGGAATGTCGACGCGTACCAGGGCGATGTTCGACTGTTCTCGGCACGCATGTCCTATCATCGCGAGGAAGTGGACGGATTCGACCACCAGCTTCCGGTCCCGAGCACCACGCCGCCCGACGACCTGCACAGCGCAGCCGAACTGGCCCATGATCGACCCGACGAGTGGCCCCAGTTCTACCGCGAGTGGGAGCAACTCGACATCCGGATCGTGCCCACGGGACCAGCGAGCGCCCCGGCGAGCACTACCGGTCTCACTGCACACTCTCAGGTTTGGATGCGTGCGGTCGAGCCACTCCCCACCTCCAGACAGAACACACACAATGCCCTACTGGCCTGCATCGCAGACTTAACATTCCTCTCTACATCGCTCCTCCCTCACGGCCTTCCTCCAACCCATCCAGGCGTGATGATCGCCTCCCTGGATCACTGCGTGTGGTTTCATCGGCCATTCAGGGTCGACGAATGGCTCCTCTACGACCAGGTGTCGCCCACGGCCTACGGCGGGCTGGGGTTGTGCCGGGGCGCGTTCTACACCGCGGACGGGGTCCACGTGGCCTCGGTAATTCAGGAGGGCCTCATTCGCCCTGTGTCCTGAGACTCAGTGGGGCGGCAGGCGACGATGTCGAGCACAGGCACATTGAAGTGGCTCCTCCGAAAAGCTGTGTCAGACCGAGATTCTGCTGCGCCCAAAAGTCTATACGCCCCGTCCGGTCAGTCAGTTTCCGATGCCCACGACAACCCCGTCGCGAAACCCCACAGCCTGCATCCGACTCCACCACCGCACTTCCTGCGGTGGAAGCAGCGTGCCAATTCCAGACCGTGTTTTCAAAAGTGGCTCGCTTGTGGTTGATAGGCGTGTCGAGGTTGCGTTGGTGACCAGCTCGCTCAGGGCGCGCGGATCACCGACAAGGTCAGGTGCGCGGCCGTCGGTGCGCTCGGATATGGCCAGCGCGTCGCGGTCGTGCAGGCGTCGATAACTTCGGCGCGGCCGGCTAATGCACGCGCAGCGCCGAGCGCAATGCATTGGTACCGAGTCCGCGCCCAGATCAAATCCTGGCGTCCGCGGGCAAGGACCCTGATCGCGTCGGCGGACGGGCTGTCGCCGGCGTGGCGCCGGTGGTTGTGTCGGTTCGTGTCCACCAGATGGCGAGCTACCTGGCGTCACCGGCGATCGAACTTTGCGCCCGAGACGTGGTGACGGTCTCGGCAGCGTGCGGCCGTGAGGGGGTTAACCGCGTACACCTGCCACCTGGCGGCCGTCAGCGCCTGCGCCCAAGGTCGCGGTCGGTTTCGATGCCTAACAGGACCTGACCCGACTCCTCGGGGTGCTTGGCTACCAGTTCGTGCAGGGCCCACCCCGGTTTCGGCCATCGATCGACAGTGAATCTGCAGCAGCAACAGTCGGTACGTCCAAGTATCAAGGCTCGCAGTCACGAGAGGTGGGGAACAACCGATGCCACGTCGTACTGCCAAAGTGTTCGATGCTCTCTCCGACTGATCCGCCAACCACCTTCAACCTGGACAAGGGCATCGTCGTACCTGAGTCCGCGCACGAAGATCGAACCTGAGGCGGCGAGCAAATGTGCCACCGCAAAGCTGATGGCTGAGGCGGTTCCTGCGCGGCCGAGCGTAATCGACTGACTCGCCAAACTATGAGAGGAGTGAGTGAAGCCTCCGTCGAGCCCTTGTCGCACCAGGTCGGTTACCTTGACTGCCCGGCCAAGGAGTGAAATCTCTGCGTCGGCGGTGAAGGCGGAGGCGAACAGCGCGGGATCGCGCTGGTCCACACCAGCCCAGTAACGCATGCAGGCATCGCGAATTCCTTGCTCGGTCAACATGCGCTCCGTGGCAGTTCGGCTCGAGTCGGTATCCGATAAATCCATTGGTTGCCATCACTTTCCCTCTACGCACGGAGGGGTGCTCGGGCCCCGGAGGAGTCCGGCTACGGCCACGGCACAACCCGGCGATCCTTGATCAACTCTCCATGTGGTGCCGTCGTCCCCGTGGGCAGCAGTGCTGCCCACGTAGCGATCGCTGCCGACTCGTCCACGTTGCGAGCGGACCTAGTGTCGAGACCGAACCCGCGAGCGCCAGGGGTGTCGGTGAAGCCGGGATCCACGGCGTTGACCAGAACACCGTCCGCATCGCCCGGGTTGAAGAGACGCGCGAACGCACGGGTTGCTGCAATCTGACCGGCCTTGGAGGGAACGTTGATCCAGTCCGGCCAGCCCTTCTGGGCAGCGACACCAGTACGAACGTCGTCTACATAGTCTGTCATGATGTCATCGATGTCGTCGAGTGTGAGTGCGGCATCGGACAGACGTGCTTCCTGATCTTCGGAGAAGGACCAGTTTTGTCCGAACACGTCAGCGAATACCTTGAGACGCGGGTGCCCAATTGCCGCTTCACGACGTAGACGACCGAAACTGCTCGCCATCGTGATGAAGCGGCCACCGGGCCTCAGCAAGTCCCTCGTCTCACGCATCAGACGAGTGAGCGCCAGGTTGTTGGTCCCGATGAATTGGGCAACATCTTGCGCCTGTGGTCTATCGCGACTGAAATGCGCTGTCGCATTGCTGATGAAGATGTTGATGCCGCCGTGATCTTTTCCGATATCGGACACGAACTGCGCTACGTCGTTTCCATCGCAGACGTCAAGACGCGAGAATCTCGCACCGCGATGCCCAGCCCGTCGCAGGCGGTGTGCCGCGGCCTCACCGCGTTCTACGTTCCGGCCGGTGACGTAAACTGCTGAATCCGGTCCAAGGGAGGTCGCGAGATGTCTGACCAGAGCGAACCCAAGCCCGTCTGAAGATCCCGTCACCACTGCAACTCGCGTTTCGCGCATTCGGCACCTCATCTGAACTGTTGGCCTTCGCGAGGTCCGGAAGAACCAATCACAATCAAGCGTATGTCGTACGTCTGCGACACAATTCACGACTGACCACGTCGATGACAGCACGCAATCCGCTCCGAGCAGGACTTCGATGCCTGAACCATTCCGGTTTCGGTCTGATTCCTCGCGATTCGGCCTCGTGGCGGATTCCTTCGGGGCACGGATGCGATCAGCGAGTGCTGATCGAATTCAGTTTATTCGCATTGGCCTGGCATACTCTCGAGCGGACTGACGCGGTGTGTTCCTTCGCGGCGTTCACACCGTGTACTCCGTCCGTGCTGACATCGGAACGTATCGGCGAGCGGCTACGTCGGCCGTCCACCATTTTGTTGCCGAGCTCTATCCGGAGACCGGCACTCGAGCACCGTTCACCGAACTCGCTGCGTCGGATACCAGGAACGCGATCGTCTCGGCAACCCGCTCGGGTGACACCCATCCATGTCGCGAGGCCTCTGGTTGCGATGCACGGTTACCGGGGGTGTCGATCACCGACGGCACGATGACATTGGCCCTGACTCCGGAGTCGCGATACTCCACAGAAAGCGCGTTCACGAACGCCCACACGGCCGCTTTGGCCGTGATATAGCCGGCGGCTCCCGCGAACGGAGTGAAGGCAGAGCGCGCCGAGACTCCCACGATCGAGCCACCGCCCGCTTCGATCAGCGACGGAAGTGCGGCTTGCGTGAGCAGGTAGAGTGGCCGAAGATTTAGCTGCATCATGCGGTCGAAATCATCGATCGGAGTATCAGCAACCAAGTCGCCGATGGCAAATCCTCCGACCAGGTTCACGACGGCCTTCAACGGTGCCTCTGAGTTGCGTTGCGCTGCAACGATGACGGCCCGAACCTGCTCTTCAACGAACAGATCTGCTCTGCACAGAGTAATTAGTTCCGACTGCGGCAACCGTTCGAGTTCCGCCTCAGCGATCCATGGCACAACAACATGCCATCCGGTGTCGATAAGTTTCCTGACAGCAGCGACACCCAGTCCCCCGCTGCCTCCCGACACGATTACCGTGTGCTCCGCCACCGGTCTTCCCTTCGAGTCCGTAGATATTCGCCGTTCAGAAAGCGACCCTGCTCACCGTCTCTGCTACGAGTGCAGGCTTGTCCTGCCCCTCGATTTCCATCGTCTGACCGACGATCATCTGGAGTGATCCATCCTGCAATGCTTCTGCCGATAGCAGCTTCGCACGAAGGCGCAAGCGCGAGCCGACTGTCACAGGGTTGATGAACCGCACCTTGTTCGAACCGTAATTGATGCCCATCTTCGAACCCTTGATCTCGAAGATTTGCCACCCGAGCATCGGTACCAGCGACAGCGTCAGATAGCCGTGTGCGATCGGTCCTCCGAACGGGCTCTCCGCTGTCGCGCGTTCGACGTCGACATGGATCCACTGGTGGTCACCGGTCGCATCGGCGAATCGGTCGACGCGGTCCTGGGTGATCTGGATCCACTCGCTGGTGCCGAGTTCGTCGCCTACTGCGGCGCAAATGTCGTCAATGGAGGTGAATGTGCGCATGTGAACTACCCTTTCGCGGTCGTGTGCGGAACAAGGCCGATCAGTGTTTCCAGTCGTGCTCGATGGTGTGCTGGAGACCCGAAGAGCAACTCCGAGGCCTTCGCTCGCTTGAAGTAGAGGTGGGCGTGATGTTCCCAGGTGAACCCAATGCCGCCGTGCATCTGAATACTCTCGGCGGCGATGTGGTAGAAGGCCTCCGAACAGTAGGTCTTCGCAATGGCCGCTGCCTGTGGAAGGTCGGGAGAGTTCTCCTCGACGGCTGTACTTGCATAGGTGGCTGCGGATTTCGCCGACTCGAGTTCGACGAGCATGTCCGCGCACCGATGCTTGAGTGCTTGGAAGGAGCCGATCGGGCGCCCGAACTGGTTCCGCACCTTCAGGTACTCGACTGTTCGCTCCAATACCTCCGCGGCTGCACCTACCTGCTCGCACGCCAGCGCGACCGAGGCGACGTCGGCAACCCGCTCCAGGATCTCTCCCGCGGCGCCCGCGCGCCCTAACGGACGCGCGGGCGCCTCGCCGAGCTCCACCCGTGCGAAGCTCCTCGTCTGGTCCATCACCGTCAGTGGAGTGATGTCGACCTCCGTCTGTGGAAGATCGACGACAAAGAGTGAATGTCCGGATTCGGTATTGGCCGCTACGATCACGAAGTCCGCGCACATCGCATCGAGTACGTACGCCTTCGCGCCGGTCACGCGCCACCCGTCGTCGCTGTGCCGAGCGGTGGTCCGTCCGTTCGGGGCGATCACCAAGTCGTCATCGCCCGCGGCCAGGGTGCCCAGTCGCGCACCCTCTGCCAACCCGGGCAGCAGCTCGGCGCACAGCACGTCGTCCTCCGACAGCAGCAGTGTGTACGTCGCCAGCACGCTCGACGAGAGCAGCGGCGCGGCCAGCAGGGACCGCCCGCTCTCCTCCAGAACGATACCCAATTCGCCGAATCCAAATCCGGCGCCACCGAACTTCTCGGGTATCACCAGTGCCGGAGCACCAATCTGTTCGGACAGAGCCGACCATGCAACCGGGTCGAAAGGCTCCGTCGTGGCCATCAGTTCTCGCACCTTCACCTCGGACGAGTGCTTGGTCGTGAACGACTGCATGACTTCGCGCAGTGCCTGTTGTTCTGCGGTCACCGTGAATCCCATGAATACCCTTTCGGCTCTCGTCCACGTGTGCTCACGTGCGTTTGCACCGCGTGTCGGCGACTCCGTCTCGGAACCGTTCGAGCGTGCGGCGAGGGCAACCCGAGGGACGTGTCACCCGTTGACTCTTCGAAACTTAATCGGCACTTTGATCCCACCAGCGTCTCGTGGGGTGCCGACACGACTTGATCTCTGTGCAAGCCAGCGACATCCCGGTTCCAACAGAGCGGAACCGGCGATGCCCTCATCGGACCAGGATGCTGACCGCGCCGGTTCCTGGCGAACCGTACAGGTGGGTGTACCCCACCGAGGGAACCTTCTCGATTTGACGGGCGCCGGCCTGGCCACGCATCTGCAAGACGACTTCGCGGATCTGACGGAGGCCCGAGGCACCAATCGGTTCACCGTTCGCGATCAGCCCGCCATCGGTGTTGACCGGCAGTACGCCGGTGATCTCGGTGTGTCCCTCAGCGATGAGCTTCTCCTGGTCGCCGTCGGCGCAGAATCCGTTCTCCGCCAGATGCATGATCTCGGAGCCGGCGTCCGTGTCTTGCAGTTGCGCGACCCCGACATCACTCGGCTCCACTCCGGCGATCTCGAAGGCTGCACGCGAGGCATCGACAGTGGGGCTCGGCGCTCCGGTCAGCGGAAGCGAGGTGCTCTGCATCTCGAACGCTCCCTCTCGCCGACTCCTCAGAACCGACGCACTCAGGGTAATCGGCGTCGAGGCGTACTTACGCGCCAGATCGGATCTGCACAGCACGATCGCGGCTGCACCCTCGTCCGGGGCACAGTACATATACTGTGTGAGTGGGTAATTCAGGTACCGCGCCGCCAGGATCTCCTCCTCGGACATCGGTTTCCGGCGCCATGCCATCTCGTTGTGTTCACCGTTACGCATGTTCTTCGCGGCGACCCGAGCGAGGGTCCGGGGAGAGATGCCGTAATCGCTCATGTAACGATTGATCTTCATCCCGAAAAAGTGCGTGGTGAGGAAGAGCCCGGTCTGCGCATACCAGTCCGGCAGTCCAAGCACGGAGGGATCCGCCGAGAAGGCACCCTTCGGATGCTTGTCGAATCCGACGGCAACCGCGATATCGGCCTCACCGTGTTCGATTGCTTTGGCTGCCATCGAGAGTGAGGTGTTGGCCGTCGCGCAGCCGTTGAATACGCCGTAGACGGGAATCCCAGTGAGTCCCATCTTCCCGACGATCGAGTCTGGATTGGAAACCTCCAGACTGCCCGCAAATCCCATCTGCACGTCAGACCAGGAGATCCCGGCATCACGGAGCGCCGAATGCAGGGCCTCCGCGCCCATGTCGAGAGCGGACTTACCCGGGAACCGCCCGAAGGGGTGCATTCCCACCCCGATGATCGATACCCCCGCCATCACTGTTCTCCTTCTGCGCTGTCCGCCACCGGAGCGAAAGCAAAGGTGTCACCGCCCGCAAAGGGCACGACGACAACCCGCATACGGCCGTCGATCGTCAACTCGTCGGGATTGCACGTCGTTAGCCTGCCCTCCACGAGGAGCCCCTCCGGGAACTCCACATAACCCACACCGAATGGTCGAAATTCTCCGTCGGGCAGCGCCGGGGGAGACGGAGGCGGGAACTCCTGGCTTGTCCACGTGTAGAGCAGGCCTTCCGGTGCCAGCTCCACGACTTCCTGATCGGACTCAGCAGGAAAGACCAGGTGATCCGACGTGGAGGACCTCGAGGCGATTAAATACACACGGTCACCGTCGACCCTGAACAAGTCGGTCGGCGCTACGAACGTCGTCATGCCTTAAACAGTATCATCAGCTAAACTATTAATCTATACGCTGTTGCGCTTCCAACCACTTGTAATGCGACTCGAAGTGGGTGGCTGGACGTTTAATCATGATGGCGTCGGCCTCCGCCACGATCGCCCCTGAACTCTCGAGCTCCAAGGTCGCCTTGATGAACACCCTTCTGCCCTCGCGTTCGGTGATCCACGCCCGACCAATCAGCTGCCAACCAATTGGCACCGGACGAACAAACCTGACGGTCAGCGTCCCCGTGACTGCAAATTCTGCGTTCATCGTCAGCGTGTGCCCGGCGAGTTCGTCCATGACCGCAGCCGTCCACCCGCCATGCGCGACCTTCGGACCTCCTTCTTCTGTCGGGGGACACACCACACGGCTGATCACGACACCGGTCTCGTTAAGTTTTTCGCTCTCGATCCCGAGCCTGCAGCGATTCAACCGACGGCACCCGTGGCACAGGCTCATTCCGCCAGGCGAAGTTGGCGCATAGAACGGTGAGGATGGATCGCTCTGGTCCACCGATGCTGGCGGCTGTTCGATATGGTTCCGGCCGGTCGTGGACACAAGGCCCCTTTCGACGCTGAGACGCCGCACCGATACAAGTAAGTGCAGCGTGAAGAGATACGGAGAGTAGGCCTTCACCGAGGGAGCCTCTTAGAGACCGGAAACGGAAAATCTCGGGGCTACAACTGGCCAGTGAAGCACGAAGCAGCTGGATGTGCTCGAGTGCGCTTACGAGCACCGAGGTGAGGGCGGCGCAGGAGCCAAGGCGCACACCTGCCGGTGAGCGCGGCGACAACCGAGACACCCGCCCCGGACGCACGGGATGTCGTGCGTCCGGCTGCTGTGGTCTATCCGGTCCCCGACTCGGTCGCTCATCGCCAAACCTGAGCGGACTCGGAATGCGACATCAGTTCCAACCCGCATTGTGTGCACTGAGATGTCCTCGGGCGGGTTGCGGCGGTCGCCTCACCGCCTGCTATCGGAGGTTCTCGTAAATGGTGGCGTTCGCGGTTCCACCACCCTCACACATCGTCTGGAGTCCGAATCGGCCACCGGTGTGCGCGAGATGATTGATCAGCGTTGCGGCCAGGCGAGCACCTGATCCCCCGAGCGGATGCCCGAGCGCGATAGCGCCTCCCAGCGGGTTCAGCGCGCTGTCCGGCACCCCAGTCTCTGCCTGCCACGCCAGCGGAACCGACGCGAAAGCTTCGTTGACTTCGAAAGCATCGATATCCTCGATGGACAGCCCCGCACGCTTCAACACAAGTCGCGTCGCGGGGATCGGACCGGTCAGCATCTTGACCGGATCGTCACCCGTGACGACGGCAGTGTGGATCCGTGCCAAAGGCCGGATCCCCAGTTGCATAGCCTTTTCCGAAGTGGTGATTAGCAGTGCCGCCGAACCGTCGGAGATCTGCGACGCGTTACCGGCGGTGACCACTCCCCCGTCCAAAAATGGAGCCTTGAGGGTCGCCAGTTTCTCGACCGTCGACCCGCGTCGAATACCCTCATCAGCGCTGACAATATTGTCTTGAACCCTCACAGGCACGATCTCGTCGTCGAAGCATCCACTGTCCTGCGCCTGTGCGGCCCGTTCGTGTGAACGCACGGAGTACTCGTCGAGCTGTGAGCGGGACAACCCCCACTCGCGAGCGATCAGCTCGGCTCCGGCACCCTGGTTGAACCGTCCGCCGAATCCGGGAGCCGAAAGTGCGTCGGCGTATCGATGCACCGCCGGCCCACCCATTTCACCGGTTCCCTCCACAGTGGCCGCGCCCATCGGAACACTCGACATCATCTCGACTCCACCCGCGACGACGACGTCGGCATGACCGGCAATCACTGTTGCCGCCGCGGTCGAGATGGCCTGCTGCGAGGAGCCGCATTGACGATCGACTGTGAACCCGGGGACGCTCTCCGGCCAGCCTGCGGCCAGCACACCCATTCGTGCGACGTTCCCGGACTGCTGGCCCACGCTGATTACATTGCCCCAGTGCACGTCATCGATGATGGAGGGGTCGATTCCCGCCCGTTCGACGAGCGCATTTAACACCTGTGCCGTCGTGTCAACCGCATGAAGGGCCGACAATCCTCCCCCACGCCTTCCAATCGGCGTCCGCGCCAGCGCAACTACAACTGCATCCCTCATAATTTTCCTGTCCTCATCCGGCCGATCCACGCCCGGGTTTCAGCTTAATCAGTTCACTATATAGCGAAAGGAGTGTGCGTCAACCAGGTCGGCCCCCCAGACTGTGCGGGCGTGTCAGGAGCGGTAGCGGCGGGCCACCCGCCGCTCGTCATGCAGACTGTGCGGACTATATCGAGAAACGCCGAACCCAATTTGTAACAGTGCGAGGCAGCACCAACGCGAGTTGAACGGTCTGCCCTGCGCTGAAATCCTCGGCGGCGGTGGCGCGAACCTCGCGTTAGTGGATTCGTCATTCTCGATGCGTTCGATCTCTGTATTCCCGGACGTCACAACGCCGTTCTAAGTTGCGAGGATGCGCACTTCAGATCACCGCTGTAAAGGGCAAGCATTCCGTCGAGGAAACGAACGCGCACACCATCGGTTCGCTGGTCTGCGCTGCCAGCGTGCGCCCCCGCTCTACAAGAGCGGCTGCAGCATCGAGGTCACCGTGCACAGTGACCGTCACGCTGGCACCGTAGAGCGCTTTCGTCCATTCGGCAGTGCGTGGACCACTTTCGTGGGCAAGCAATTCGTTGAGCCCGCGCCGCCCTCATTGAACAAACCCTGGAATCCCCAGAACAAGAACAGCGCGCCGGAGTGCACAGCCCCGCGGGCCGGATCGTCGTCAACGCTGAAGTCGAGAGCTTCCCGCAGGTTCGGTTGTTCCCGCTTCAGGCGGGCGATCCAGTCGAGATGGTGACGCTGATCCACTCCGCCTCCGATTCAAGCGCGAACGCCTCGTACCAGTCCCGTTGCCGGCGACGCGAGCGAGAGCCTCGCCGAGTTGTTCGAGTTTCTCGTAACCGAATTTCGCGGAGGGTCTCGAGCATCCGGAACCGCACCACCATCCCGTGCTCCTCCGGGATCAGGATCGACTTCTTCACCCAGGGAGGACAGAGTGTCCAGTAGCTCGTCCGGGGCCAGGTCCGCACCGCACATCTGCTCGGCGGCAGCCACTGCAGGATCTGCTCGGGCGATATCGCCCGCAACCGAGCGGCGGCCAGCTCGATCGGCAGCGAAAGCCCGTCGAGCCTGCGGCAGATCACTTCCACTGCGAAAGCGTTCGACTCCGTGAGCGTGAACCCCGGAACGGCGGCAACCGCACGATCGGCAAACAACGTCATGGCATCGTATTGGGCAACCCTCGCAACGAGAGGGTTCGCGCGGGATCCGGGACGGCCAGGGGACCCGCAGCTAAACTTTTTCCGCCGATGGCAAGGTTCGCGGCGGGTGGCAAGGATTTTCCTTCGTGAACGGGTATGCAACAGCGTCTCCGCAAGCTCCGCGATGCCGTCGACCATGTGTTCAAAGTTGTCGAGTACAAGCAGTACCTCTCGCGGCTTGATGAACTCGAGATGGCGCAGCTGGCCACCATGCTGTGGAGGGAAGTCGACCATGGCCGCCCGTTCCCGGCATCGAAGCCAGGTGACGCACTACGATGCATCCCGCAGGACCCGGCAGTGGGCTGATCGTCGTCCCTCCACCGGGCTATTCCCCAGACGATGGCCGGGCCCCCGTCACCGAAGAACGACTCCGCGCGCTTGGGTCAAGACCACGCCCGACCTGACACCGCGCGGTTCACGCTCGCCACGAAGTCCCGGCCGCGATTCTGGACGAAACGCTCACCATCCACATAGCAGAAAAATCTTCAGCGGTGACGAGTGCCTACACGGCCGACGCCAGCAAGCGAATCACCGGGCTATCGCCGAGACCTCGACGTCGGCCTAGCAGGATTGACCCTGTCCCACCGTTCAGGCTCGTCGAGGCCACATGGCAACCGTATGGACGCGCCAACCTCGACGTACTTCGCACGTGCGTCCTCCACATCCGATAGTGAAGCGCCGCAATAGGGTCACACAAATAGAGCTAGATTCAGCTTCTGCTCATCAAAATTTCCAAACGCCCCATGCTCGCCGAATTGTGACCATACAGCGAGGTTCCGCCTGCTATCTACACCGTGGTGGGTTGGCGTCGACGCATGGGAGGCGGCGAGCCGCCACCGCAGTGAGTGATGCCGCGCCACCGCTCGTCGGCGACGATGCAGCGACGAGCGGTGGTGACGAGGCAAACGTCTCGGTGGGCCCGACGTGCTCGACGGGGTATGGCTGCAGCCTGGCCCACGTCCGCGCAAACAGTCATATTTCGCGACTCCGACGACGAGCTGAATCTCGCTCCACCGAACAGAACCGACGAATCCGATCCGGTCGGCCGCACGGATTATCTGCGCGACTCTCAGTTGGCGTGCAACTTCGCGAGCCGGAGCCCTTCGTCGCGAGTCGGTGCGACTGTTTGCCACCGCTCGCACGAGCACGCACACCGAAACCCTCCCCCGGTGAGCGGCACGACCGACTGCACGTCGCAACTGCCGTCGGCGATCGCATCCTGCATCATCTCGAGTGGAGAGTCGTACATGACGTTCTCGGACATGTCAGCCTCGCCTGTCATGCCGCGGGAACTGCCGGCAGTCCGGGAAACAGCTCGTTGAACGCCCCGACCGTGATCCTCTCTCTGACCACCGGGTCGGCATCGCGGAAGAGTCCGTGAAGCGTTTCTTGCGTGTGGCCGTAGGTGCCTTCCATATGCGGATAGTCACTACCCCACAACACATTGGTGTAACCCATATGGGTGGCGGCCATTACTGCGGTTGCGTCATGCTGGAAAGACGCATAAACCTGCGAGTAAAGGATTTCGCGCGCCGAGCGCTTCAGCTTGTGCCGGATGGCGGAGTCATGTTGACGATAGCCCTCCTCCATCCTGTCTGCGATGAACGGCACCCACGTGGCACCGCCCTCAGCAACCAAAACCTTCAGGTCTGGGTGACGATCGAGGGCTCCACTGGCGACCATCTTCATCGCAGCCCGCTGCCCGCCGAAAGAAGTTTCGGTGAAGTTGAGGATGAACCCGCCCGGACCACGGTATTTGATCTCACCGTTGGTGTTTCCGGTCGATAGATCGACCGGGTCAGTACCAATATGAAACGCGATCACGATACGCGCCCGCTCTGCGGCAGCCCAGAACGGTTCCCAATCCTCGTGGTGGTAGTCCTTTTGCAGCGGGTGCGGGGTAACCGGTAAGAAGACTGCGCGGTAACCCATCTCAGCAACACGCTCAAGTTCAGCTACCGCGTCGCCCACGTCCAACGTCGACACCTGCGCAGTTGCAACCAGCCGATCGTGAGGCTTCTCGATTGTTTCCCACGCCCAGTCGTTACTCACTCGCAGAGCTTCACGCAGCACCTCCGGGGTCCTGAACGATGAACTCCACATCCCGAGTGAAGGGAACACGAGTTCTGCCCAAACGCCCTCTTGATCGAGGTCGGCCATCCGCTTGTCCACGTCACGAGCACCTGGAGCGCGCATCGACGATTCGATGAACTCCTGAGCCTTCATCGTCGGGAGCTTGCGCCGGAATGACATGCCATCGATGTGCACGGTTTCCCACTGGCCATCGGCATCCTTGACAGTTCGAGGAACCAGGTCGGCAAGCCGCGCCGGGAGATTATCCCGCCAAAGATCCTCAGGCTCAAGGAAATGCGAATCGGCGGAGTTTGCCCATATCTTGTTCGGCATTACGTACCTCCTGAGGTAGTTGTGTCTGCCCTTGGCCTACGAAACACCCGTCCTTCGCACAGCAAACGCGGACGGCGCATGAACGAGCACGGGAGACTCAGATTCGATAGAGTATTACTTTACGCCGTAATGTAATGTACCTGACCGGTCTTGTAAAGGCTTCGCGTTGATTCAACCAAATTCCTGCGTTGATCCTTTTGCTACAGTGCCGCCGTGTGCGACCAACAGCCCCAAAGCACCCACGTCGCGGGCGCGCGTTCGTCGCGGCCCCCGAACCCAGCCACAGCCACAGCCACGGTGACGCTTCGGCCAGGTGCCACCGCACGCACCGCCAGCGCCGCCGTGGACGGCCAAAACGTGATGTACGTGAGCCCGAAATCGACGGCGACCCACTTTCGGTGACATGGACCGCTGAGTAAGGTCGAACCATTCCACGCTCATGCCGCTCCGCCGTCCTCGTCGCTCCCTTACACCGGATTCGCGGCACAGCGCCAACCGGCGCGCAGTGCCACCGGCGCCGCATTGGTCGCCGCTCGTCATCCCCTCCACCCATGCTGGTTCGCATTACCTAGCTATCGCCTGGCTCAGCGGCATGTTTGGCTTTTTGCCAGCTGTTACCGGTACCCTCTGACAAATGAAACGAGCTGAGAGCTCGGTCGTCTTTGTCGCTTCCCGTTGAAGGTCCCCCCGTCGACGCTCCGGGGCACGCAGATACACCGGTCACCGTCACCGCCGAGTAACCGTACGAAGGACGTATCGCACGCCCGTACTTGACAGAAATGCTGCTTCGATGCCCCCAGTACTCTCTCCCCGCACCCGATGCCCCTGCCCTCGACGGGCGAAGGACGAGTCCGGGAGCCCGAGGCCGCCGAAATGCCCTCGGGCTGTGGTAGCTACGGCGTCACGCTACTAGCGCTGGAACGCGGAATGTCTAGATCGCTGATGGCCAGTGATTTCTCCTCTTGTGCGGGTACTACCGGGCTCTAATCGTGCGTCCGCTCCACGACCCAGGCTGCCACTTGTGTCCGGGAGGTGAAACCCAGTTTGGCCAGGATGTGCTCTACATGCCCTTGCGCGGTGCGGGGGGAGATCACCAGGCGGTCGGCGATGGCCTGGTTGGTCAGGCCTTCGGCGATCAGATCGGCGACTTGGCGTTCCCGCTTGGTCAGCCGCGTCGACGCCTCGGAGGTGGGGGCCGGGTTACCGGGCGGTTGCTCGTGGAGGGCGTAGGCGATTGCCGCGTCGAAGCCGAGCTGTTCACCCTTGTGGTGTGCCGCTGAGAATGCTTTTTCACCCAGTTTCTGCCGGGCATTCCGTCTAGATTCCTGCTGGTAGGGAAGTAGGTTGGAATGTACGACCACAGCACTTCCCATCGACTGCGCCAACCCGTCTGCGGCCCCCATCAGCACTGCGGCCCGAGTTGCGTCACGTTGTTCGCAGGTGATCCAAGCGAGGGCTTCGAGGGAAGATACGGCGACGCGTGGACTGTGGATGCGCCGGGTCAGCTCCAATGATTGCCTAAGCAGCCGCACTGCGCGATCGGTGTCGCCCTGCCGCCACACGGCGATGCCCAGGGCCCACAGTGAGAGGGACCGAAACAACAACTCACCGTGGGCTTCCGTGATCGCGAGAGCTCGTTCGTGGGTCTCGATCGCCTGCTCCGTCAAACCGCGCATTCCACGGGCAAGCCCTAACGAGTACAGCAGGCTGATTTCGAGGGTGCGCTCCGGGTGTTCACTGAATGGGGGCAGGGCAGTTTCGAGCAGAGTGCACGCGCGGTCAGGATCGCCACTGATGAGTGCCAGCGTTCCTTCGGCGAAGAGACCTAACGCCTGTATCATCGGGTCACCCGTGTGCGCGGCGAGCGCGCGCCCTTCCTCGACAAATTTCGCTCCAGTCTGAAGGTCGCGCTGCATGATCGCCGTCACGCTGGCGCAATAGAGTCCCTTTGCCCACTCGAGCGTCGGTGGGCCGCTCTGGCGGACGAGCAGATCCCCCAGCCAGCGCCGCCCCTCGTTGTAGAAGCCCTGAGTTCCCCAGAACAGAAACAGTGCGGCAGCGGTACGCAGACCGGCGGCGGGATTGTCGTCGAGGCTGAATTCGAGGGCCTCTCGCAGGTTCGGTTGTTCCCGCTGCAGGCGGGCGATCCAGTCGAGTTGGCGGGCGCTGATCCATTCGGCTTCGGATTCGAGCGCCAATGCCTCGTACCAGTCCCGGTGTCGGCGATGCAATGCGTTGCTCTCGCCGGTCTGCACGAGTTTGTCGTAGCCGTATGCCCGGAGGGTCTCGAGCATCCGGAACCGCACCACCGACCCGGTTTCTTCCCGGATCAGGATGGACTTGTCCACCAGGGAGGTCAGGGTATCGAGGAGCTCGTCCCGGTCGAGGCCCTCGCCGCACACATGCTCGGCGGCGTCGAGTTCGAAGCTACCCGCGAACACCGCTACCCGCCGCCAGACCAGTTGTTCGCCGGGGCTGCACAACTCGAAGCTCCAGTCGATACACCATCGTAGGGTTTGCTGCCGCGTCGGCGCGCCTCGGCTGCCGCGGGTGAGCAAGGCGTAGCGGTCGGTCAGCCGCTGCAGGATCTGTTCGGGCGACATCGCCCGCAGCCGGGCCGCGGCCAGTTCGATCGGCAGCGGAAGCCCGTCGAGGCGGTGGCAGATTCCGGCCACCGGCGCCGCATTGTCCTCGGTGAGCGTGAATCCGGGGACGGCGGCGGCGGCGCGCTCGGTAAACAGCGTCACCGCGTCGTATCTGGGCAACCCTCGCAGCGAGGGTTGCCGCTCGGGATCAGGGACCGACAGTGGGGGGACCCGGAACACCGCCTCCCCGCCGATACCGAGGGGTTCGCGGCTGGTGGCGAGAATCCGCACACCAGGGCAGGTCTGCAGCAGCAGACTGGACAGCTCCGCCACGGCGTCCACCAGGTGTTCGCAGTTGTCGAAGACCAGCAGGGATTCTCGCGGGGTGAGGAACTCGATCACCACCTCCCGCAGCGGCCTCGTCGAGTGGTCCCGCAATCCCACTGCTCCGGCGACGGCGTCGATCAGCGCCGACTCATCGCGCAGTTCCCCCAACTCGACCAGGCGTACACCGTCGGCGTAGTCGCGTTGCACCGCTGCCGCGACCCGAAGTGCGAGCCGCGTCTTGCCTACACCCCCGATCCCAGTCAAGGTGACGAGCCGGGACCCGGTGAGCAGGTTCTTCGTCTCGGTCAGCTCGTGTCGGCGGCCGATGAAACTGCTCAGTTCCAGGGGCAGATGTCCCGTCGCCCCCAGCACGGAGGAAGGTGGCCCATACCCGCTGCGCGTGGACACATGCCGTCCGTTTCCCTGGGCATCGGACTCCTCGCTTCCCTGGGCATCGGACTCCTCGCGCAGGGCCATCTCGTCAACCGGCAGACCGTGTTGCCGTTGTAGGGTGCGCAGTTCCTCCCCGAATTCGGCGGCGCTGGCGGGACGCTGACCAGGAGTCCGGAACATCGCCCAGGCAATCGTGTCGGACACATCGTCGGGGATCCCCTGTTCTCGCAGATCAGGCGCCTCCTGAGTGGTAATCCGCAGGAACTGGGCTATCACCTGCTCCCCGCTGTGACGTTCGTACGCGGCATGACCGGTCAGCGCACTGAACAGGGTCGCGCCCAGGCCGTAGACGTCGGCGGCCCGGCTCGGCGGATCACCACTGAGGACCTCCGGCGCGGTATACGCCGGCGACCCGGTGACCGCACCGGTGGCGGTCTCGAATCCACCGGTGATGTGCGCGATACCGAAATCCGCCAACTCGGGTTCGCCGTAGTCGGTGAGCAGGATGTTCGCTGGTTTGACGTCGCGATGGAGGATGCCGAGTCGGTGCGCCGTCTCGACCGCACCCGCCATCTTCACCCCGAGCCGCAATGCCTCACTCAAAGTTAGCGGACCGTGGAGACGGATCCGCACTTCGAGGGAATCCTGCGGGTGATACGGCATCACGATGTAGGGACGACCGCGGTCGGTGGCGCCGACCTGCAAAATGCCCACGATGTTCGGGTGACCGGTCAGCCGGCCCATCGCCTGTTGCTCCCGGAAGAACCTCGCCCGGTTCTCCTCGTCGAGTTCGACGGTGAGAACCTTCACCGCGACCGTGCGGTCCAGGTCCGCCTGGATGCACCGGTAGACGACGCCGAAACCGCCGCGACCGATCTCCTCGGCATCGTCGAAGCCGATGCGCGCCAGCTCCGCGGCGGGCGACGGCGGATACCGTTGAGTGTCGAGCGGATCACCTGCACCCATCGGACGGTCTACTCACTCCGTCGCTCAACTCACAAGGCACTGGACCCGACGGTACGTCCAGCGCCCATTCACCCGTGGACTCACCTTTCGATGGCGCCCTCTCGAGGATATCGCTGACGGAGATCGGTGTGGGCGATCCTAGTCGCGATCGGTGTGACCGCGCCAGGTTACCGCCACCGGCCCTTGCACGAACCCCGAACATTATGGGTTATCTGATTCACCCGTGGATACGGTGATCCATACCTCAGTGGCCCGGGCGAGTGAGCACGACCAGTTCACCGGATGGAGCGAAGGGCGGTGGCGGTGGCGGCGGGAGCCCTACTGGATCAACAAGGCCGCAGCCCATGACGCCGTGAGAGCATCCGCGATCAAGCATCGCGGATCCTCAAGCCGGCAATGATGATGGAGAACCTCCTCCCCTCAAAGCCAACTCCATGTTCCCGGGACTGTCCCGCCAGGACGAACTGGTGTCAGCAATGCACCCCGACACACGGATCGACTTCATCAGGCCGCCGACGTCGGCCGTTTCGATGCCGCCGCGTTCCTGGACTGCGACCGATTCGCGGGCCATCAGATTGATCCGGCTTCCGACGCCTTGGCCCCGACCGAGGCCGCGGACACGATCGCCGACCTGACCGGCGCGAGCGTGCGTGCCCGCCGAAGAGTCCTCGCGAAAGGTGCATTCCACGGGGCGGTGTCGAGTCAGCGATGGCAGACCGACGATACGGGGTCGACCTCCGCAAGGCCGCGAGCTAGGGCGTCGATCTGTGCCGTTCGGCGAATGGGCGGCTGCACATCGTGTCGACTTCGTGGTCGGAGCGGCATAGTACGTACCGACCTGCTGGACCGGTCAATTCACGGAGCCGGGGACCACGTGCCGGGCATTCTGTGTAAGCACCTGATGTATCGGCCGATGGTGGCGAGGTCGAAGGGACCGCGCCGGGAGGAGCGCCGAGGTAGACCCACCCCCTGGGTCCGCTAGCGAACACATGGGGTGAGGTGTCTAACGAAGTCGGGGCGTCCCGGGACAAGTGTGCGAGTTCACCGCGCGGATTCTCGTCGGGGTGCTCCCTCCAGCTCCACGCATGTCTCCTTTCCGGCCGAGCCCCACACATCGGCGGCGGGTGGTCCTTCGACGAGGAGGTCACCGTCACGGGGGATGAACATGCCGATGCCGACAGCGAGCAACCCGGCAGCCGCGGCGATCCCGAAGACGGCCGCGTACGCGACGGCCGTGGTGTACTCAACTCCCGCAATGTGCATCACCGATGCGGTCGTCAGAGCTGCGACGACCGCGCTGCACGTCGACGTACCGAGGGACCGAGCCAAGGTATTGAGGCTGTCCGCCGCGGCAGTTTCCGTGGTGGGGACCGCGCGCATGATCATCGCAGGAATCGCGCCGTAGGCGAACGCAGCACCGACCGAGGTCACCGTCGCCGCCACGATCACGACGACGAGGTGAGGTGGGGCGACGGCGCGGTACGAGATTGGTGGCCATGAGGATCGTGGTGCCGATCAGGAAGGTCCTTCGGGGACCACAACGGTGGGACAGGTAGGCGGTCACCGGGGAGAACGCGACCATCATCAGACCGGCGGGGAGCAGCGCGAGACCGCTGAGGGTCAACGACATCCCGTAGCCGTAACCGGTCTCGAGGGGGGCCTGGAAGATCTGGGCACTCACCATGAAGGACGTGAACATGGCAAACCCGACGAGGATCGAGGCGATGTTGGTCAGAAGTATCGGACGGCGTGCGGACACGCGTAGGTCCACCAGCGGCTGCCGAACTCCGGCCGCACGCCTTGCCGAGGTGAGCCGCAGTTCGCATCTACGCCGCACAGGGAACAGCGCTGCCGCCCCGGCGAACAGTCCGAGTACCGGTCCGCTCCCCCAGCCCCATCCGTTGCCCTGGGTGATGGCGAGCAGCAGGCACACCAATGCCGCGGTCAACCCGAGGGGCGCCGAGCAGGTCGAACTGCCGCCGGAACGGACCGGTGATTCGGGCACCACCGTCCAGATCGCGCCCATTCCGAGCACTCCGATCACCGCGGCACCACCGAAAAGCCAATGCCAGCTCAGATGTTCGGCGACGACACCGGTCAAGGGCAGCCCGATTGCCCCGCCTGCGCCCAGCGTGGAACTCATCAACGCGATCCCACCGGCCACCCGCCTCGGTGGGAGTTCATCACGCATGATGCTGATGCCGAGTGGTACGGCTCCGACCGCCGCACCATGCAGGGCACGGGCGATCAACACTGCGGCGAAGGTGTTGAAAAGCGCGCCGAGGGCACTACCCGTCGCCATCACCGCCAGCGCGATCAGCAACAGCCGCCGCTTGCCGTACATGTCTCCGAGCCGACCGAGAACCGGTGCACAGACGGCGCCGGCGATGAGGTTGACCGTCACCAGCCACACGGCCCCGCCGGGTGTGGTGTGCAGCAGCCGCGGGAACTCCGGCAGCAGTGGCATCACGATGGTTTGCATCAGCGAGACCGCGATGCCGCACGATGCCAGGGCGAGGACGACCAGTCTGCCTGACCCAGCACGGGCCGCCCGGGCCTTTCTCCGAGATGGACCTGCGAGGAGAGAGGGCCGCCGCCGCACTTCTCGAGAGGCCGGCGGATGCCATCGACTCGGCCGCTCCCCCGCTGCGCCAGCGCGCGAAAATGTACTCATACTACCGCGGTCATTTGCGTAGCATCAGGCTCAGCGCCTCGGACCGCGAGGCGGCACTGGACTGCAGAAGCCCCCGGACCGCCGAGGTCGTCGTCACCGCTCCCGGCTTGCGGATTCCGCGCATCGCCATACACAAGTGTGCTCACGCAGCGCACACAGCTCCTCACGGCGCAGCGCGGCATCGTAGGCCAGCGCCAGCATCAGGCGGTTGCGGACCGGTTCCCCGGCGGCGACGGTCAGGATGTCGACCCACTGCTTCTCTAGTCTCTCCAGAACTGTCGATCTTGAGATTCTGGAGGGACCATTTTGGATGACGAGCCGGGCTGCTGGACGCTGGACTTCTATGACTT
>NZ_JBHXWI010000038.1:0-111007 GCF_042671975.1 Rhodococcus sp. NPDC127593 | reverse complement strand
CCCCACACGGTCAGGTAGCCAGAACAACCACAACCGAAAACCACGAACCCCCAGCTCAACCGGGGGTTCGCTCGTTCTCATAGCAGTAACTTCGGACTAGAAGATCAGCCCGTGCGTTTCGACGAGCGCCATGGTCGCCTCCATGTCCGCCGAGCAACCGTAGGGTGCGATCAGTTGCTCCCATTCCGTGGGGCTCAGGTCCTCGGTCGGTCGGTCGAGGCGTCGGAACAATTCTTCCAAACCTCCGGGAGAGATGATTTCGAGTAACCGTGCCGGTGTCTCTCCGGCATTCCAGAACGTGTGCCACTCCCCGCGGGGTTTGAAGATGAGATTCCCCGGACCAGCGCTGACCTCCTGGTCTCCGAATTTGGCGCCGACCGTGCCTTCCAGGATGAAGCTGAACTCATCCTCGCGGGTGTGCTTGTGAAGTGGAGCCGCAAGGACTTTGGCGGGCAGGCGATGCTCAACCATGGAAAACCCACTACCCCACTCTCGACTGTTCACCAGGAAGCGGTCGCCACAGGCACCGGCGGGCTGGTAGAGCTCGCCTTCCTCTGGGCCTAGAATCCGACGATTCGGCATTTGCCCGCACACTTCCGACCGAGTAAGGGTCTTCAAGCGACGATACGCCGACGGACTGGCCATCGCGTTTTCCTGCGGTATCCGACGCACCTGGAGCGTTCAGGCTTGCGCAGGCGGTGGGCCGCCGAAGCCGCGGAGGTCGCGGGCGGTGGCACCGGGTTCGAAGGTGCTGCCGCCGGGGCCGAATCGTCCGATCACGGTGTGCCGGCTGTCCCAGAGCACCCCGCGGGTGGGGAGTGCGCACCGGGTCGAGAAGGCGGACGCGTCGTCCGCGTCGTCCGCGGATGGGTCGTGCGCCGATGCGATGTGCGCGGCGTAGGCGCGCAGCGCGACTGCGAAGGCGTTGGGTTCGCGGCCGGTGTCGAGGAAGTGCGCTCGGTCGCCGCATTGCGGGCAGTGCCACGACGCGCGGTCGCATCCGCCTGCAAGGCCCACGGCCGGTGATTCGTCTCCGGGCGGACCGGAGGTGCGGTACGTGTCGAACGGGTCCGGTTGCTCGAGCGGTTCGGGAGCCTGCCGTGCCGCCGCCACCATGTCCCGCCAGGCGGCATGTACATCGAATCCCCCGAGCATCAGCACTTCTTCGGGCATCGGCCCGATGAACGGCGAACCCGCGCACAGCACCCTGGTGTGATCGCGGGCGTAGTTGTATTTCGGGCCGAGAGCCCGAGCGTGCCGCATCTGCTGCATGCGCTCGGTGATCGCGAGTCCGTGCCATTCGCGTCCGCAGTGCGGGCACGAGTCCTGGTTCACGTTCGAGTCGTGCTCGGATCGGTTGTCGTGGTTCGCGAGTTGGTCCTGCACGAGCCGGTCGATCCGGTCGACGAGGTCACGGTCGGTCATGGTGGATACCCACGGTAGCGGCGACGGCCGTTCGGCGCAGTCAGTATCCCGCGTCGAAGTCGAACTCGTTGAGCAGCGCGGCGTCACCCGACAGGTAGCGTCCGAGGTTCTCGACGAACAGATCCACGATCTTCCCGTTTTCGGACGGCACGTTGGCGGCGCTGTGCGGGCTGAGGATGACGTTGTCGGCCGTCCACAACGGTGAATCCTCCCGCAGCGGTTCGGTGGAGGTGACGTCCAGGACCGCCCCGCCCAGCCGGCCCGTCGACAGTGCTTCTGCGAGAGCGTCTTCGTCGATGATCGGTCCCCGTCCGAGATTGACGACCAGCGCGCCGTCGGGGAGGGCGGCGAGTTCCGGGCGTCCGATCAGCCCGCGAGTGTCGTCGGTGAGGGCGCAGGAGATCACGAGAATGTCTGCGGTGGGCAGGTGCTCGGCGATCCGGTCGGTGGTGGTCATGCTGTCGAAGGGGGCGCCGGCAGGTCGTGGGTTGCGGACAACCCCGTCGGCGGTGACGGAGAAGCACCGGAGAAGTTCCGCTGTGCGCCTGCCGATCTTGCCGGCGCCCACGACCAGCGCGTGGCGTCCTGCGAGCTCGGTCGTTTCCTGTTTGCGCCAGGTCCGGGTCTGCCGGTCGGCGATCAGCCGGGGGAGTCCACGCGCGAAATGCAGAATGCCGGCGAGCGCGAACTCCGCCAGCGGATCGGCGTGGACTCCCGCGGCGGTCGTCACCGTCAGCGGCGCCTGCGACAGCCCGAATTTCTCGATCAGTTGCCCGGCGCCGGCGGACGTCGCCTGGATCCATTTCAGATTCGGCGACTGGTCGAGTGTGCGTTCGGGGTGGCGCCAGTCGAAATCGAACATCACATCGGCGGTCCGCAGCATCGACGTCCACCGGTCGTGCTCGCCGGCCGTCAGCTCGCGCGGCACCCCGACGTGATCGCTCTGCCATCGAGGTCGGGGGAGCAGTTCGGGTGCATACGACACCCGGATCCGAGGGTCGCAGCCTGCGATCCTGTCGACCAGGTCCTGCTCGAGATACGACGCGACGAGTACGTCGACGCAGGCGTCGGGCACGGTCACTCCTTCACAGCCGGGTCGGACGTCGGTGCGCTCGGCTCGACCTCCGGCGCGGAGGCGGACTTCGGCATCGCCGCCGCGGCGACGACGAGTACGACGGCCGCGCCGAGGGCGGCCACGAACACCAGATGCAGGGCGCCGGCCAGATCGCCCGGGGCAGGGTTGTCGGCGCCGCCCAGTCGCGCGTTGACGAGGGCACCGAACAGGGCGACCCCGACGGCGCTGCCGATGGACCGGGCGAACATGTTGGTCGACGTGACGACGCCGCGCTCCGACCAGTCGACGCTCGACTGCGCCGCGATGAGGGTGGGACTCGCGACGAGTCCCATGCCGCCGCCGATGACGAAGCAGCAGATCGCCACCTGCCACACCGCGGACTCGATGGACAGGCTCAACGTGAGAGCGGTGCCCGCCACGACCAGCAGGCTGCCCGCGGTGGCCGTGACCCGGAAGCCGAAACGCAGGTACACGCGCCCGGACTGCGACGCGGCGATCGGCCAGCCGATGGTCAGGGTGGCCAGCGCGAACCCGGCCACCAGTGCGCCCGTCCCGAGGACGCCCTGGGTGAAGGTCGGCACGTAGGTGGTCAGCCCCAGGACGATCGCGCCGACCAGCAGTGACACGACACTGCTCGCGGCGAGAACCCGCCGGGTGAACACCCACAGCGGCAGCACCGGTTCGGCGGCGCGCCGTTCGACGAGGACGAAGACGATCAGGAACACGAAGCCCGCCGCGAAGATGCCGAGGCTGATCGGTGAACTCCACGCCCAGGCCTGCCCGCCTTCGAGGAGTCCGAGGATGAGCAGTGTCGCCCCGACTGCCAGGATTCCGGCGCCGGCGTAGTCGATGGACCGCTGGGTGCGCACCTGCTTCTCGTCGAAGTTGCGGATCAGCATCACGGCCGCGAGCAGGCAAAGGGGGATGTTGACGAAGAAGATCCACCGCCACGACAGGTACTCGGAGAACACCCCGCCGAGGGTCGGGCCGACCACCGCCGACATGCCCCACACACTGGCCAGATAGCCCTGGGCCTTGGCGCGTTCGGCGAGCGTGTAGATGTCTCCGGCGATGGTCATGCTCATCGGCTGGACGGCTCCGGCGCCGAGACCCTGCACCGCACGGAACGCGATGAGCGCGGGCATGCTCCACGCGATCCCGCACAGCACCGAGCCGACGCCGAACAGCGCGATGCCCAGGAGCATCACCGGCCTTCGGCCGAAGATGTCGGCCAGTTTGCCGTAGATCGGCACCGACACGGCCTGGGTGAGCAGGTAGATCGAGAACAGCCACGGGAACTGCGAGAAGCCGCCGAGGTCGCCGACGATGGTGAATACGGCGGTGGAGATGATGGTTGCATCGAGCGCGACCAGTGATGTCGTGAGCATCAGCGACACCAGAATCGGTCCGCGTTCCGAACGGAACCCGACGTCGACCGGGGCCGTGTCCGTCGCCATTGCCCACCCTTTCCGGTTACCGCGCTCACAAGAGTTCCTGACCAACGGTAACGACAACGGGAGACGAAGTGTTCCGCGGCTGTGCCCGCGAAGGCGCTACGCGGTCGCCGAGGATCCGCGGAACGCCGCGCGGTAGGAGTGGGGGCTGGTCCCCACGACGCGCTTGAACCGGTCGCGGAACGCGGTCGGCGACCCGAACCCCACCTGCACGGCGATGCGGTCGACGGAGTGAGCGGTGGTCTCCAGGAGGTACTGCGCCTGATGAATCCGGACGCGGTGGAGCCACTGCAACGGTGTGGTGCCGGTCTGCTCGCGGAATCTCCGATTGAGGGTGCGGGTGCTCATCCCGGCTCGCCGGGCGAGGTCGTCGAGCGTCAGGTCTTCGCGGCTGTTCTCCTGCATCCACAGGAGCAGCGGTTCGAGGCTCGTCAGCTCCGCGGACGGTGGACGTTCGTGAACGATGAACTGCGCCTGTCCGCCTTCGCGTTCCAACGGCATGACCGACAACCGGGCAGCGTCGGCGGCCACCGCCGACCCATGATCCGAGCGGACCATGTGCAGACACAGGTCGAGGCCTGCCGCGGCACCGGCCGAGGTCAGGAACTGGCCGTTGTCGACGTAGAGCACGGCCGGGTCCACGTCGACCAGAGGGTGACGCGAGGCGAGGAGTTCGGCGGCCGCCCAATGCGTCGTCGCCCGTCTGCCGTCGAGTAGTCCCGTGGCGGCCAAGGTGAACGCTCCCACGCAGATCGACGCGATTCGGGTTCCACTTTCGGCCGCCCGGCGCAGCGCCTCGAGTACGTCGGGTGCAAGCGGCGCGGTGGGGTCGGCCAGCCCCGGCAGGATGATCGTGTCGGCGGCGTCGAGAGTGCTCAGATCCCAGGGCGCGCGGAGTGTGAATGCGCCGGCGTCCACGTCACCGTCCGGGGCGCACACCTTCACCCGGTAGGCCGCGCGTCCGTCCGGCAACCTGGTGCGGCCGAAGACCTCGACCGGGGTGGCGAGATCGAACGCGATGACACCGTCGAGTGCCAGGACTGCCACCGTGTGCATGGCTACAACTTACGGAGTCGATTGATTTCCGCCAAGAGTGCATGACAGCGGTGAATGCCGTTGCGCATCGGGAAAATCTGCAGAAATGGAGTGGCGAGAATCCGTTGGAATATGGCGAAAATGCCAGTTCTCCGGTCTCGGCCGGCTGGCTAGCGTCACTGACGGCCCCGTGTACTCGGCACGAGGCAGACAGTGAAAGGCACCACGGATGCATGTCCAGATCGCGCTGTTCGACGGCTTCGACCCGCTCGACGTCATCGCCCCGTTCGAGGTACTGCACGCGGGTGGCCTGTACGCCGACGGCGCGCTGACCGTCGAACTGGCCTCCGCGGAGGGCGTGCGTGAGGTTCCCAGCGGAACAGCGCCGCTGAGTCTGCGGGCCGCCGCGACGCTCGACGCGGGCCGGGCCGATGTGATCGTCGTGCCGGGTGCCTCGGGGCGTGTGGAGGAGCGCACCGAGGGCGACGACACCATCCCGAAAATTCTCGGGCGGACCCTCGAGACGCGGCTCCCCGACATACTGCGGGAGGCCTGTGCGGACCCGGACCTGATCGTCGCGACCGTCTGCGGCGGCTCGCTCGTACTCGCGATGGCAGGACTCGTCGAAGGGCGCCACGCCGTCACCCATCACCTGGGGATGGATCTGCTCGACGCCACCGGGGTGGTCGCCGTGGACGCCCGCGTCGTCGACGACGGTGACCTCGTCACCGCGGCCGGCGTCACCTCGGGTCTGGACCTCGGACTGTATCTGCTCGAACGGGAGCTGGGACCGCGCATCGCCCACGCGGTCGAGACGTTGTTCGCTTACGAGCGCCGCGGCACCGTCTGGTGTGCCCGTGGGCTCGAACCCACCACCATCTGAGGAGCACAACCATGTCTGTCGACGGCACCTGGAACGTCGTGATCGCCACACCCATCGGGAAGCAACGAGTCGAATTGACCTTCGTCACGCAGGACGGCGAACTCCGCGGCATCGCTCGCGGAGCCTCCGAGGAAGTGCCGCTCACCGACCCGACGCTCGACGGGAACCGGCTCACCTGGGCTCAGTCCATCACCAAGCCGCTGCGTCTCCACTTGCAGTTCGATGTCCTCGTCGAGGGCGACGAGATGACGGGGAAGTCGACGGCGGGACGTCTGCCCAGCTCGAAGGTCAGCGGCCGCCGGTCGGTGCCCGACCGATAGGCTGGGTCACCGTGCGCCCCTCACTCGATTCATACGCCCATCTGGCCGGTGGCAAGGTCCGCGACCTCTACACGATCGACGACGAGCACCTCCTGTTGGTCGCGAGCGACCGGATCTCCGCCTACGACCACGTCCTCAGCACCCCGATCCCGGACAAGGGTCGGGTGCTCACCGCGATGAGCGTCTTCTTCTTCGGCGTCCTCGGTGGCAACAACCATCTGGCGGGGGAACCCGACGACAGCCGGATCCCCGAAGAGGTCCTCGGCCGCGCGCTGGTGGTCCGGAAGCTGGACATGGTCCCCGTCGAGTGCGTGGCCCGCGGCTACCTCACGGGGTCGGGACTGATCGACTACAACGAGACCGGCGCGGTGTGCGGAGTCGCACTGCCCGAGGGTCTGGTGGAGGCGAGCCAGCTTCCCGACCCGATCTTCACGCCCGCCAGCAAGGCCGAGCTGGGCGAGCACGACGAGAACATCAGTTTCGAGGCCGTGGTCGAGAAGGTGGGCCAGGATCTGGCCGTGAAGCTGCGCGACGACACCCTCGACGTCTACGGCCGGGCGTCCAACTTCGCCGCGGACCGCGGCATCATCCTCGCCGACACCAAGCTCGAGTTCGGACTGGACCCGAAGGGCAACCTGGTTCTCGCCGACGAGGTCCTCACCCCCGACTCGTCCCGGTACTGGCCCGCCGACGGGTACGAGGCAGGGAAGGTGCAACCGAGCTTCGACAAGCAGTTCGTCCGCAACTGGCTCACCGGCCCCGAATCCGGCTGGGACCGCGCGTCCGACACTCCGCCGCCGCCGCTGCCCGCGGAGATCGTGGAGGCGACCCGCGAGCGGTACATCGAAGCGTACGAGCGGATCTCGGGTCTGTCGTTCGCGGACTGGGTGGGCTGAGACATGACCTCCGAAGGCGCGAAACTCACCCCGCCGGTCGCGAAGAAGGTCCCCACCGAACGCGTCCACCACGGTCACACGTTCGTCGACGAGTACGAGTGGCTGCGCGAGAAGGACGACGCCGAAGTCGTCGCGTACCTCGAGGCCG
Source organism: Rhodococcus sp. NPDC127593 (assembly GCF_042671975.1). Classification (NCBI taxonomy): domain Bacteria; kingdom Bacillati; phylum Actinomycetota; class Actinomycetes; order Mycobacteriales; family Nocardiaceae; genus Rhodococcus; species Rhodococcus sp. NPDC127593. Next base: position 103,771 of record NZ_JBHXWI010000038.1, on the reverse strand, counting down.
AGAACGCGTACACCGAGCAGCAGACCGCGCATCTCGCGCCGCTGCGCGACCAGATCTTCCAGGAGATCAAGTCCCGCACGCAGGAAACCGACATGTCGGTTCCCACCCGCATGGGCGACTGGTGGTACTACGCCCGCACCATCGAGGGTAAGCAGTACGGCGTCCAGTGCCGGGCGCCGATCGCCGGCCCCGACGACTGGACCCCGCCGGAGCTGGCTCCAGGTGTCGAACTCACCGATGAGCAGGTCCTGCTCGACGGCAACGCCGAGGCCGAGGGCCACGACTTCTTCTCCATCGGCGCCTTCTCTCTCAGCCACGACGGCACGCTCCTCGCGTACTCGGTCGACGTGGTCGGCGACGAGCGCTACACGCTGCGCTTCAAGAACCTCGTGACCGGCGAACTGCTGCCCGACGAGATCCCCGACACCGCGCCCGGCGCTACCTGGGCCATCGACCACAGTCACGTCTTCTACCTCACCGTCGACGAGTCCTGGCGCCCCGACACCGTGTGGCGGCACAAGCTCGGCACCGACCGCGCGCAGGACGTCACCGTGTTCCACGAGCCGGACGAGCGGTTCTGGGTGTCGGTCGGGTCCACTCGGAGCGAGAAGTACCTCATGATCTGGGTGGGGTCGAAGATCACCAGCGAAGGCTGGGTGCTCGAATCGGAGAATCCCGAGGGCGAGTTCCGGGTGGTGCTGCCGCGACGCGAGGGCGTCGAGTACGGCGTCGAGCACGCGGTCGTCGCGGGGGAAGACCGCTTCCTGATCATGCACAACGACGTCGTCGACGGGGAGAAGGCCGAGAACTTCGTGCTCGCCGACGCCCCGGTGTCCGACCCCACGTCGCAGACCATCCTCATTCCGCACCGCTCCGACGTGCGGTTGGAGGAGGTCGACGCATTCGCCGATCACCTCGTGCTCGGCTACCGCCGGGAAGCGTTGACCCGGCTGGCCATCTGGCCCCTCGGCGAGGGCGGCTACGGCGAGTTCACGGAGATCGCATTCGACGAGGAACTCTTCAGCGTCGGGCTCGGGGCCAACCCGGAGTGGCGGCAGCCGACACTGCGGATGGCGTTCACGTCGTTCATTACGCCCGGCCAGGTCTACGACTACGTGCTGTCGACGGGTGAACTCGCCCTGCGCAAGTCGCAACCCGTGCTCGGCGAATTCGACGCCGGCAACTACGAGCAGCAACGCGATTGGGCCGTCGCCGAGGACGGGACGCGCATCCCGCTCTCGATCGTCCGGCGCAAGACGAACGGCGTCGACGACCCCGCCGCCACCCTCCTCTACGGGTACGGATCGTACGAAGCCAGCATGGATCCCGCGTTCTCCGTCGCGCGGCTGTCCCTGCTCGACCGCGGAGTGGTGTTCGTGGTCGCGCACGTGCGCGGCGGCGGCGAGATGGGCCGGCACTGGTACGAGACCGGCAAGACGCTCACGAAGAAGAACACTTTCACCGACTTCGTCTCGAGCGCAAGGCATTTGATCGACACCGGACGCACCACGCCGCAGCAGATGATCGCCGATGGCGGCAGTGCAGGCGGCCTGCTGATGGGTGCGGTGGCGAACCTGGCACCCGAGCTGTTCGCCGGCATCCTCGCCAACGTTCCCTTCGTGGACCCGCTGACGTCGATCCTCGACCCGTCACTGCCGCTGACCGTCATCGAATGGGACGAGTGGGGCAACCCGCTCGAGAACCCCGAGGTCTACGAATACATGCGCTCGTACAGCCCGTACGAGAACGTCGAGGCCAAGGACTACCCGGCGATCCTCGCGATCACCAGCATCAACGACACCAGGGTGCTCTACGTCGAACCGGCGAAGTGGGTCGCCAAACTGCGCGCCACCAAGACCGGCGACTCGCCGCTCCTCCTCAAGACGGAGATGAGCGCCGGGCACGGCGGTGTCAGCGGACGCTACGAGAAGTGGAAGGAAGTAGCGTTCGAATTCGCCTGGGTGCTCGACACGATCGGCGAATAGGTACTGCGGCACCCCCGCCGAGGATCCGATCTCGGCGTGTGAAGGGCATCGGTGGGCGGGGCGGAAATCGGAGTGTCAGGGGACTTCCGCCTCGCACGGCTCAGATGCAGAAACTGATGCTGGCCGACCCCAGTGGCAGGTTGAGGCAGACGGCGATCGAACCGACTGCCGGGGTCGGTGAGGGTGCAGCCGGTGCGGCGACAGCTGCGGGAGCAGCCAGAGTACCGAGTGACAGGGTCAATGCGATTGCGGCGAGTGTGGTGGCAATTCTGCTAGACATTGTGAAGGTCCTTGACTGAGTTACTGCGAGCCGGAGGTGACTCCTCTACAATCGTCCACCGATGTGATGCAGGTCACAACCCCGGTTCGGGACTTTCTCGTCGCGGTTCGGGTACCGGGTCAATACGGCTGTGCCGCAGTGGCAGTCGGATGTCAGTTCTGGAGCCCGACGGTTCGGCTGTCGCGGTGCCGAGATATGCATTTTCGCGGACGAACCGCATGGGCTCGCTCTCTGCAGGTCAGCGCAGCGCGTACCGGATCTGCGGACGCCCCGCCCTGCCGTACTCGGTGTGCCGGGTGAGCACCCCGTCGTCGGCGAGACGTTCGAGATACCGCCAGGCCGTGACCCGGGAGACCCCGATGCTGGCTGCCACCTCGGCCGCAGTCAGTGGACCGGCAGCGTCGCGGATGCATGCCGAGACGTGGTCGAGTGTCTGCGGTGCAACGCCTTTCGGGGACGCCGCGCGCTCGTCGGAAGTGCGCAGTGCGGACATCGCCCGATCGATGTCGTGCTGACTCAGCGCGTTGCTTCCGGCGGGCAGGGCGTCGCGGAATTCCCGGTACCGCTCGAGTTTGTCGCGGAACGCCGCGAACGTGAACGGCTTCAGCAGATACAAGGCGATTCCGCGCGCCACAGCGGTGCGGACCATCTCGAGGTCGCGGGCCGAGGTCACGGCGATCACGTCGGGACTCGGTCGCACGCCGCTCAGTGCCGCCGCCACGTCGAGGCCGCTGGCATCCGGCAGGCCGATGTCGAGGAGGACGAGGTCGATGGGGTCGTCGCTGCCGTTCGCGGCGGCGACCGCGCGCATGGCGCCGTTGCCGTCGTGAACGACGGTGTGGACCGAAAAACCCGGAATGCGTTCCACATACGCCCGATGCGCCTCGGCGATGAGTGGTTCGTCCTCGACGATCATCACGCGGATCACGAGGCGTCCCCCTCGATCGGGATCTCGACGACGATCATCGATCCGAGCGACGGCTCCGTGTGGATCGTCCCGCCGTGCCGCGCCACCACCTGGGCCACCAACGCCAGTCCGAGCCCGCGCTGACCCGACTTGGTGGAATAGCCGCGCGTGACCGCCTTGTCGAGTTCGTCGGCGGGAATACCGGGGCCGCTGTCGGCCACCCGCACCACCATCATCGAATCCTCCTGACGGACGGTCACTTCCACCCACGCATCCTCTCCGGGGGATTCCGTCGCACCGCGGGCGGCGTCGATCGCGTTGTCCACGAGATTACCCACCAGCGTGACGAGTTCACGCGCACTGAGCGGCGCCACGGGGCCGAGGGCGGTGTCTTCGGTGACGGTCAGGTCGACTCCCCGTTCGGCGGCCACACCCACCTTGCCGAGTAGCAGTGCGGCCAGGGCGGGTTCGTGCACCGCCGTCATCAGGCGGTCGATCAGTTCCTGCGACAACCGCAGATCCTCGGTGGCGAACGCGATCGCGTCGTCGTAGCGGCCCAGTTCGACCATCGTGATGATCGTGTGCAGACGGTTCGCCGATTCGTGGGCCTGCGACCGCAGCGATTCCGCGAATCCGCGCACGGAATCGAGTTCGCCCATGACGCTTTGTAATTCGGTGCGATCGCGCAGGGTCAGCACCGTCCCGAGACGCTGTCCCTCCCACGTCACGGGCTCCCGGCTGACGAGCAGCACGCGATCCGGGGTCACGTGCACCTCGTCCCGGGAATCGTCGTCCTGCGACTGCCGCAGCGACTCCGGCAGCGCGGCCACCGGGACGGGGCCCTCCGGGAGATCGAGGAGGCGGCGCGCTTCGTCGTTCACCACTTCGGCCTTCGCGGTGTCACCGCTGTCGCGGCCGAGCACCACCAGGCCCTCGCCGATCGAGTGCAGGACGGCGTCGTGATGCTCGTACATCTGCCGCAGCTCGTCCGGCGCCATTCCCAGCGTCTGACGGCGCAGGCGCCGGCTCAGCAGGAACGATCCGGCCGCCGACACCGCCAGACCGATCGCGGCGACCGCGAAGATGGTCGGCAGACTTGCGGCGAACTGGTCGCCGATCTTCTCGCGCGTGACGCCGACGGACACGAGACCCGCGATCCGGTCGCCGTCGTACACCGGGGCCACGGCCCGGATCGACGGTCCCAAGGAACCGGCATACGTCTCGGTGAACGTCTCCCCGCGGAGAGCGCGCTCGATGTTCCCGGAGAACACACCACCGATCAGCTCCGGGTTGGTGTGGGTGAAGCGGATGCCTGCGGGCGTCATCACGACGATGAAATCGGTGCCGGTCGCGGCACGGATCCGCTCGGTCTGGGGTTGGAGCACCGCCGTCGGGTCGGGGGACCGCAAGGCCTCGACGGTGCCGTCCGACAGCGCGAGCGTGGTCGCGACGGCCGTGACGGCACGTCGGGTGGTCTCGTCGCTGTCGCGGCGCTGGTCGACGATGGCCAGCGCGGTCCCGGCGCCGATGACCAGCACCAACACGACGAGCTGCAGGAGGAAGAGCTGCCTCGCGACGCTCATGGGCCCTCTCGGCGGATGGTGCGGCAATGCATTTCTCCTGAACGTAATGAACACAAACTTCTCCAGCCAAGCGATCGCTTAGAAGATTCTTCCAAGACGTGATCGCGGTCACTAACCGGCCTCACCGATCAGCTTGCCACTCGAATTGGAGGACAATCCCATGAGTACTGCGACAGGGAAGACCAAGAAGCGCGACCGGACACACTGGTTGTACATGGGGGTCATCGTCGCCGTCGTCGCGGGCATCCTCGTCGGATGGCTGGCTCCGGGAGTCGGCAAGTCGCTCGGCGTGCTCGGCACGATGTTCGTCGACCTCATCAAGATGATGATCAGCCCGGTCATCTTCTGCACGATCGTGCTCGGCATCGGATCGGTGAAGGCCGCCGCCAAGGTCGGCAAGGTCGGCGGACTCGCCCTCACCTACTTCATCGGCATGTCCACGGTCGCGCTCGGCATCGGTCTGGTGGTCGGGAACCTGCTCAACCCGGGCTCCGGCCTGAACATCAGCGCCGACACCGCGGGCACCGGAGCGGCGCTCGCCGAGAAGGCCCACGGCGCCGGCGGCACCATGGACTTCCTCCAGTCGATCATCCCCACCTCGCTGATGTCGGCGCTGACCGAGGGAAGCGTGCTGCAGACCCTGTTCGTCGCGCTGCTCGTCGGCTTCGGACTGCAGGCCCTCGGCAAGCAGGGTGAGCCGATCCTGCGCGGTGTCGCCTCCGTGCAGAAGCTCGTCTTCAAGATCCTGTCGATGATCCTGTGGCTCGCACCGATCGGGGCCTTCGGTGCCATCGCGAACGTTGTCGGTCAGACCGGTCTCAGCGCCGTCGTCCAGCTCGCCACGCTCATGCTCGGCTTCTACCTCACCTGCCTGATCTTCGTGTTCGGTGTCCTCGGATCCGTGCTCCGCGTCGTCGCAGGCGTCTCGATCTTCAAGCTGGTCAAGTACCTGGCCCGTGAGTACCTGCTGATCTTCGCCACGTCCTCGTCCGAGTCGGCCCTGCCCCGTCTGATCGCGAAGATGGAACACGTCGGCGTCGAGCGCACCACCGTCGGTGTCGTCGTCCCCACCGGCTACTCGTTCAACCTCGACGGCACGGCGATCTACCTGACCATGGCGTCGATCTTCATCGCCGACGCAATGGGCCAGCCGCTGTCCTTCCCCGAGCAGCTGTCGCTGCTGGTGTTCATGATCATCGCGTCCAAGGGTGCTGCCGGAGTCAGCGGCGCCGGGCTCGCCACCCTCGCAGGCGGCCTGCAGAGCCACCGTCCCGAACTGCTCGACGGCGTCGGCCTCATCGTCGGTATCGACCGGTTCATGTCCGAGGCCCGCGCGGTCACGAACTTCTCCGGCAACGCCGTCGCCACCCTGCTCGTCGGTTCCTGGACCAACACGATCGACAACGAGCGCGTCCGCACCGTCCTCGACGGCAAGCTCCCGTTCGACGAGTCGACGATGGTCGACGACGGCCACGGCGAGGTCGTCGAAGAGCAGGTCACCGAGACCCCTGCCGCCGACGAGCCGCGGGTGCTCGTGAAGAGCTGACACCCACTCCGAAGTAAACCTCTGTGCGCCCGGGCGATTCGAAGCCTGGGCGCACAGAGGTTTGTTGGCTACGTTGGTTCGCATGACGACACCAGTTCAGAACATCGGAATCAACACACTCGGCGGCACGCCGACCTCACTCGGCGAATACGACGGTCGCGCCGTCCTCGTCGTGAACGTCGCCTCGAAGTGTGGACTGACCCCGCAGTACAAGGGCCTCGAAAAGCTCGCCACCGACTACGCCGACCGCGGGCTGACCGTGATCGGCGTCCCGTGCAACCAGTTCATGGGTCAAGAGCCCGGCACCGCCGAAGAGATCGAGACCTTCTGCTCCACCACCTACGGCGTCACGTTCCCGTTGCTAGAGAAGATCGAGGTGAACGGTGAGAACCGGCACCCGCTCTACGACGAACTGACCAAGGCCGCCGATGCCGAGGGCGCCGCGGGCGACATCCAGTGGAACTTCGAGAAGTTCCTCGTCGCACCCGACGGCACCGTCGTGAACCGGTTCCGTCCCCGCACCGAGCCCGAGGCACCCGAGGTCGTCGGGGCCATCGAGGCGGTCCTGCCCAAGTAGGCGGCTCCGCCGCTCGTGCGCCTTTCTGGTAGCACCCACTACCGGAAAGGCGCACGAGCTTTGCTCGCCGTTCACGTTCACCTGTCACGCTGGGGCCATGACCGGACAGCTGATCGTGTCGGTGTCAGGAATCAAGGACGAGACACGCGACTTCGCGGCCGCGTTCGCCGAGGAGATGGATGCGCGCGGCGTGCCGCTGTCGCTGCTCGTCGCCCCGCGCCTGAAAGACAAGTATCGACTGGTCAACGACCCCGCGACGCAGGACTGGGTCCGCGCGCGCCGATCCCGAGGCGACGCCGTCGTCCTGCACGGATACGACCAGGCCGCGACCAAACGTCGCCGGGCCGAGTTCGCCTCGCTTCCCGAGCACGAGGCGCGGTTGCGACTGCTCGCGGCGGACCGGGTGATGGAGCAGACCGGACTGCGCACCAGACTGTTCGCTCCTCCCCGCTGGCTGGCGTCGCAGGGCGCCGTCGCGGCTCTGCCGTCCGCCGGGTTCCGGCTGCTGGCGACGATGACCGCCATCCACGACCTCGAACGCGAGACGTCGGTGCGGTCGCGGGTGCTGGGGATCGGTGAGGGATTCCGCGCCGAACCGTGGTGGTGCCGGGCGCTCGTACTCGGCTCCGGACGGACCGCCAGGCGCGGGGGCGTGGTGCGCCTCGCCGTCACCGCCAAGCAACTGGGCACGTCGGGACCGCGGCAGGCGATGCTCGACGCCGTCGACCTCGCGCTCTACCACGACGCGCAGCCGCACGTGTACCGCTGGGAGCCGCGGATCCCGCAGATCGGTGCCGCCTGACCCGTGAGTACTTATTAACCGCGGGCGGTTGATAAGTACTCACGGGGCCGTCAGGCCACTTCGATGCTCGACTCGCTCGGCATCGTGCGGAACTCGGTGCCCTCGGGTGCCATGTCCGAGTAGCGGCCGTAGAAGATGCCGGTTGCCTCGTTCGCGATGATCGCCTGGTGGATGGGCACTGCGACCCGCGGTGCGACAGCGCGCAGGTAGTCGATGGCCTCGGAGATCTTCAGCCACGGCGCCGCGGCCGGCAGGGCCAGCACGTCGACCTTCTGTTCCGGGACGAACAGCGAGTCGCCCGGGTGCATCAGCCGGGCGGGGTTGCCGGCGTCGCCGAGCAGGAACGCCGTGTTGTCGATCACGGGGATGTCGGGGTGGATCACCGCGTGCCTGCCGCCGGTGCCGGTGACGTGCACGTCGCCGATGTCGAATTCGTCGCCGGCGTGCACCCCCGTCCACGCGCCGCCGAGTTGGGCCGCGGTCTGCGGGTCGGAGTACAGCGCCGCGCCGGGGTTCGCCTCGACGAGGGCGGGCAGTCGTTGCTGGTCGACGTGGTCGGGGTGCTGGTGGGTGATCAGGATTGCGTCCAGTCCGGTGATGCCCTCGAATCCGTGGGAGAAGTTTCCCGGATCGAAGAGGATGGTGGAACCGTTGAACTCGACGAGGACGCAGCTGTGGCCGAAGTGAGTCAATCGCATGAATTCGAGTATGCGCCTGCGTGCATGGCTCGTCCCGTTCGTCCGATGCGAACCGCAGGCAGGTAGCCCGGTAAACTTCCGGGTGCCCGGTGTTCCACTCTGGGCTCGCGCACAACAACAAGGAGCAGCACGTGGCCCGTGTCGTCGTCGAAGTCATGCCCAAGGCCGAGATTCTCGACCCCCAGGGGCAGGCCATTGTCGGAGCGCTGCCGCGGCTCGGCTTCGCTGGAGTTTCCGATGTCCGTCAGGGCAAGCGGTTCGAGCTCGAGGTCGACGGCAGTGTCGACGACGCTCAGCTCGAGAAGATCGCCGAGGCCCTGCTGGCCAACACGGTGATCGAGAACTGGACCGTGAGGCGCGTCGAAGCATGAGCGCCCGCGTCGGAGTCATCACTTTCCCCGGCACCCTCGACGACGTCGACGCCGCCCGCGCGGTGACCCTCGCCGGCGGCGAGGCCGTGAGCCTGTGGCACGGCGACGCCGACCTCAAGGGTGTCGACGCCGTCATCGTCCCCGGTGGCTTCTCCTACGGCGACTACCTGCGGTGCGGCGCCATCGCCCGGTTCGCGCCCGTCATGGGCAAGGTCGTGCAGGCCGCGCAGGGTGGCATGCCCGTCCTCGGTATCTGCAACGGCTTCCAGGTTCTGTGTGAAGCGGGCCTCCTGCCCGGCGCGCTCACCCGTAACGAAGGCCTGCACTTCATCTGCCGCGACGAGTGGCTGAAGGTCGAGGCCTCGTCGACGGCGTGGACGTCCCGCTACGAGTCGGGTGCCGAGATCCTCATCCCGCTCAAGTCCGGCGAGGGCCGCTACCAGGCGTCGGAGAACGTCCTCGACGAACTCGAGGGTGAGGGCCGCGTCGTGTTCCGCTACGTCGGCGACAACCCGAACGGTTCGCAGCGCGGCATCGCAGGCATCTCCTCGGCCAACGGCCGGGTCGTGGGCCTCATGCCGCACCCCGAGCACGCCACCGAGGCCCTCACCGGCCCCAGCGACGACGGGCTCGGCATGTTCTACTCCGTCCTCGACAGCGTCATCTCCGCCTGAACCGACCGGCACCGTGTGTGGCCGAGGGCCTGCACGGTGCCGGGTCAGACGGCGACGGTTCCCTCGCCGTGCTGTGTGATGCCGCGGCGTTCGGACGCGGTGAGCCCGCCCCAGATTCCGAACGGTTCGGTCACGTTCAGGGCGTGGTCTCGGCATTCGACGAGAACTGGGCAGCGTCGGCAGATCGCTTTCGCGCGACGTTCGCGGTTGCTGCGGGCATTGCCCCGCTCGCCGTCGGGATGAAAGAACACGGACGATTCGACGCCGCGGCACCGGGCGTGTATCTGCCAGTCCCAGGCCTCGGTGTTGGGGTTGGGAAGGCGAGTGGATGACGGCATATCGGCTCCCTCGGAGTGTCGTCGGCGCTGAAAAGCGTTGTGGCACACATTCGATCCCTATTTGACGGCGCGGATCACCACGATCTCTTCGCGGGTCTGGCCGGCCTCGATGAGCCCTCGCCGCTCGAGCATGCCTCTGCGTTCGACGAGGACCGGTCCGAAGGGGATCTCGGCGGTCGCGGCGACGTCGACCCGCATGTTCTGTTCCTCGAGCATCGTCAGCGTCTTCTCGACTCCGCTCAGGCTGGACTGTGCCAGCAGCAGGACGCCACCGGCGACCAGAACGTCGGGGGCCTGGCAGCAGATCCGATCGAGCAGTGCGCGACCGTTCTTACCCGCGTCCCAGGCCCGCGCCGGACCGCGGTCGGGCACGGCGTCGACCAGCGCCGGAACGTACGGCGGGTTGGACACGACGACGTCGAACCGTTCCTCGCGAACCTGCTCGATGAGATCTCCGTGAATCACCCGGATCCGGTGTCCTCCGACAAGGGCATTGAGTCTGATGCTGATCGCCGCTCGCCTCGACACGTCCACCGCGGTCACCCGGCCCGCGCCGGCGGCGGCGGCGCGCACGCTCAGCGCGCCGGTCCCCGCGCAGAGGTCGAGTACCCGGGAATGGGGACCGAGGGGCTCCGCCGCCAGGACGTCGGCCAGCAACTGCGTATCGTGTTGCGGGCGATAGACTCCGGGAAGACGTAGCAGCATCGAAAACTCCTCGGTCGCCGGTCGCATCCTGATGCGTCCACGGCATGGCTTTGGGGCTCACCGTGGACGCCGTGCGTCTCATCACTCCACAGTTACCCCGCGGGGCGCAGGGCCAATCACGCCGATGCGCTCCGACCGCCGTGGCACTGGTCGGAAGTCGCGCAGATTCCGAGGTGAACTGGCACGATCGACGGGTGACGTACACCGAGCAGTTGCGTGACCTCGCGGCCCGGCACGGGGTGGCGACGTCGTACCGGGGTTGGGATCAGCAGCGCCACGACGTGCGTGACGACACGCTCCGCAGCGTCCTCTCGGCCTTGGGCGTTCCCGCAGGAACGGAAGACGAGGTGCGGCGCGCCCTGTCCGAATGCGACGTGGCACCGTGGCGGCGAATGCTGCCGCCCGTTGTCGTCGGTAGGGACGGATCCGAGACCCGTTTCGTGGTCCACGTTCCGCACGGCGAGTCAGTGGACGTCACGATCGACACGGAGTCGGGCGGGACGGTCCCGGCACGCCAACTTCAGGTGTGGGTCGATCCACGGGAAGTCGACGGCGCCCTGGTCGGCCGCGCGACGTTCGTCGTCCCATCCGACGTTCCGTGCGGGTGGCACACGGTGCGGGCGTCCACCTCGGTCACGTCCTCGTCGTGCACGCTCGTGGTGACACCGGCACGATTGTCGACGTCCGACGCACTGAGCGCCCGCCGACGCTGGGGTGTGCTCACACAGTTGTACTCGATCCGGTCGCGTCGTTCCTGGGGTGTCGGGGACCTCGGCGACCTCGCGGATCTCGCGTCGATCTTCGGTTCCGTTCACGGCGCCGACTACGTTCTGGTCAATCCGCTGCATGCCGCGCAGCCCCGGCCACCGATCGAGGCGTCGCCGTACCTGCCGACCACCCGCCGCTACGTCAACCCGATGTACATCCGTGTCGAGAACATCCCGGAGACGGCGTACCTCTCGACGCGACGCCATGCGCGGATGCGCGACGCCGCAGCGCGATTCGAGAGGGCGAACGACCGGTCCGACCGGATAGACCGCAACCCGTCGTATCGGGCCAAACTCCGGGTGCTCGAACGGGTCTTCCGGATCGAGCGCAGCCCGAGCAGGCAGCACGCGTTCGAGGAGTTCTGCCGCGTCGAGGGGGACGGACTGCAGGACTTCGCGACCTGGTGTGCGCTCACCGAGAAACTGCCGCCCGGCGACCCGCGATGGACGACGAAGGCCGGTGCGCCCGACAGCGACTGGGTGCAGGCGCAGCGGCGCAAGCTCGCGCCTCGAATCGAGTTCTACTCGTGGCTGCAATGGGTATGCGACGAACAGCTTTCCGACGCACAGGACGCGGCGCGCGCGGCGGGCATGGACATCGGGATCGTGCATGATCTGGCGGTGGGGGTCCAGCGCGGGGGTGCGGACGCGTGGTCGCTGGGAACGGCTCTGGCGGAGGGTATCACCGTCGGCGCTCCTCCCGACGATTTCAATCAGCAGGGTCAGCAATGGAATCAGCCGCCGTGGCGACCGGATCGGCTGGCCGAACTGGGGTACGCCCCGTACCGCGACATGCTGCGCACCGTGCTGAAGCACGCGGGTGGGCTGCGGGTCGATCACATTCTGGGGCTGTTCCGGCTGTGGTGGATCCCCGCCGACGCGGAGTCGCCGGCGGACGGAACGTACGTTTCCTACGACCACGAGGCTCTCGTCGGGATCCTCGCGCTCGAGGCCGAGCGCGCAGGCGCCGTGGTGATCGGCGAAGATCTCGGGGTTTTCGAACCCGCGGTCCAGGACTACCTCGCCGAGCGCGGGATCCTGGGGACCTCGATCCTGTGGTTCGAGCACGACGGCGAGCGGCCGACACCGCCGGAGCAGTACCGGACCCTGTGCCTGACATCCGTTACCACGCACGATCTTCCGCCGACCGCCGGATACCTGGCCGGCGAACACATCGAATTGCGCTCGCGGCTCGGGCTCCTCGAACGCGACCTCGAACTCGAGAAGGAACACGACGCCCAGCAGCGCGAGGCCGTACTGCAATTGGCGCGCGACCGCGGGTTGCTCGCCGACGACGCGTCGATACCCGACACCGTGAAAGCGTTGTACCGGCTCATCAACCGCAGTCCGTCGTTGCTGTCGGGTGTCGCTCTCGCCGACCTGGTGGGGGAGTACCGCGTCCAGAATCAGCCGGGCACCGACGAGACCCAGTACTCGAACTGGAAGATTCCCCTCGCCGACGCGTCGGGGCGTGCCGTCCACGTCGAGGACCTGGCGGACGGCGATTTCGGGTTCGTCGACGACGCCGGCTGATCCCGGCCGTCAGGGTGCGAGGGCGCGCATCGCCAGGTCGACGACGGCGTCCGCGTGGTCGTGGGTGAGGGGATGCGCTCCGCTCTGCCAGCGGTAGAACATCGGCGCCATGAACAACTCGAACGCGAGAGCGAGGTCGACGTCGGGCCGCACCTGCCCGGCGTCCTGCGCGGAGCGGAACCGCGCCGCGACGAACTCGAACTGCGGCCGGTAGATCCGCTCGACGATCTGTTCCTGCAGTGCGGGGTCCTGCAGCGATTCGATGGACAGCGCCCGGAACAGCGGTTCGAAATCGGGCGAGGTGAACTCGTCGACCGTGGCCCGCAGGACCAGGCGCATGTCGGCGGCGAGGTCGCCGGTGTCCGGCAGGGCCATGGTCGACCCGCGTTCGACGGTCGGCACCCCCTCCTGGGCGCCGGCCGCGTTCTGTTCGTGCAGGGCGTCCACGACGAGCGCGCCCTTGGACCGCCACCACCGGTAGATGGTCTGTTTCCCGACCTTGGCGCGCGCGGCGATGCCTTCGATGCTGATCGTCCCGTAGGGCTGTTCGCGGATCAGTTCCTGCGTGGCCTGCAGGATCGCGGCGCGGGACCGTTCGGAACGGCGGGGATTGTCGGCGGACGGCATGAACGGATCGTAGACCAGACGAGACGTATCGTCTTGACTTAGCTTTTGGCACGTGCCAGTCTTGAGCGAGACGGACCGTTCCGTATCGGAAAGGATGAAGATGACCCGCTCGCACATCGCCATGGTCAGCATTCCGGCGCCCGGGCATGTCAACCCGAGCCTGGAGATTCTCCGAGAACTCGTCACGCGCGGACACCGCGTGACGTATGCCAACGACGCCGCCGTGAAGGACGTCGTCGAGAGCACCGGGGCGGAGTTCAAGGAATACGCCTCGACGTTGCCGCGGGTGAACACCGCGGGTGCGACGGAGGAGTCCGGGAAGTCCTGGGACGGCGACACCATCGATCAGCTCACTCTGTTCCAGGCCGAGTACGAGTCGATGCTGCCCCAACTGCGGGCGCTGTACGAGGACGACCGCCCCGACCTGTTCCTCTACGACATCGCGGGAGGCCCCGCCCGCGTCCTCGCCGAGGAATGGGGCGTGCCGATCGTGCAATTGTCGCCGACGTACGTGGCGTGGGAGGGCTACGAAGACGACATGAAGTCGTTCGTGGACACGATGCGGGCGGACCCACGCGGGGCGGCACTGTACGCGCGGCAAGGGAAGCTGCTGCGGGACAACGGTGTCCAGACGGACCCGGACGAGTTCTACGGCCGCCCGGCCCGGGCGGTCGTGCTGATCGCGAAATCGATGCAGCCCAACGCCGACCGGGTGAACAAGGACGTCTACACGTTCGTCGGACCGGCTCTGCCCACCCGGCGACCCGCCGACGGCAGGTGGCAGCGCCCGGCAGACGCGGGCAAAGTGCTGCTCATCTCGCTCGGCACCGCGTTCACCGATCACGCCGACTTCTACCGTCGTTGCATCGAGGCGTTCGGCGACCTCGACGGCTGGCACGTCGTTCTGCAGATCGGGCAGCACGTCGACGTCGCCGAACTCGGGACCGTGCCCGCCAACGTCGAGGTCCACCGGTGGGTGCCCCAGTTCGACATCCTCGGGCAGGCCGACGCGTTCCTCACCCACGCCGGCATGGGCGGGTCCAGTGAGGGAATGTTCACGGGAACTCCGATGATCGCCGCGCCGCAGGCCACCGACCAGTTCGACAACGCCGACGCGCTCGTCGCTGCGGGAGTCGCGGTGCGAGTGGACAGTTCGGACGTGTCGGCAGCCGAGTTGCGGGACGCGCTCGCGCACGTCGACGCCGAGCCGGTCCGGCGCCGCAGCGCGGAGCTCGCCGCCGAGTTGCGTTCTGCGGGTGGAGTGGACGCCGCCGTGAGGGTGATCGAGAAGTTCCTCTGAAGCCGCGAAACGTGTCGGTGGTCACGTCTACTGTGCGGGCATGGCACTCACACTCGGCATGATCACGTTCGACACCACGGATCCGGGGCCGCTCGCGAAGTGGTGGGCGAAGCAGACGGCGGGCACGATCGAGCAGGAGAACGACGGCTGGTTCTACGTCGTCGCACTCCCGGAGTCCGCGCAGAAACTGGCGTTCCAGAAGGTCGGCGACCCCACTCCGGGGAAGAACCGCATCCACCTCGACCTGGCGTCCGACGACCTCGACGGCGAGGTGGGCAGGCTGAGTGCCGAGGGCGCGACGGAGGTCGCACAGCACGAAATGGGCGATTTCCGGTGGGTCACGCTCGCCGATCCCGACGGCAACCAGTTCTGCGTCTCGGGTCCCCACACGTGACAGCGGGTCCTGCATGATTGACCCCATGCCTTCCACTACGTGGGCCGACGCCCAGGGACTCTGCACGTTCGTCGATGCATCACCGTCGCCGTTCCATGTGTGCGAAACGGTGTCGATGTTGCTGACCGGCAACGGATTCACCGAGTTGCACGAGACCGACTCGTGGCCCGGCGAGCCCGGCCGGTACTTCCTGGTGCGCGGCGGATCCCTCATCGCGTGGAGTACCGAAGGACTGGGCCGGACGGCGCCGTTCCGCATCGTCGGCGGGCACACCGACAGCCCGAACCTGCGCGTCAAGCAGCACCCCGACCTGTCGTCGGCAGGGTGGCAGCTGGTGGGTCTCGAACCGTACGGCGGCGCGTGGCTCAACTCGTGGCTCGACCGCGACCTGGGCATCTCCGGGCGGCTGAGCGTGCGGGCCGGCAACACGGTCGAGGAGAAACTCGTCCGCGTCGACGAACCGATCCTGCGCGTCCCGCAGCTGGCGATCCACCTGTCCGAGGACCGCAAGGGCGTCCACCTCGATCCGCAGCGCCACCTCAACGGGGTGTGGGGCGTGGGGTCCGAACGCCGCTCGTTCATCGACTTCGTGGCCGACCGGGCGGAGGTGCCTGCCGGCGCGGTGCTCGGGTGGGAACTGATGACCCACGATCTCGCGCCCAGCGCGATCGTCGGAACCGAACAGGACCTCGTCAGTGCGCCGCGACTCGACAACCAGGGCACCTGCTACGCGGGCACCCAGGCGCTGCTCGCGGCGGCCGAGAACCCCGGGGATCGGGTGCCGGTGCTCGCGCTGTTCGACCACGAGGAGGTGGGGAGCATGTCCGATCGGGGCGCGTTCTCCGATCTCCTGAGCACCGTGCTCGAGCGCATCGTCCTCGGCCGCGGCGGCGGTCGCGAAGAATTCCTGCAGACAATGGCCGGATCGATCTGCGCGTCCGGAGACATGGCGCACGCGACGCACCCCAACTACCCGGACCGGCACGAGCCCGCGCACCACATCGCCGTCAACGGGGGACCGGTGCTCAAGGTCAACCAGAACCTCCGCTACGCCACCGACGCGGCCGGAGCCGGCGCGTTCGCCCTCGCCTGCGACCAGGCCGGCGTGCCGCTGCAGCGGTACGTGCACCGCGCCGATCTGCCGTGCGGTTCGACCATCGGCCCGATCACCGCATCCAGGACCGGGCTGAGCACCGTCGACGTGGGTGCCGCCCAGCTCGGAATGCACTCGTCGCGGGAGCTGATGGGCGCCCGTGACGTGCGGGCCTATTCCGACGCACTTGCGGCCTTCCTCACACCGACGGCGTGAGGAAGCGGGGCGAGCAGCGCCAGGTCGGTACCGGAACGAGCCGCCGGATAGACTGACGTACGGCTCGTCGCCACCCGGCTTGCGCCGACCGTGACTCCCGGCTTGCCTCTCTTGACTCCCGTAGGGAAGGGACCCCACCTCCAGTGTCAGCACACCCGGTCGATACCGTCACCGCCGCCACCGCGACCCCCGACGTCCCACAGCCCTTCAAGGAACTGGGTCTGAAGGACGACGAGTACGCCCGTATCAAGGAGATCCTGGGCCGCCGCCCCACCGAGGCCGAGCTCGCGATGTACTCGGTGATGTGGAGCGAGCACTGCTCCTACAAGTCGTCCAAGGTGCACCTGAAGTACTTCGGTGAGACCACGACCGACGAGATGCGTTCCTCGATGCTCGCGGGCATCGGCGAGAACGCCGGCGTCGTCGACATCGGCGACGGCTGGGCCGTCACGTTCAAAGTCGAGAGCCACAACCATCCCTCCTACGTGGAGCCCTACCAGGGCGCGGCCACCGGCGTCGGCGGCATCGTCCGCGACATCATGGCCATGGGCGCACGGCCCATCGCCGTCATGGACCAGCTGCGCTTCGGTGCGGCGGATGCCCCCGACACCCGACGCGTCGTCGACGGTGTGGTGCGCGGTGTCGGCGGGTACGGCAACTCGCTCGGCCTCCCCAACGTCGGCGGCGAGACCGTGTTCGACGAGTCGTACGCCGGTAACCCCCTGGTCAACGCCCTGTGCGCCGGCGCGATGCGCGTCGAGGACCTGCATCTCGCGTTCGCGTCCGGTGCCGGCAACAAGATCATCCTGTTCGGTGCGCGCACCGGCCTCGACGGCATCGGCGGCGTCTCCGTCCTCGCGTCGGAGACGTTCGACGGCGACGAGTCCGGAACCGGGCGGAAGAAGCTCCCGGCTGTGCAGGTGGGTGACCCGTTCACCGAGAAGGTGCTCATCGAGTGCTGTCTCGAGCTGTACGCCGCGAAGCTCGTGGTCGGAATCCAGGACCTCGGCGGCGCCGGCCTGTCCTGCGCCACGTCCGAGCTCGCCGCGGCCGGCGACGGTGGCATGCACATCAACCTCGAGCAGGTCCCGATGCGGGCCACCGGCATGACTGCGGCCGAGGTGCTGTCCAGCGAGTCCCAGGAACGCATGTGCGCGGTCGTCACCCCCGACAACGTCGACGCGTTCATGGAGGTCTGCAAGAAGTGGGACGTCCTCGCCACCGTCATCGGTGAGGTCACCGACGGCGAGCGGCTCACCATCTCCTGGCACGGCGAGACCGTCGTCGACGTGCCGCCGCGCACCGTCGCCCACGAGGGCCCGGTGTACGAGCGCCCCGTGCAGCGTCCCGCGAGCCAGGACGCCCTCGTCGCCAACACCACCGCCGGACTGAAGCGTCCCGAGTCGGCCGACGAACTGAAGTCCACCCTGCTGAAGATGCTCGCGTCCCCGGCGCTGTGCAGCCGCAAGTGGATCACCGAGCAGTACGACCGCTACGTGCGCGGCAACACCGTCCTGGCCGAGAACGCCGACTCGGGCGTGATCCGCGTCGACGAGAAGACGGGCCGCGGCATCGCGCTCGCCACCGACGCGTCCGGCCGCTACACCGCGCTCGACCCGTACGCCGGCGCGCAGCTCGCGCTCGCCGAGGCCTTCCGCAACGTCGCCGTCACCGGCGCCACCCCCAAGGCCGTCAGCAACTGCCTGAACTTCGGGTCCCCCGAGGATCCCGGCGTCATGTGGCAGTTCCAGCAGGCCGTCCGCGGCCTGGCGGACGGCTGCGCGAAGCTCGGCATCCCCGTGACCGGCGGCAACGTCAGCTTCTACAACCAGACCGGGTCGACCCCGATCCTGCCCACCCCGGTGGTGGCAGTGCTCGGCGTCATCGACGACGTGCACCGTCGCATCCCCACCGGTCTCGGACTGGAACCGGGCGAGACGCTCATCCTGCTCGGCGACACCCACGACGAGTTCGACGGGTCCATCTGGTCGCAGGTCGAGCACGGCCACCTCGGCGGCGTTCCGCCGAAGGTCGACCTCGAGCGGGAACAGTTGCTGGCCGACATCCTCCTCGCGGCGTCCCGCGACGGACTGGTGTCCGCGGCGCACGACCTGTCCGAAGGTGGTCTCGCGCAGACCGTCGTCGAGGCCGCGCTGGCCGGGGAGACAGGCTGCCGCATCCTGCTTCCCGACGACGCCGATCCGTTCGTCACCCTGTTCTCCGAGTCGTCGGGCCGCGTGCTCGTCGCGGTCCCGCGCACCGAGGAAACTCGCTTTACCGGCATGTGCACGGCCCGTAATCTCCCGTGGGTGCGCATCGGTGTCGTCGACGAGGGGTCCGATTCCGTGGAGGTCCAGGACCAGTTCTCGGTCTCGCTGGCCGAGCTGCGCACAACGTTCGAGGGAACTCTGCCGGCATTGTTCGGGTGATGAATGGTCGAATCGGGGGCATTGGAGAGGGTTGACAGGGGGCCGCGGGAACTCTCGCGGCTGGTTGATCCTGCACTCCTCCACGGTCCCCGACTCGACCGGACCTGGCGTTTCCTTCGGCTCGACTTCACCGGCATCGCGTTCGCGACGCTGTTCTTCTGCTGGTCGCTGACGCCGTCGCTGCTGCCCCGCGACTGGTTGTTCCAGGGGCTGATCGGCGGCATCAACGCCGCGATCGGCTACACGGTGGGAACGGCGATCGGCTGGCTGGTGCGCCGCTACTTCCTGCGGCACCGGTCGTGGTGGCCGTTGCCGGAACCGTGGTCCACCGGCCTGCGCGTCATCGTGACGGTGACCTGTGTGGTCGTGAGTCTCGTGATGCTCGCGTACTCCGCGGCATGGCAGCGCGAGCTCGCCGCGCTGATGGGGGCGGAGGGAACCACCACCACCGGCTACATCCGCACGGGCGGTTTGAGCCTGCTCGTGGGCGCCACGATCATCTCGGTGTGGCGGCTGCTGCGCGAACTGGTGCGGTGGATCGCGGCACGACTGATCCGGCGGTGGCACCTCGCGATCCCGACGGCCACCACCGTCGGCATCCTCATCGTGACGGTGTTGTTCTTCCTGCTCGTCGACGGCGTTCTGATGCGCGGCATCTACGCCGCCACGAATGCAGCGTTCAGCCTGCAGAATTCGACCACCCGCGACGGCACCGAGCAACCACTCGACCCGGAGAAGTCGGGCAGCCCCGAGTCGCTCGCCCCCTGGGACACCCTGGGGTACGAGGGCCGGAACTTCGTGTCCCGAGGGCTCGACGCCGACGAACTCACGGCAGCCAACGGCACACCGGCCAAGGACCCCATCCGCGTCTACGCAGGACTCGAGACCGCCGAGGACCCGGACGCGCGCATGGATACCGTCATCGACGAACTCGAGCGGACCGGCGCGTTCTCGCGCAAGGTCCTCGTCGTCATCCCCACCACCGGCACCGGCTGGATCAATCCGACTGCGGCGCAGGCGATCGAGCTGGTCCACAACGGCGACACGGCGTTGGTGGCCAGCCAGTACTCGTTCCTGCCGAGCTGGATCTCGTTCCTCGCCGACCGCGAGAAGGCCGCGGAGGCGGGGAAGGAACTGATCGACCGCGTGCACGAGCGGTGGCTGCAGGAACCCGAGGCGACGCGCCCCAAATTGCTGGTCTACGGCGAAAGTCTCGGCACGCAGGCGGGGGAGGGCGCCTTCGACACGCTCAGCGATATCCGGCAGACCGTCGACGGCGTGCTGTGGGTCGGACCGCCCAACTCGAACCGCCTGTGGGGACAGCTGATCCAGCGCCGAGACCCCGGCACTCCCGAGGTGGACCCCGAGTACGCGGCGGGTCTGGTGGTGCGGTTCGCCGACGACTCCGCCGACATGGTCGAGAACACCGGTGAGTGGCTGTCGCCGCGCATCCTGTACATCCAGCATCCGTCCGATCCCGTCGTGTGGTGGTCGCCCGACCTCGCGTTCACCCGGCCCGACTGGTTGAAGGAAACACCGGGCGAGGATCGTTCGCCGTCCATGAAATGGTTTCCGTTCGTGACCTTCTGGCAGGTCTCCGCCGACCTCACCAACGCCGCCGGGGTGCCGGACGGGCACGGCCACAATTACGGGACTCTCGTCCTCGACGGCTGGATCACGGTCGCCCAGCCCGAGGGGTGGACACCAGTCGACACCGAACGCGTCCGGTCCACTCTCGAATCCCTCGCCGGAACAGAGGGTCCGGAGAAGTGAGCAGGCGCGCCTCCGTTGCCGGTGCGACGGCGGCCGTGCTGTGGAACAACGTGGTGCTGCCCGGTTCGGGGCTCGGCCCGTACGGGCGGGCCGTCGCGGGAGGCGCGCTCGGACTGTCGGTCGTGGGAGCCGCGCGTGCCGCAGGGTACGGCGTCGACGAACTCGGCCTGTCCGCGTCGAAGGTGCCGTCCGGGCTGCGGTACGGCGCCCTGGCGTCACTGATTCCGCTCGCCGGATACGCCATCACACTGAGCGTGCCCGCACTGCGCAGACGCGTGCCGACGGGCGACGGCGTCACCGCTTTCGTCGGCTGGGTGGGGTTCCGGATCCCGGTGGGGACCGTGGCGCACGAAGAACTGCTGTTCCGCAGCGTCCTGTCCGCGATGCTGCGCCGGGCCTGGCCGCCCGCGCCTGCCCACGTCCTGCACGCCGCCGCGTTCGGGCTGTGGCACGTGCGCGCGGCCCGGATCGCCGGTGACGGTGTCGCCGCGAGCGTGCTGCTCACCGGTTCCTCCGCGTGGCTGTTCGAGTGGTTGCGTCGACGCAGCGGCAGCGTCGTAGCCCCTGCACTGCTGCACCTTTCGGTCAATGTCGGCGGGGTGGTGGCCGCCGAATTCGTGCGGGCCCGCACAGTAGATTGAGCGTATGCCGCCGCGCCGAGCCGTAGATCCCGCCGAACTGAGGGCCGCCGTACTCGAGGTCGGTCCGTGGCTGCGCGGCGATTCCGAGGAGAAACCGTCCCGCACCCAGCTGGCCGCGGCGGTCCGGCTCAGCGCGCGGACGCTCGAGCAGGTCGCGCCCGGTTCGAGCGTGGAGGTGCGGGTTCCCCCGTTCGTCGCGGTCCAGTGCATCGAGGGTCCCCGGCACACCCGCGGCACCCCGCCGAACGTCGTGGAGACCGACCCCCGGACGTGGCTGCTGCTGGTGACGGGACTGCTGGAGTTCGACAGCGCGACCGCCTACGGCGGAGTCTCGGTGTCGGGGAGTCGCGCCGGGGAGATCGCCCACTGGCTGCCGCTGCTGCGCGTATAGCTAGCCCAGCCACAACGCGCGGCAGGCCCGCTCGACCCGTCGTCGGACGGACGCACGGCGAGCACCTGACGGGTCGTCAGCCGGTCCTTCTCCTCGAACCCCAGGGCGCTGGCCGCGACGTCGGGGCACCTCCACCGACGTCGGACGGAGACCGAGGCCGCCGAGCCGGACGAATGTCGACAGTGACTTCAGGACGGTGCCGCGGTCGGATCCGCGGACTCTGAGAGTGCCCAGCCGGTCGACGAGATCCGGAAGCGTCAGCAGCCGGAAGACGTCGCCCTCGATTTCGAGGTCACCGGACGTGCACGGGAATGGTGATGCCCATCGCACCTTCGAAGGCGCTCAGCAGGCGTTCTGCGCCGGTCGGTGCCGTGCTGCGGACGTTCATCGGAAGAGCCCCCGCGCTGTGGTTCGAGGATGCTGATCGACACCGAAACCAATCCATTTTCGGCCGTCCGTCCGCCAGTCGGGCCGGTTCGATCGGCACCGTGGGCGAAGCGACGGCGAAGGGCACGTAGACTGACCTTGCCCCTCACACGCCCATCCCCAGGGAGCACCCCGGTGACCAGAGCCGATCTGTCGGTCCACAGTCCTAATCTTCTCTCTTCGAACCCGTCCGACGAGGACGAGAACGAGCCCCGCGAGGAATGCGGAGTCTTCGGCGTCTGGGCGCCGGGAGAGGATGTGGCGAAACTCACCTATTACGGGCTTTATGCTCTGCAGCACCGTGGGCAGGAAGCGGCGGGCATTGCCGTCGCCGACGGTTCGCAGGTGCTGGTCTTCAAGGACCTCGGGTTGGTCAGCCAGGTGTTCGACGAGCAGACCCTGGCAGCGATGCCGGGCCACGTCGCCGTCGGCCACTGTCGCTACTCCACCACGGGCTCGACCACGTGGGAGAACGCGCAGCCGATCTTCCGGACCACCGCCGCGGGTAGCGGCATCGCCCTCGGGCACAACGGCAACCTCGTCAACACGGCGGAGCTGGCGCAGCGCGCCCGTGAAGCCGGCCTGGTCAACGACAAGCGCCCCGGCGGCGCCACGTCCGACTCGGACGTCGTCGGCGCCCTCCTCGCGCACGCCGCCACGGACAGCACCATCGAGCAGGCGGCCATGAAGCTCCTGCCGACGCTGCGCGGCGCGTTCTGCCTCACCTTCATGGACGAGCACACGCTCTACGCGGCCCGTGACCCGCACGGCATCCGCCCGCTGTGCCTCGGACGCCTGGACCGCGGCTGGGTCGTCGCCAGCGAGACGGCCGCACTCGACATCGTCGGCGCGTCCTTCGTCCGCGACATCGAGCCCGGCGAACTGCTCGCCATCGACGCCGACGGTGTCCGCTCCTCCCGCTTCGCGAACCCCGAGCCCAAGGGCTGCGTGTTCGAGTACGTGTACCTGGCTCGCCCGGACAGTGTCATCGCCGGACGTTCGGTGCACTCCACCCGCGTCGAGATCGGCCGCCGCCTCGCCACCGAGCACCCCGCCGAGGGCGACCTCGTCATCCCGGTCCCCGAATCGGGCACTCCGGCCGCGGTCGGGTACGCGCAGGGGTCGGGCATTCCGTACGGCCAGGGTCTGATGAAGAACGCCTACGTCGGCCGCACCTTCATCCAGCCGTCGCAGACGATCCGCCAGCTCGGTATCCGCCTCAAGCTCAACCCGCTCAAGGAAGTCATCCGCGGCAAGCGCCTCGTGGTGGTGGACGATTCGATCGTCCGCGGTAACACCCAGCGCGCCCTCATCCGGATGCTCCGCGAGGCCGGCGCACTGGAGATCCATGTCCGGATCGCGTCGCCGCCGGTGAAGTGGCCCTGCTTCTACGGCATCGACTTCGCCTCACCGGCCGAGCTGATCGCCAACGGCGCGGGCGGCGGTGGCGAGCCCGGCAGCTTCGACGAGATGCTCGAAGGGGTGCGCCGTTCCATCGGCGCCGACACCCTCGGCTACATCTCCACCGAAGGCATGATCGCCGCCACCGAGCAGCCTGCGACGCGACTGTGCGCGGCCTGCTTCGACGGCACGTACCCCATCGCGCTCCCCACGGAGACGTCGATCGGAAAGAACGTTCTCGAGGGAATGCTCGAGAGCGCGGCAGGCGGTCCCGCGACGCGGGAGAACGACAACGCGAACGCCCTCAGTCGGCCGTAGGCCGGACCATCGGGATCCGGCCGGAGAACGTACTCCGGTACCGTAAGGACGCAATCACAGCACTCGATTGCCCGACCGACACGATTTTGACGAGCAACAGAAGGCTGGAGTAACAACCACATGACCGAGGATCCGACAAGTCGCCCTGGCGCGTCCTACGCCGCCGCAGGAGTGGACATCGCCGCAGGCGATCGGGCGGTGGAACTCTTCGCTCCCTTGGCCAAGCGTGCCAGCCGCCCCGAGGTTCTCGGTGGTCTCGGTGGATTCGCGGGTCTGTTCTCGCTCAAGGGTGACTACAAGGAGCCGCTGCTCGCGGCGTCCACGGACGGTGTGGGCACCAAGCTCGCCGTCGCTCAGGCACTCGACAAGCACGACACCGTGGGTCTCGACCTGGTCGCGATGGTCGTCGACGACCTCGTCGTCTGCGGCGCCGAGCCGCTGTTCCTGCAGGACTACATCGCCGTCGGGCGAGTCGTCCCGGAGCGTGTCGCCGAACTCGTCAGCGGCATCGCCGAAGGCTGCATCCAGGCCGGTTGCGCGCTGCTCGGTGGCGAGACGGCGGAGCACCCCGGTGTGATGGCGGACGGCGACTACGACCTGTCCGCGACCGGCGTCGGTGTGGTCGAAGCCGACCAGGTGCTGGGGCCCGACCGGGTCCGTCCCGGCGACGTCGTGATCGCCATGGGTTCGTCCGGACTGCATTCCAACGGTTACTCGCTGGCCCGCAAGGTTCTGCTCGAGATCGACCACATGAGCCTGACGGCGCATGTCGACGAGTTCGGCCGCACCCTGGGCGAGGAGATGCTCGAGCCCACGAAGATCTACGCCAAGGACTGCCTGGCCCTCGCCGCCGAGACCGATGTGCGCACGTTCTGCCACGTCACCGGCGGTGGACTGGCCAACAACCTCGCGCGAGTCATGCCGAAGGGTCTGGTCGCCGAACTCGACCGCGGCACCTGGAGCCCGGCTCCGATCTTCGCGATGATCGCGCAGCGCGGACGCGTGGAGCGGGCCGAGATGGAGCAGACGTTCAACATGGGTGTCGGCATGGTCGCGATCGTGGCGCCCGAGGACGTCGATCGTGCGCTGGCCGTCCTGACGGCGCGGCACATCGACTGCTGGACGCTGGGCAGCATCAAGAAGTCGCACGACGTGTCGGCCGAGCGCGCAATTCTCGCCGGCGATCACCCGAGGTTCTAGGCGGACGCCGTCTGTCGGAACGGGGCGAGCTAGCGGCCCCGACCGGCTGAAGATGTGGAAATGAGGGGGAGCCGGTACCGGCTCCCCCTCATTTCGTTGTCTTCAGATCTCAGCGCCGCCAGTCGTCGTCGTCCTCCCGGGAGTGACCCTCCCTGTCGGCACGCTGGTCAGCGAAGACCTCGTCCCGATGCGAGTTGGACGACCCACCTGAGAGCTCTCGTTGCAGGCTGTCGAAATCCGTGGTCGGTACGCTGTACTTCAGCTCGCGTGCAACCTTGGTCTGCTTTGCCTTAGCCCGGCCGCGGCCCATGGCTGACCCCCTCGCGCTTTCGCGGGGCGGCCTGGGGAATTTGGCGGCCCCGTTTGAGTGTGTAAGTTCCTGCCCCACACTCTAGCGTGGAAAAGTCCCTCGCGCTTCCATCCACACCCCGAAGCGGTGTCGGTTTAGTCTCACCGGGCTCGCGAGCTGCCCCGATGCCGGTATTTCGCCTTCAGAAGACTCCCGGAATTGCCCGGACCGTCCCCACTCGGACGCCGCCGCCGAGCACCGGCTGCGATGCGAGGGCCGCCAGATCCTCGGTCCACTCGGCGCCCATCCGGTGGAGAAGTGCTGCGGCGAGGGGTAACCGGGCCCGTTCGTGGCCGTCGTCGATCTTCAGCGCGAACGCCGAGCCGTCGGGAAGAGCGCCGGCGTAGACACCGTCGGCTCCGGCCTTCGTCATCAGCCCGGGCACGACCGGCATCAGCCGCGCGTCGTCCTTGCCGGTGCCCGAGACGAGGTACGGGTGCTCGCGGACGGCGTCGGCGACGGCGAGCTCGGGGGAGTCGGGCTCGGCGGTGACGAGCCGGGCGAACGCCCGCGCCAGATGCGTCAGCGACAGCGGGACGATCGGCAGCCCGCATCCGTCGATGCCGAGCTCGGCGTCGACGTCGCCGCTGATCGACCCGAGCGTCTCGACGACCGCGAGTTGCAGCGGATGCGTCGGCTCGAGGTAGCTGTCCAACGGCCAGTCGTTGGCCAGGCACGTGGCGAGCATCGCCGCATGCTTGCCGGAGCAGTTCATGTACACCGGGCGGGGGAGCTCACCGGCGGCCAGCAGTTCGGCCCGCGCGAGTTCGTTGGAGGGCAGATCGGCGGGACAGCGGAGCTGGTCCTCGTCGAGGCCGTACCGGGCGAGCAGCCGCTCGACGAGTTCGATGTGATCCGACTCGCCCTCGTGGGATGCGGTCGCGATCGCGAGCTCTTCGGAACTGGACGGCTCGAAGCCGTTCCGCAGCATCGTCACGGCCTGCCACGGCTTGTTCGACGACCGCGGGTAGATCGGCGTGTGCACCTCACCGAGGGTGAGCGCGATCTCGCCGTCCGCGCGGAGAATCACCGCGGAACCGCGGTGGACGCACTCACGGAATCCGGAACGGACGACCTCGACCAGTTCGATGCTCAATACCTGACCTGCACTTCCAGTCCGGCGATCCGTCGGCGGGCCTTGTCCGCGACGGTCGGAGAGAGGTTCTCCTGCTGTTCGAGCAGCGCCGCGAACCGTTCCGGGTCGCGGCCGGTGAACAGATCGCGCACGGTGACGCCGTGGCCGGGCACGTGGATGCGCTCGACGGTGTCCCAGGCGGTGACCGACCCCTCCGTCACCACCCGCAGGTACGCGCCCGTGTCCGCACGTTCGGAGAACCGCTTGACCCACCGGGGCTCGGCGGCCCAGACGCCGAACGTGCCACACGGTGTCCGCGGGCTGGTCACCTCCAGTTCGGTGGTGCCGATCCGCCAGCGCTCGCCGATCACGGCGTCGCTCGCGGCGATCCCGTCGAGGCGGAGGTTCTCGCCGAACCATCCCGGGGGCAGTTCGCGGCCGAGCTCCGACGCCCAGCGCTGCGCCTCGTCCTCCTGGTAGGCGTAGACGGCCTTGAACGGGCCGCCGTGGTATTCGGTGTCGCAGACGCGGTCGCCGACCAGTCCGGCGGCCGTGACGCGCACGGGGCCGTCGACGGGGCGCTTGTCGATCGCCGTGCGGGTCACCCTCCGGGTGCCGCTGTCCCGCTCGGTGTGCAGCACGCAGACGGCCAGCACCTCGCCGGCCGTCGCGGTAGCCTCGCTCATCGTCCCCGGAGCCGGTCGACGGCGGCGCGGCCCGCCTGGACCGTGTCGTCCGCGGGCACCGAGTCCGGGTCGATGGACGCGGCGCACGAACCGACCACCAGTTCGGTGTCGGTGGGGATGGACCGTTTGACGAGGGCCAGCGCGATGGGTCCGAGCTCGTGATGGTCGATCACCGTGCCGATCCGTCCGACCGCACGGCCTCCCGCCGTCACCGGGTCGCCCGGTTCGGGCCGGCCTTCGGCGCTGCCGTCGAGGTGCAGCAGGACGAGGTGGCGGGGCGGTTTACCGAGATTGTGGACGCGGGCCACCGTCTCCTGGCCGCGGTAGCAGCCCTTCTCGAGGTGGACGGCGCCGTGCTCGGCGGGACCGCCGATCCAGCGGACCTCGTGCGGGATGGTGCGGTCGTCGGTGTCGAGTCCGATCCGGGGCCGTGCGGCGGCTACCCGGAGTGCCTCGAACGCCCACGTTCCCGCGGGAGCGGCGCCGGCGGCGGTGAGCCGGCCCCACCACGTCGCGAGTCCTTCGCGCGGGATCAGCAGGTCGAAGGAGTCGGCGGTCGGCCACGGCATACGGCGGACGAACCCGCCCCCGGGCACCGCGGCGGCGGCGTACGGCTCGGCGGGTGCCCCGACACCGGCTGCGTCGAGGACCGTCACGGCGTCGGGGCCGATCACGCTGAGGACCGCGAGCTCGTTGCCCTCACGGGGCTCGGCCTTGGACCAGAACACCATCTTGGTGAGGAAGGACAGGAGGTCGGGTCCGCGGTCGGCCTCGGTGTCGATCCAGGTGACACCGTCCAGGTCGGTCTGGACGAAGTGGTGCTCGACGCGGCCGTTGACGTCGAGGCTGAGGTTCTCGGCGCTCGCGCCGTCGGGGAGCGCGGCGACGTGCTGGCTCGAGATGGTGTGCAGCCAGGTGAGTCGTTCGGGTCCGCTGATCGCGATGACGAACCGATGGGAACGGTCGACGACCACCGCGGAACGTTCCGCGGTGCGTTGTTCGCCGAGCGGATCGCCGTGATGCCAGGCGACGCCGGCGTCGGGAGAGCCTTCCGGCGCAGGGACCGCGCCCGGGGCCGTGACGAGTGGACTGGGTGAGACGGGCAGTTTGTCGACCACGAACCCAGTCTAGGGACCATGGACCACAGGTGGCGGTCAGCAGGGTCGATAGGCTGGGTGTCATGTCTGATCGAGTGCTGGTGACGCTGGACCACGAGGTGCGGGACGCGGATGCCCCCCTGCTGCACGCGGACGATCTGGCGGTGGTGCGCGGCGACGGTGTCTTCGAGACGCTGCTGGTGCGCGCCGGTCGCGCACTGAAGGTCGAGCCACACCTCACTCGTCTCGTCGCGTCGGCGCGCGCCCTCGGGTTGCCTACCCAGGACCTGGACGACTGGCGGCTGGCCCTCGAGCTGGCCGTCGAGGAGTGGGGGTCCGAGCGGGAGGGCGCCATGCGACTCGTGCTCAGCCGCGGCCGGGAGTCCGGTGGCGACGCGACCGCCTTCGTCACCGTCGGGCCGGTTTCCGAGCGGATCCTGGAGGCACGGCGCGACGGAGTGTCGGTACTCACACTGGCCCGTGGCTACTCGGTGGATCTGTCGGCGAGCGCGCCGTGGCAGCTCCTCGGGGCGAAGACCTTGTCGTATGCCACGAACATGGCGGCGCTGCGGTACGCGGCAACACTCGGCGCCGACGATGTGATCTTCGTCAGTAGTGAGGGGAATGTGTTGGAAGGGCCACGTTCCACGGTGGTCATCGCCCGCGAGAAGACGCTCCTCACGCCGCCGCCGGAGCACGGAATCCTGCCCGGCACCACGCAGCAGGCGCTGTACGAGGTGGCGTCCGGCAAGGGGTTCCGCTGCGAGTACGCGGCGCTGCGTCCGGCGGATCTCATTACAGCGGAAGGTGTTTGGCTCATCTCCAGTGTCACCATGGCCGCGCAGGTGCGCAAGATCGACGGGCTGGCCCTGCCTGTGGCGCCCCTCGCTGACGAGATCGTGGAGCTGGTCGACCTCGCGGTCGAGACGGCGGGTACCGAGTCCGCGGAGGCTTGACAGGTCTACTACATTTCGTAGTAGCAAAGTCCTGCGGGGGAAACGACCCCGCAGTACGTTGTTTTCAAGGGTCGGGCGGAAGCCCACGCTCCGGCCCTGAAGCCTGTCCTACGGGCCCAGTTTCGGAGTAGCCATGGATGCCTTGGATGTCTCCCGGTGGCAGTTCGGCATAACCACCGTCTATCACTTCATCCTCGTTCCGCTGACGATCGGGCTCGCCCCGCTGATCGCCGTCATGCAGACGATGTGGGTGGTCACCGGAAAGGACCACTGGTATCGGCTCACCAAGTTCTTCGGAAAACTCTTCCTGATCAACTTCGCGCTCGGCGTGGCCACCGGCATCGTGCAGGAATTCCAGTTCGGGATGAACTGGAGCGAGTACTCACGCTTCGTCGGTGACGTGTTCGGCGCACCCCTCGCCCTCGAGGGACTGGTGGCGTTCTTCCTCGAGTCGACGTTCCTGGGCCTCTGGATCTTCGGCTGGGGACGGCTGCCCAAGCTCGTCCACCTCGCCACCATCTGGCTCGTCGCGATCGGTGTGAACGCGTCCGCGTACTTCATCATCACCGCCAACTCGTTCATGCAGCACCCGGTCGGGGCCATTTACAACCCCGAGACCGGACGCGCGGAACTCACCAGCATCTGGGAACTGCTCACCAACAACACAGCTCTCGCGGCCTTCCCGCACGTCGTGGCCGGAGCGTTCCTCACGGCAGGCACGTTCGTGGCCGGCGTCGGCGGCTGGTGGATGGTGCGCAGCATGCGCAAATCGAAGGAAGCCACCGAACCCGAAGTGGCGAAGAAGCACGAGGAGACCGCCCGGACGATGTTCCGTCCGGTCACCATCCTCGCGCTGTGGGTGATGGTCGCCGCGGGCATCGGACTCGCGATCACCGGCGACATCCAGGGCAAGCTGATGTTCGAACAGCAACCCATGAAGATGGCATCGGCCGAATCGCTGTGCCACACCGAAACCGGTGCCGACTTCTCCATCCTCACCGTCGGCACCCAGAACAATTGCGAGAGCATCACCCAGCTCATCAGGATCCCCGGGCTCACCTCGTTCCTCGCGGACGGCACCTTCGACTCCACCGTCGAGGGCGTCACCGAGATCCAGGCCCGCTACGAGGAGATGTACGGGCCCGGCAACTACAAGCCCAACCTGTTCGTCACCTACTGGACGTTCCGCGCGATGATCGGCTGGGCCGCCGGGTCGGCGCTACTCGCCGTGGTCGGTCTGTGGATGACCCGCGGCGGCCGCGTCCCGGACAAGAAGTGGTTCGGCTGGCTGTCCATCCTCGTCATCCCGACGCCGTTCCTCGGGAACAGCGCGGGCTGGGTGTTCACCGAGATGGGCCGCCAACCGTGGGTCGTGGCACCCAACCCGACCGGTGTAGACATGATCAGACTGACTGTCGACCAAGGCGTCTCGAATCACTCCGCGTGGACCGTCTGGGTCTCGCTCATCACGTTCACGGTGGTCTACGGGGCGCTGGCCGTCGTGTGGTTCACGCTCATCCGCCGCTACACGATCGAGGGACCACTCGAACACGACGCGCATCCACCGGGCGACGACCACGACGAGCCCGAAGAACCGGGCAAGCCCGAGCAACTCTCGTTCGCGTACTAGGGAGACGGTCATGGGACTTCAAGAAGTGTGGTTCATCCTGATCGCGGTGCTCTTCATCGGGTACTTCGTCCTCGAGGGATTCGATTTCGGTGTCGGCATGCTGATGCCGGTGCTGGGCAGGCGCAAGGACCCGAACGGGGACACGCGACGGCGGGTGGTGCTCAACACCATCGGCCCCGTGTGGGACGGCAACGAGGTGTGGCTCATCACCGGTGGCGGCGCGTTGTTCGCGGCGTTCCCGGAGTGGTACGCCACCCTGTTCTCCGGCTTCTATCTGCCGCTGCTGATCATTCTCGTCGCGCTCATCGTCCGGATCTGCGCCATCGAGTACCGCGGCAAGATCGACGACGACACCTGGCGCAGGCGATGCGACTGGGGCATCGTCTTCGGGTCCTGGGTGCCTGCCGTGCTGTGGGGTGTCGCGTTCGCGAACATCGTGCGGGGTGTCGACATCGACGCCGACAAGCAGGTCACCTCGAACCTCTTCGATCTGCTCAATCCCTATGCGCTGCTGGGCGGTCTGACAACCGCACTCGTGTTCGCACTGCACGGCGCGGTGTTCCTCGCACTCAAGACGGCCGACGAAGTACGCACGGACGCCGTCGAACTGGCGTCCCGGCTCGCCATCCCGGCCGTTCCGGTGGCAGGCGCGTTCGTGCTGTGGACACAGCTGGCGCACGGCAAGGGCTGGACGTGGATCCTCGTCGCGATCGCCGCAGCCGCACTCCTCGGGGTGGTCGCGTTCACCCGCGCCGAACGGGAGGGCTGGGCGTTCCTGCTCACGTCGATCGCGGTCATCGCCACCGTGGCCCTGCTGTTCGGCTCGCTGTTCCCCAACGTCATGCCGTCCACGCTGGACGCCGCGTACAACCTGACCATCGACAACGCCTCGTCGAGTCCGTACACGCTGAAGGTGATGACGTGGGCCGCAGCCTTCCTCACCCCGGTGGTGCTGATCTACCAGGGCTGGACGTACTGGGTGTTCCGTCAACGGATCTCGACCAAGCACATCCCGCCGTCGATCGGTCTCCCGCTCGAGCGCAGATGAGCACAGCGGTAGGCGACGCACCCCGCCCGGTCGAGGAACGCCCGGGCGGGGAGCGAGGTTCCCGGCGCCCCGTCGATCCCCGCCTCTGGCGCTACTCCGCGGCCGCCCGCGGGTATCTCGTCCTCACGGTCGCGCTGTCGATCGTCAACGTCGCGATGGTCATCGTGTCGGCGCTCATGATCGGCCGCGTGCTCGGCGGAGTCATCGTCGACGACGCCACCGACCTCGGCCGGTGGTCCACCGAACTGGTGGTCCTCGCCGCCGCGGTGGGAGTGCGGGTGCTCGCCACCTGGCTGCAGTCCCGGTTCGCGCACCGCTCCGCCACGCGGGTCGTGGCGGAGCTGAAGGGGGAGGTCCTGGGCGTCGCCACGCGCCTGCGACCGCGCGAGCTCGATCCGCGGCGGGACGAGATCGCCACCGTGCTCACCCGCGGAATCGACGGTCTCGTGCCGTACCTCACCGGGTATCTTCCGGCCCTGGTCCTCGCGGCGACGCTCACTCCGGCGACGTTGGCGGTCATCACGTTTCAGGATCTGACGTCGGCGGCGATCATCTTCGTCACGCTACCGCTCATCCCGATCTTCATGATCCTCATCGGCCTGCTCACCAAGGGCAAGGCCGCCAAGACACTGACGGCGATGACCACGCTGTCCTCCCAGTTGCTCGACCTCCTCGCCGGACTGCCCACGCTCCGCGCGCTGGGCCGCGAACAGGGACCGGCGACTCGGGTGCGCGAACTCGGCGACGCCCACCGCCGCACCACGATGTCGGCGCTGCGGGTGGCGTTCCTCTCGTCGATGGTGCTGGAACTGCTGGCCACGCTCTGCGTCGCACTCGTCGCCGTGAGCATCGGACTGCGGCTGGTGTACGGGGAGATGGGACTCGAAGCGGGAATCGTCGCACTGATTCTCGCGCCCGAGGTGTACCTTCCGCTGCGGATGGTCGGAACCCAGTTCCACGCTGCCGAGGACGGAATGGCCGCGGCGAGCCGGGCCTTCGCCGTCATCGACACAGATCGTCCCGACGCCGCCGACGGTGCGGTCGTGGTGGTCGCGGCCGGGGCGCGTCTCGAATTCGACGGCGTCGACGTCCGGTCCCGGCACGGCCTGGCGCCGCACGGACTGACCGGGACCCTCGAACCCGGCGCGGTGACCGTGCTGACCGGGCCCAACGGGTCCGGGAAATCGACTGCGGTGCAGGCACTCCTCGGCCTCGTCGAACCCGAAGGTGGGGAGGTGCGGGTGGCAGGCGCCGCCGTCGCTTCGCTCGACCGGTCCGCGTGGTGGTCGCAGGTGGCGTGGCTCCCGCAGCACCCCGTCCTCGTTCCCGGCACCCTGGACGAGAACCTTCGGCTCATCGGCGAGGTCGTCGACCTCGAACAGGCCTGTGCGGCGACGGGTTTCGACGAGGTCCTCGCGGAACTCCCCGACGGCTGGAACACGCGCGTCGGATCCGGCGGGACGGGACTGTCGCTCGGACAGCGGCAGCGGCTCGCCCTGACCCGCGTGCTGGCCACCCGGCGTCCCGTCCTGGTGCTCGACGAACCCACCGCACACCTCGACGACGCCTCGGAGCGGACCGTGCTCGATTCGCTGCGGAGCCTGGCCGCCGCCGGCCGGACGGTCGTGGTGGTGGGGCACCGGCCGACCGTGCTCGCGGCCGCCGACCGGGTGATCGAGGTGAGCGCCGATGTCGCGTGACCCGCTGATCCAGGCATTGCCGCTCCTCGACCTGCAACCGGGACGGGTACTGCGGGCCGTCGCCGCCGGCGTGGCCACACTGGGCAGTGCGCTCGCGCTGGCGGCGCTGTCGGCGTGGTTGATCACGAGGGCGTGGCAGATGCCGCCCGTCCTGGACCTCAGCGTCGCCGTCGTGGCGGTGCGGGCACTGGGCATCTCCCGCGGCGTCTTCCGCTACCTCGAGCGGCTGGCCACCCACGACACCGCCCTGCGCGGGACCACATCCGCCCGCACCCAGCTGTACCAGCGGCTGGCCGATGGCGACCCCGCGGCCGCTGCCGGCCTGCGCCGCGGCGAACTCCTCGCCCGCACCGGGGCCGACGTCGACACCCTCGGTGACGTCGTGGTCCGCGCGGTCATTCCCATCGCCGTGTCCGTCGTCCTGGCCGTGGCCGCCGTCGGCATCCTCGCGGTGATCTCGCCCGCCTCGGCGCTCGTGCTCGCGGTGGCGCTCGCGGTGTCGGGGGTCGCGGCGCCCTGGTTGTCCGCGCGGGCCGCCCGCCTGGCCGAGACGTCCGGCGCCGATTCGCGTGCCCGGTTCAGCGAGGACGCCGTCACGGCGCTCGATCACGCCGCGGAACTTCGCGTCGCGGGTCGCCTCGACCGGACCGTGTCGCGGGCGGTCCGCTCCGAACATGCCGCGGTCGCGGCCACCGACCGCGCCGCCGCACCCAGCGCGTTCGCGGACGCCGCCACGCCGCTCGCGGTGGGCGTGAGTGTGATCGCGTCGCTACTCATCGGCATGGACCTGTACGCGTCGGGGACGATGAGCCCGATGGCGATGGGCATCCTCGTGCTCCTGCCGCTGTCCGCGTTCGAGGCCACGGCCGCGCTGCCCGCGGCAGCGGTCGCACTGACCCGCGCCCGGATCGCATCGCGCCGCATACTCGCGGTGCTCGACGCCGCCGTCGCGGATCCGCACCCCGGAGACCGGGAACTGGACGGACCCGCACAAGTCGTCGCGAAGGACCTGCGGTGCGGCTGGCCCGGAGGGCAGGTCACCGCCCCGCTCGACCTCGACCTGTGGCCGGGCGCCCGGGTCGCGATCGTCGGCGGCAGCGGGTCCGGGAAGACGACCACCCTGATGAGCCTGGCCGGTTTGCTCCCGCCGGTGTCGGGGACGGTCCGGGTCGACGGACTCGACCTGCACCACGTCAGGTCCGAGGTTCTCCGCCGCAACGTCGGATTCTTCGCGGAGGACGCGCACCTCTTCGACACGTCCGTGCTCGAGAATCTGCGGGTGGCGCGCGGCGACCTCGAGGAGGCGGAAGCAGTGACCGTCCTGGAGTCCGTCGGGCTCGGGGGATGGGTGTCGGGGCTGCCGGAGGGCGTGCACACGTCCCTCGCCGGCGGTGCCAGGGCGGTGTCCGGCGGACAGCGTCGCCGGCTGCTCCTCGCCAGGGCGCTGCTGTCGCCCGCCCGGGTGCTGTTGCTGGACGAACCGACCGAACACCTCGACGCCGACGCGGGCGCCGACCTGCTCCGGCGACTGCTCGCGCGCGACGGCGAACTGGTGTCGCCGCAGCGCACCGTCGTGGTGGTCACCCACCAGCTTCCGGAGGATACCAGCGCTGACCTGGTGATACGGGTCGAGAAAGCTGAGAGCGAAAATGCGTTGCCGACTCCGTGAGTGCGGCGTACGTTCTTCAGTACACGAGGAAGGAGGTGGTCTGAAATTGAATGACAGACGGACACGTGAGGTGGCTGCCAGCTAGCCGCTACCGCTGACGGAATTCACTGACCGCGCGAGCGGCGAGCGAATCCCAGGCAGCTACCCGGCCCCCGAGCCCCCGGTCTGGTCCAGATCGGGCCCGGTGCGCAAGCACCGGAAGGCTCGGGGGCCGTTGTGCGCTCCGCGCCCGTGAGTACTTGTCAACCGCCCGACGTTAATAAGTACTCACGGCACTGCGGGCACGGATTCGGCCCACTCCAGCCGCCCCGCTCGAGCACCGTCCGCACCTCGGCCGCGACGTCGCATGAGCGCCGCGTCACCTCCTCCCAGCCGTAGACCAGCGCCGCCTTGCCGGCGAGTTCCGCCGCGTTGCCGCGACGCCGGTCGCGCAGCGCCACCGACCGCGACGAGTGGTACCGCAGTCCGTCCAGCCGCACGAGGAGCGGAACGCCGCTGTCCGAGTAGTCCACGTCCTCGTAGAGGGTCTTTCCGTCGACGAGCACAGGCGACTGTCGTCGGGCGGCCGGTAGTCCGTGCGCGAGTTCGACGTCGACGGCGTACCGGTGTTCGAGAATCGACTGGACTCCGTCGGAGACGAACGTCAGAGCATCGGTCAGAGCCTTGCGGTATCTGCGCGGTGGACGCTCCTCGATCCGTCGAAGCAGCTCGTGGACCGCAATGTTGCTGCCGGTGACCGCCGACACGAGGACCCGTGCGGCCGCCACTGCCGAGGGCTCCGCGACAGCGAGATCGACGACGGTGTCGGCCTGGGACGTTCGGGGCGGAAGCGTCGGGACGAGGATGTGGGCGTGCGCCCGGGATCGGTGCACCACGACCCCGGGGTGAAGGAGATCGCCCTCGCGGGGGACGGGACGGTCGGATCGCCGGCCGACCTTCCGATACGTCGGTCCCTGCGGCTCGGCAGACAACCCGTAGGGCACGGTGACGTGAATCGGCCCTTCGGGGTCGACGGGCATCAGCCCCCACTCTTCGGCCGCCGTCCGATGACTGAGAATTGCTCGGGGACCGCCGAACAGCAGCGCCGCCCACAGCCTCATCGGCCGGTCGAGCGGACCGTTCGTGACGGCGTAGACGCCGTGCAGAACCGCCGACCACTGGCCGGACTCCACCATGTGCTGTATCTGCCGGGTAGAGATACCCAGTCCGCGCAGTTGCCGGGCCGTGACGAGGCCGTGCTGATAGTCGAGGACGCGTTGGAATTCGGGTCTGAAGTCGATCGTCGCAGTCGTCATGGACGCGACGGTGCGTACGCCGACCGACAGGATTTGCCCGAAACGGACCGATCTCAACTGGCCTGTGGATGAACCTCAGGTTGTGGATAACCCGAGCCGTGAGTACTTATCAACCGCCCGTGGTTAATAAGTACTCACGGGCGCGAAGCGCACTAGCCAACGTAGCGGGACAGCCGCGCGGAGAGGTGGGGGCGCAGCTCACCGTCGGCGATGATGCGTTCCTCGACGTAGGCGAGGTCGCCACCCTCGACGATGCCGTAGAGGCGCTTGGCGCCGCCGACGAGAACACCGGAGGTGCTGCGGATCACGACGTCGGTCGCGAGCTCCCACGACGACTGCGTGAGGGCCTGGCCGTAGAACAGTTCGACGATGCCGGAGCTGTGGGCGAGGAGGAATTCGACGACTTCCTCGTTGGTGCTGCCGGGGATGCCGTCTCCGCTGATCCGCCAGAAGCCGGTCTCGTGGAGGTCGGGGCGCACGTAGTTGCCGTCGGCGTCGAGAACCCAGGTCTGGGATTCCCACTTGAGGTAGTTGCCACCGTTGTGGGAGACGATGATCTGCTGCCCGAAGGGGTAGTCGCCTGTGTCGGGGTCGTGGCCTTCCCCTTCACCGCGCCACACACCCACGAGGGGCAGCACTGCGAGGAGTTCGTTGTTCAGATCCGGGCCGAGCCGCAGATTTGCGGTGTCCTCGGGCAGCGGAAGGTCCGGAAGCTGCGGGATGTTCCGCGACGCCGTCGTCTTGGAACGCTCGATGGCGTCCGCGACGGCTGCGTCACCGCTACCACGACGCACAGCAGGGGGGTCCCCAGCGGGCGCGCTCGTAGTCGGGTGCTCGGAAGGCGGATCTGCGCCTGCGTCCGGGTTCTGACTCACGACTCGTCGGTGACCAGGCGGTAGATCGTGTAGAGCGAGAACCACGTGATCAACACGGCGGCAAGGACAAGAAGTACCTCGAAGAAGATAACCACGGGGACATCCTAAACCGAACCCGTCGAACGGTCGAAACGGGAGGCGACTTACGGTGACTGCGGCTACGGTTTCTCGAAGGCGACCACCCGGTCGGGTTCCGAACATCCCCATGCGGTCGTCTTGTCTCCCGTCCCTCCCGGAGGTCCCATGCATCGATCGAGTACTGCCGTCACCGGTCTGGTGCGGGCCGCGATCACGGCGACGGTGCTGCTGCTCACCGTCTCCGCGTTCGGCGCTCCCGGACTCGCCGTCGCCGCGCCAGACACCGGCAGCGCCGGTTCGGGGAGTGCCGACACGGACCGTGTCGATCCGAACAACTACGCCGTCGACTGCCCGGACATCCTCATCGTCGCGGTCTCGGGCGCGACGGATTCGGAAGAAGACCGAAACCCCCTCGCGGAGAGTGGCGAGGTGTGGTCGAACTGGGTGGGCAACGTGACGGTGCCGACCGGTGAGGCCAACAAGGGCGAGCCGGGAACGGTGGGGTGGATGTACGTGCCCTATCCGTCCACGTACGGCCTGGGTCTGCTGCAACCCGTTCCGACATACCAGGATTCGATGGTCGCGGGTGTCGCGTCGACGAACAGGATCCTCGACGAGAACAAGGCGAAGTGCGGCGACGACACCAAGTTCGTGCTGCTCGGATACAGCGTCGGCGCCGAGGTGGTCGAAAGGGTGGCGCGCGAACTCGGCCATCGCGACAGCAATGCTCTGGTTACCGCCGACGACATCGCCGGCGTCGCGTTGATCGGCGACCCGTACCGTCCCGCGGGCACCCCCTCGATGGGCGAACCCGGCCCACCCGGGGGTGGCTTCATGTCATCCGAGCCGGCCGACTACGGCGCTCTCGACGGCAAGATCACCTATGCGTGCCGCCCCTACGACATCGCGTGCGACGCGCCGCAGGAGATCGCCGTCCTCGAGCTGGCGCTCGGGGTGCTGGGACAGATGCACTTCACCCTGCTGAACCCGGGCCAGACCGTCTCCGACTTCGCGAATGCGGTATCGAGTATGGCGGCGCGGTCGATTGTGCACATCGTCACACACGAAGACTGGTTCGCCTCGGACGAATCCTTCCTGGATGTTCTCCGCAAGGTCGCCGATCAGACCTACGACCCCGACGGCCCGGACCGGAACATCCAGCTGTCCCAGGAGCAGATCGTCGAGGCGCTCAACTGGGCGATGGGCCCCGGTTCGGAGGTCGTGAAGGCGAAGCTCGCCGACGAGGGCCCGGGGTTCGTAGAGGACAACAGGGACGTCTTCGAACTGGTGATCAAGCCGTACATCTTCCTGGGCTTCATCGAGCACCTGTTCTATTGGAACAACAATCCGAACGACCCCTGGTACTGGGAGAGCGAGAAGGTCGTCGACTGGATCACCGCGCTCGCGCATTCGGAGAAGGATCGGAAGGCCCCGGCTGCCTCGTCCGCACCGGGCAACTAGATCCCTGCACGACAGAAGGGCCCCGCTCCGGATCCGGAGCGGGGCCCTTCTGGTGCTCAGCTGGTGACTACTCGCCGACCGTGACGTCGACGTTGTGCACGCCTGCGCTCGTCGGGCTCACCGTGGAGGTGCCGTTGCCGGAGCTGGACAGTGCACGCACGGTCCAGTCGCCGGGGGCGGCGAAGAAGCGGAAGTCTCCGGTGCCGGAGGCGACGACCTCGGCGGTGAACTCTCCGCCGCCGTCGAGGAGGCGCACGAACGCTCCACCGATCGGCTGGCCGTCAGCGGCGAGAACGCGGCCGGTGATGACCGTTTCCTTCTCGACGTCGACGCCCGCGGGCAGGGTCTGGGTCTGTACAGGTGCTCCACACATGGCTCAGTGAACCTCCAACTCGATGGGTGCGCCGACGAGTGAGCCGTATTCGACCCAGCTGCCGTCGTAGTTCTTGACGTCGGACTTGCCGAGGATCTCCTTGAGCACGAACCAGGTGTGGCTGGAGCGCTCGCCGATACGGCAGTACGCGATGGTGGGCTTCGACTCGTCGTAGCCCTTCTCCGAGTACAGCTTCTCCAGGTCGTCGTCCGACTTGAACGTGCCGTCCTCGTTTGCGGTGGTGCTCCACGGGATGTTGATGGCCGTGGGGACGTGTCCACGCTGCTGCGCCTGCTCCTGCGGCAGGTGCGCGGGAGCGAGGATCTTGCCGGAGAACTCGTCGGGCGAACGCACGTCGACGAGGTTCTTGCTGCCGATGGCGTCGATGACCTCGTCGCGGAACGCGCGGATCGTCAGGTCGGGTGCGTCGGCCTTGTACTGGGTGGCCTCGCGGGTGACGGTCTCCTTGGAGAGGGGACGCCCGTCGAGCTCCCACTTCTTGCGGCCGCCGTCGATCAGCTTGACGTCCTGGTGGCCGTACAGCTTGAAGTACCAGTACGCGTAGGCCGCGAACCAGTTGTTGTTGCCGCCGTAGAGAACGATGGTGTCGTCGTTGGCGACGCCCTTGGCGGACAGGAGATCGGAGAACTGCTGCTGGTTCAGGAAGTCACGACGGACGCCGTCCTGCAGGTCCTTCCGCCAGTCGAGGCGAATGGCGCCTTCGATGTGGCCGCCGTCGTATGCGCTGGTGTCCTCATCCACCTCGACGAAAACGGTCTTGGGGGCGTTGAGGTTCTGCTCAGCCCAGTCGGCGGAGACTAGGACATCGGAGCGAGCCATGGTGTTCCTTTCGATGTGTTCTTACTTGTGTCGGGTGGATCGAGCAGTGGTTCTCGGTGTGAAACTTTCAGGCCGCGGTGCGGAAGCGTGCGACGAGCGGATAGATCTGGCAGCCGAGGCAGAAGCCGAACGCGGCGTTGAGGAACGCCGCGAACAGGGCGAATGCGGTGGCCACGGCGCCGACGACGCCGGAGCCGGCGAAGAAGCCGACGGTGCCGACGGCGGCGAAGACGAAGCCGACGAGCTGCGCGAAGCGGAGCGGTGCGACGGGTTCGCGCTCACTCACCGGAGCGAGACGCGGCGCGACGAGGGTGCCGAAGATCCGGCCGTATGGGCTGCGTCGCGGCCCGGTGGCTGCGCCTGCCGCGAAGACGACCGCTTGCAGCGCCAGGAGAATTCCAGCTGCGACCAGCGAGAACGTCGACCCGACGAGCACGGCGACGAGAGCAGCGGTGGTGACCCAGGCGGCGAACCGGGGGCCACGAACGTCGACCTGCTCGAGCTCGAGTGTTGTGGACATGAGAAGTGCTCCTGCGGTGAGTCCTGAATGCTTGCCTGGCGCCGAACGACGACGGAAGACGTCGAATCGGGTTTCGATCACGTGCGCGGAGTCCGCGGTGTCAGCAGAAAGCGACAGCCCTGGTGATCAGCAACAGGTACAGCAACAAGCCCCGAGGCGGCACAGGTCTACCGTGCGGCGACGGGTGAGCATGAGCTCGTGGCTGGATTGCACGACGACGAGTTTACCCGGTTCTTCAGGAATTTGAAGCCGGGGGCCGGGTGAGGGGTCCCAGCGCGGCCCGCAGGTCGGTCGCGGCGGGCACTCCGGACACCCGGAAGCGTTGCTGCAGGTCGGCGTCGAGAATGAACGTCGTCGGCAGTGACAGAACGCCGAGTTCCTTGGCGAGAGCGGGATACTCGTCGATGTCGACCTCCACTTCGACGGGAGGTTCCGGCTCGCCGGCGAGGTCTGCGACGACCTGTCCCACCACCCTGCGCACCGCCGCGCAGGGTCCGCACCAGTCGGCGGAGAAGTGGAGAACGGTGGCCCGTCGAGGGTGCTCGGGCGACCCCGGCCCGACGCCCGCCGCCTCGAGGAGCAGTCGGCGTTCGTCGCTCACGACCGCGGTCGTCTCACCGGTGCTCCGGACCGCGCCTTGGCGACGTTGCCAGACGAGCCCGAACGCGACGGCGGCGAACAGTGCGATCAGTAACAGTGTGATTCCGGTCATCGGCTCTGCAGTTCGTTCAGGTCGATCGTGACGTTGTTGCCGACGCCCTCGATGACGATCTGCGAGCCCTCCGCGTAGACCTCCGTCGGCTGGACGCCGAACGGGAGTTCCCGGGGGTCGATCGTCCGGGTGAAGAGGCCGAGGATCGCGGGGGCGAGGGGATCGGGGATGGTGAAGTCGGCGTGGCCCTCGGGCCCGAAGTAGAAGTCGCTCGCGACGATCTTCACCTGACCGCCGTCGAGTACCAGGTCGGCCTGCACGCTGACGGTGGTCTCGATGGGCCCGACGGGGACGGTGCCGGTGAGGACGACGCCGCCCGCGGTCGGCATCCCCGATCCGCCGGAACCGCCGGTGCCGTCCGACTTGCTGGCCGGCGGGGCCGAAACCTGCAGGTCGGGGATGTCGAGGAAGCGTCCCAGGTCGGTGGCGTCGATGAGCATGCGGCCGGAGAGGTGATCGACCGGAAGGGTCTTCACGGAGCCGTCGACGAGGTCGGACAGCGGCGCAGAGACGCCCAGGAGGGTGGACTCGATCGTCACCTCACCCACGACGTCACTCTGTACTCCCTGGGCGCGGATCTCGATGTTCTCGTACTTTCCGTTCCACGCCTGGGTGAGGAACGGAAAGCCGTGAACCGTCACCTCGGGATCCGCGGTGAGGGACGCGCCGGCCCGCAGTTCCCGCGATACCCGGTACTCCGCGTAGGCCGCCGAACCGAAGTCGACGACGAGACCGAGAGCCACGAGGAAGACGATTCCGATGATGAGTTTCCGCACGGCCCCATTGTGACGGACACCGTTCGGGGGAGTGTCGGTGCAACCTCCGCGCCGGTTGCCGGGGGTTCGGTGCAACGGACGCCGACGTCGGCGCGCTACTCTGTCACCGACAAAAGTGTCGATACCTTCAGTGTCGATCTACCTGGACCGGCGGATGAACGATCCGTCGGCCGGCCGGGTACGACGGCGACGAGATGGGAGGCTGTGTGGAGCTACTGCTTCTTACCTCCGACCCCAACCCCGAGGCAGTGCTGCCTGCCCTCGCCCTGCTGGCGCATTCGGTGCGGCCTGCCCCGACGGAGGTGTCCTCTCTCCTGGAAGCGAGCTCTGCCGACGTCGCCCTGGTGGATGCGCGCACCGACCTCGCGGCTGCTCGCGGCCTCTGCAGGCTGCTAGGCAGCACGGGTTCCGCGGTTCCCGTGGTGGCGGTGCTCACGGAGGGCGGCCTGGTGGCGGTCAATTCCGACTGGGGTCTCGACGACATCCTGCTCCCGGGCACCGGACCGGCCGAGGTGGACGCCCGCCTCCGACTGCTGGTCGGACGCGCAGGCGGCGTCGCCAGCCCGGAGGCCTCGGGCAAGATCACGCTGGGCGAACTGGTCATCGACGAGGGCACGTACACGGCCCGTCTGCGCGGCCGCCCCCTCGACCTCACCTACAAGGAGTTCGAACTCCTCAAGTACCTGGCGCAGCACGCGGGTCGCGTCTTCACCCGCGCGCAGTTGCTTCAGGAGGTGTGGGGATACGACTTCTTCGGTGGCACCCGCACGGTCGACGTCCACGTGCGTCGTCTGCGCGCCAAGCTGGGCAGCGAGTACGAATCCTTGATCGGTACAGTTCGCAACGTCGGCTACAAGGCGGTTCGTCCCACCCGCAGCAAGTCGGGTGCGCCGGTGCCACCCGTCGACGACCTCGACGCCGACGACGCGGACTTCGAATCCGCGGAAGGGCCTGCGTTCCAGTGAGTGGTTCGGTGCAGTCCTGGGCTGATCGACTCGACGGCAAGCAGGCCGCGGACGTGTCTGCCCTGCTGGAACGCGCGACGGCGGCGGACGGAACCGCGCCCGTGTCGGAGCAGGGCTTACACGCCGTGTCCGGCGGAGGCGACGGTGTGCGTCACCTCGTGGAGACCGACGCCGATCGGATCGTCGGGTATGCGCAGCTGCAGCCGGGTCACGGGGATCATCCCGCGATGGCCGAACTCGCGGTCGACCCCGAAGCGCGTGGCCGGGGAATCGGTGGCCGGCTGGTCACCGAGGTCCTGTCCGAGGGTGGTCCGGACGTCCGCGTGTGGGCGCACGGCAATCTGCCTGCGGCGCAGGCGGTGGCGCAGCGTCTGGGGCTGACCGGTGCGCGCGAGCTGCTGCAGCTCCGGCGTCCGCTCGCCGATACGGCCCTCCCGGAACTCGTTGTGCCGGAAGATATTTCACTCCGCGTGTACCGAGGCGTCGAAGACGATCCCGAGGTGTTGCGTGTCAACGCTGCCGCCTTCGCCTGGCATCCCGAGCAGGGGTCGTGGACCGAACGTGAAATGGCCGAACGTCGCGCGGAGGCCTGGTTCGACCCGGCCGGCCTGTTCATGGCGTTCGCCTCGTCGGACGAGAAGCGGCTGCTGGGATTCCACTGGACCAAGGTGCATCCGAAGCAAGGCGACGAGCCCGCCATCGGTGAGGTCTACGT
This sequence comes from Rhodococcus sp. NPDC127593, assembly GCF_042671975.1. NCBI lineage: Bacteria > Bacillati > Actinomycetota > Actinomycetes > Mycobacteriales > Nocardiaceae > Rhodococcus > Rhodococcus sp. NPDC127593. Next base: position 59,976 of record NZ_JBHXWI010000038.1, on the reverse strand, counting down.
GGTGGCGATCGGTCCCGACGCCCAGGGACGTGGACTCGGCCGGTTGCTGACGCTCGCCGGGCTGCACTACCTGCGTGACCGCAGGCTCGGTGCGGTGCTGCTCTACGTCGAGGGCGACAACGCGTCGGCGCTGCACACCTACGACCGGCTCGGGTTCGAGCGGTTCCACACGGACGTCGCGTACGCGCGAGCCTGAGGCACTCCTCTACTGCGGCACCCGCCGTTCGTCTGGGAAATATGGACAAATGCTCGGTCTGTTCACCTTCCGTTCACCGATCGTGGTCCAACTGGACATTAGCTACCCCTAGGTTTCTCCATGGGCAGCGCCGTGTTGCCTGGTGCAGATTTCAACGAAGCGCACCTCATGTCGCCGCCCGATCGCGGGCGAGACGGTATTTCCGGAGGACTAGGTGAATCTCAAGCGCAGTGGCGCCCTGCTCGGTGCAGTGGCCCTGGGTGCCATGACCTTGGCCGCGTGTGGCAGCGACAACAACGCAGCGTCGAGCGGCGTCGACGCAGCCGCGTCGACCTCGACGTGCGAGGGCAAGGCCAACCTCTCCTCGGCCGGTTCCTCGGCTCAGAAGAACGCCATGGACCAGTTCGTCTCCACCTACATCTCCGTCTGCCAGGAAAAGGGCAAGACCGTCAACCTGGCGTACAACCCCAGCGGTTCCGGCGACGGACGTACACAGTTCATCGCGAGCCAGATCGACTTCGCCGGCTCCGACTCGGCGATCAAGGCCGAGCAGGCCGAGCAGGCCAAGGCCCGCTGCGTCGGCGGCGAGGCCTGGAACCTTCCGCTCGTCTTCGGACCCGTCGCGGTCGCCTACAACCTCGACGGCGTCGAGGACCTGGTGCTGAACGGCGAAGTGACCGCCAAGATCTTCAACGGCACCATCAAGAAGTGGAACGACCCGGCCATCGCCGCCCTCAACCCGGGCGCCACCCTGCCGGACCAGGACATCACCGCGATCATCCGCTCGGATTCGTCGGGAACCACCGACAACTTCCAGCAGTACCTCACGGCCGCCTCCAACGGTGCCTGGACCACCGGTGCCGGCTCCGACTTCACCGGCGGAATCGGTGAGGGCGCCAAGGGGTCGGCCGGTGTCGCGCAGGCAGTGGCCTCCGCCCCCGGCTCGATCACCTACGTCGAGAAGTCCTACGCCGACCAGAACAAGCTGTCGGCCGCGCAGATCGACACCGGCTCGGGCCCCGTCGCGCTGTCCGACGAGTCGGCGGCGAAGGCCATCGAGGGTGCAAAGTTCAAGGGTGCGGGTGTGGGTGATCTGACCCTCGACCTCGGCTCGATCTTCGGTACCAAGGAAGCGGGCGCCTACCCGCTGGTGCTCGCCACCTACGAGATCGTGTGCTCGAAGGGCTACGACGCAGACACCTCCGCAGCGGTCAAGTCGTTCCTGACCAGCGCCGCCAACGAGGGCCAGTCCAACCTGGCCGAGCAGGGCTATGTGCCGCTGCCCGACTCCATGAAGGAGAAGCTGAACGCGTCGGTCGCCGCCATCGGCTGATCGCACCGTTAGTCGTTCGGACCCGCCCATGACTCGATATTCTGACCAGGAAAGATTGCGAGCGCAGATGAGTGACGCGCACATCGAATCAGCACCTCGCGCCTCCGGCTCCGCTTCTGGCGGAGTCGGGGTGGGCGGTCCGAACGGCACCCCGGAGGCCGAGTTGAGTACCACCAAGGCCGAAACCCCGACTCCGACAGGTGCACCCCGCGGCAAGTCCGTCGCCAGGCCGGGGGATCGGATCTTCAAGTCCCTCGCGACCACCTCGGCCGTCTTCATCTCCATCCTCATCGCCGCGATCGGCATCTTCCTGATCTGGCGCGCAGTTCCCGCACTGAGCAGGAACCAGGTCAACTTCCTCACCAGCCGCGAGTGGGTCACCCAGAACATCAACGCCATGGCGTTCGGTGTGCTCGACCTGTTCCAGGTGACGGTGCTCGTCTCGCTGTTCGCTCTGATCCTCGCGATGCCGGTCGCCCTGGGCATCGCGATCTTCCTCACCGAATACTCGCCGAACTGGCTCAAACGTCCGCTGGCGTACGTGATCGACCTGCTGGCGGCCGTGCCGTCGATCGTCTACGGCCTGTGGGGTCTGCTGGTGTTCGCTCCCGCGATCACACCACTTGCCGTGTGGCTCAACGAAAAGCTCGGCTGGTTCCCGCTGTTCGCGACAGGAAGCGGTTCCATCACCGGCGGTGGCACCATCTTCACCGCCGGCATCGTGCTCGCCGTCATGATCCTTCCCGTCATCACCGCGGTCACCCGCGAGGTGTTCGTGCAGACGCCGACGTCCCACATCGAGGCGGCGCTCGCACTGGGCGCCACCCGGTGGGAAGTGGTGCGAACCACGATCATTCCGTTCGGCAAGTCCGGCTACATCAGCGGATCGATGCTCGGCCTGGGCCGCGCGCTCGGTGAGACCATGGCGCTCTACCTGATCCTGCGCACCACGTCGCAGCCCTTCGGATGGTCGCTGTTCGACGGCGGCGCCACCATCGCCTCCAAGATCGCTCTCGGCTACGCGGAGTTCAACAACAACATTCAGGCCGGCGCCTACATCGCCGCAGGCCTGGTGCTCTTCGTGCTCACCTTCGTCGTGAACGCCGCGGCCCGCGCCGTGATCGCAGGAAAGAAGGACTGACCCATGACCGCGACCCTCGACAAGCCGGTCAAGGCCCCCACCTTCCAGGGGGTCGGTGTCCGCCGGCGCATCACCGACCTCGCCGCCACCGTCCTCGTGACGCTGGCAGTGCTCGTGGCGCTGGTCCCTCTGGTGTGGGTCCTGATCACCGCTGTCATCAAGGGCCTTCCTGCCCTGACGTCGGCCACGTGGTTCACCCACTCGCTCAGCGGATTGACGTCCTCGGCCGAGGGCGGCGGCATCTATCACGCGCTCATCGGCACGATCCTGCAAGGACTCGTCTGCGCGGTGCTGTCCATTCCGCTCGGACTGTTCGTCGCGATCTATCTCGTCGAGTACGCCGACCGGAAGTCGCGGCTGGCGAAGCTGACCACCTTCATGGTCGACATCCTCAGCGGTGTCCCGTCCATCGTGGCCGCCCTGTTCATCTACGCCCTGTGGATCGCGACGTTCGGTTTCCCCAAGTCCGGCTTCGCCGTGGCGCTCGCCCTGGTGCTGCTGATGGTCCCCGTCGTCGTCCGCAGCACGGAGGAGATGCTCCGGATCGTTCCGCAGGACCTGCGGGAGGCGTCGTACGCGCTGGGCGTTCCGAAGTGGAAGACGATCGCCAAGATCGTGCTGCCCACCGCACTGCCCGGCATCATCACGGGCGTCATGCTGGCGCTGGCCCGAGTGATGGGCGAGACCGCGCCGCTGCTGATCCTCGTGGGTTACGCACCCTTCATCAACTTCAACCTGTTCGGTGGCGAGATGGGCACGCTGCCCGGCGTCATGGTCGCCGAGATGAACAACCCGACCGACGCCGGCACCAACCGCATCTGGGGTGCGGCGCTGACGCTGATCCTCCTCATCGCCATCCTCAACATCGCGGCCAAGGTCGTCGGTCACTTCTCACAGGTCCGCAGCAAGTGACACATACACTCGAATTCGAACACCAATCAGTAGGGAGCCGGTAATGGCCAAGCGTCTGGATCTCAAGGACGTCAACATCTACTACGGCAAATTCCACGCCGTCGCCGATGTCGGGCTGTCCGTCCCCCCGCGGAACGTGACCGCTTTCATCGGCCCGTCCGGTTGCGGCAAGTCGACCGTGCTGCGCTCGCTGAACCGCATGCACGAGGTGACTCCCGGTGCGCGTGTGGAGGGTTCGATCCTGCTCGACGGTGAGGACATCTACGGTTCCGGCATCGACCCGGTCGGCGTCCGCAAGACGATCGGCATGGTGTTCCAGCGTCCCAACCCGTTCCCGACGATGTCGATCAAGGACAATGTGGTGGCCGGACTGAAGCTGCAGGGCGAGCGCAGCAAGAAGCGTCTCGACGAGGTGGCCGAGCGGTCGCTGCGCGGCGCCAACCTGTGGACCGAGGTCAAGGACCGTCTCGACAAGCCGGGTGGCGGACTGTCCGGCGGTCAGCAGCAGCGACTGTGCATCGCCCGGGCCATCGCCGTGTCGCCCGACGTCCTGCTGATGGACGAGCCCTGCTCGGCGCTCGACCCGATCTCGACCCTCGCGATCGAGGACCTGATCACGGAGCTGAAGAAGGACTTCACCATCGTGATCGTCACCCACAACATGCAGCAGGCGGCGCGGGTGAGTGACCAGACCGCATTCTTCAACCTCGAGGCCACCGGCAAGCCGGGACGCCTCGTCGAGATCGACGACACCGAGAAGATCTTCTCCAACCCGACGCAGAAGGCCACCGAGGACTACATCTCGGGCCGCTTCGGATAGAGCGACGAACACGGGACCGCCCCGGCCGGATCTCCGGTCGGGGCGTTCCCGTGTCCGCGGACGGTGACCTCGGGCGAACGAACGGGACGCTCGTACGGTCAGACCGTACGAGCGTCCCGTTCGCGCGAAAAGTGTTGGGGGAGTTCTACAGTTCGGGGTACGAGGTGAGGGTGTCGGCATCGACGGCGGGCGTCTGGGTCTCGTCGGGCAGCTTGCCGGTGACGAGGAAGATCACCCGACGGCCCACCTCGACGGCGTGGTCGGCGAAACGCTCGTAGAAGCGGCCGAGCAGGGTGACGTCGACCGCAGCGGCCACGCCGTGCTTCCACTCGCGGTCCATGAGCACGGTGAACAGGTGACGGTGGAGGTCGTCCATCGCCTCGTCCTCTTCACGCAGGCGCGCGGCCCGGTCGGGATCGCGCGTCTCGAGCACCTCGCGGGCAGCGGCGCCGATGGAGACGGCAATGCGTCCCATCTCGGCGAAGTAGCCGTTGACCTCTTCGGGAAGCACGTGGTTGGGATGTCGGCGGCGCGCGATCTTGGCGACGTGGAGAGCCAGCGCACCCATGCGGTCGATGTCGGCGACGATCTGGATTCCGCTGACGACCGAGCGGAGGTCGCCGGCGACCGGTGCCTGCAGGGCGAGGAGGGCGAACGCCCGCTCCTCGCAGATGGTGCTGAGCTCGGTGATCTTGTCGTGCTCGCCGATCACCTGCTCGGCGAGGGAGAGATCTGCCTGGAGCAGCGACTGGGTGGCTCGCTCCATGGCGACCCCCGCAAGCCCCGCCATCTCACCGAGCAAGTCGGCAAGCTCGGTCATCTGTTCGTTGTAAGCCACGCGCATGAGGTCACAGCCTACGGTGCACTGGAAACCAAGTCACGATCACACGGTAAACGCAGAGTGAACGACGCGGCTCGGCCGGCGCTCAATCGCAGGACGTGTCGCCCGCGTTCACAACCGCCAGGTCCGCGGGGATTTCCACGTCCTCCGGCTGGCCGACTCGCACGTCCGACATACTGAGCGGTGTGTCGATCGGGCTCGGCGTCCGGACGGTCCCGGAGAAGCTCGAACCGAGCGCGACCTCGACGAGCGTCCCGAGTCCGGTGGTCGATTCGAGTACCGCACCCGGGAACGACGACGCCAGGGTCGCCGCCTCGGCTTCGTGGCCCGGCGAGAACCGGATGACGGTCTCGCTGCTGGTGCCGGTGTAGTTGCCGACGTTGTAGATCTGGAACCCCTCGGCGGCCAGCGAGTCGGCCGCGGTCGCGGCCAATCCCGACTCACCCGATGCGTTCGACACCTGCACGGTCACGCTGGACGGGTCGACGGCCTGGACCGACAACGGTGCCGGCGCAGCCTGCGGTTCGCTGTCGGACGAGGGCAGCGGTTCGGCACGCTTCTCGCCGGGCAGCGCCTCGTCGTCGATGATGGCGCGGAAGATGGCCTTGATGTCGTCGGTGCGGGGAATCTCGTTGCCCCACTCGGTGGTGCCCGCGGTGGGCACCGTCAGGAACGTGACCGCGCCCGCGTCGACGTTCTGCAGTGAGCGCCCGAGCGTGACCAGCGATTTCGTGTCGATGTTCTCGACGAACGTGTCGCGGGTGAAGGCGTTGATGAAGCCGTTGAGTTTGCCCGGATTGAGCAGGACCTGACTGGACAGGGCGCCCCGCAGGAGGGCGGACAGGAATCTCTGCTGACGGTTGATGCGGCCGTAGTCGCCGTTGCCCTCCGCCTCGACATGTCTGGCGCGGACGAAGTTCAGTGCGGTCTTGCCGTCGAGCATCTGGGTGCCCGCCTCCGGCAGAACGGTGCCGAGGACGCCGTCCTCGAGCGGCTGGGTGGTACAGACCTTGACCCCGCCGATCTCGTTGACCATCGATTCGAAGCCGGCGAAGTCCATGCCGACGAAGTGGCCGATCTTCAGACCCGACATCTTCTGGATCACCTTCACCAGGCACTTCGGTCCGCCGAGTGCATAGGTGGCGTTGAGTTTGTCGCCGTCGGCGGCGGGAAAGGTCTCCTCGGTATAGGTGCCGCTGGCGTTGTCCCAGCCCTGGCAGACCGGCCGCTCGACGTCGAGGTCGCGAGGGAACGACACTGCGACCACCCGGCTCCGGTCGGCGGGGATGTTGACGAGCATCACCGTGTCGGCGCGGGATCCCTCGGCGTCGTCGATGGTTCCGGCACCCACCTCGCCGCTCGCGCCGGCGCGGGTGTCGCTGCCGACGATGAGATAGGTCTCGTCACCGGTCTGCCCGACAGCGTCGACGATGTCGGTCGACTCGGTGTCGAGTGCCGCGATCTGGTCGAACTTGCCCTCGGTGGAGCGGAGGTATCCCCAGACGATGCCGGTTCCGGCGAGTGCGACCACCGCCACGAGCGCGACGACGGCGCGTCCTACGGCACGGAGACGCTTGCGTTTACGGGTCTTGTTGAGGGCCAGGCGGGTGGTGCCCGGGTTGCCGACCACCTGCGGTACGGCGGTGGTCTCGGCGGAATCCGCGACCCACTCGGGCTCGGGCGTGCTCTGTGGCGGCTCCGGCGGAGGCGCCGCAGGGGTCTCGCGCGGCGGAACCCCGGGGGGCGGCGGCTGCCGCTCGTCGATCGGGGGGATGATCTCCGTCTTGTCCGGATCGTCGGGTCTGTTCGGTTCATCTCCGGAGACCTTCTTCACGAGGTCTGCGACGGAGAGCGCTTCGGTGGGTCCACCCGCGGCTCGGCGGCCGATCCGGCCGCTGTCGTGGCGGGACGGTTCGGTGCGTTCTACCTGCGCACGGTGCTCGGGGGGCGCGGTCCGTTCGGGAGGGCGCCGTTCGGGCGGTGGCTGCCGTGGTGGGAGTCGGCGCGGCCGTCCCGACTGGGCTTCCCGGTAGCTGGGATCCGCGAGAGGACGCTCCCAGGGGGCGCGGGATTCGGGGGTCGGTGAGTCCGAGCTGTGATCATCACCCACCGATGCAACCTGACCTCTCCGCCGACTCGGACATCCGTCGGCCTCGACGGATTCCAGCCATAGTACTTATCGAACGTCGAGGCTCCACACATGTAGCGAGGTGACGCGCGCTCGTGCTGCTAACCACCAGAGTGCATGAGGTCGGCGCCGGCGGGCACCAGGCAGTCGTCGGGGTCGTCGAGCCACCCCTCGGGGAGCGCGACCGTGCCGGGTGACCCCTGCCGTCCCCGCGGTCCCTCGGCGTCCTTGGGGAACGGAATGGTCGGATCGAGCTGGACGAGGAGGTCGTCGAGTTCGGTGAGGGTGCTCACGAGGGCCATCGCGACCCGCAGCTCGGGCCCTGCGGGGAAGCCCCGCAGGTACCAGGACACGTGCTTGCGCAGTTCACGCAGGCCCTTGTCCTCGCCGTGGTGATCGGCGAGGAGTTCCGCGTGACGGCGGATGATCGTGGTCACCTCGCCGAGATCGGGGGGAGTGGGCTGCGGTTTCCCGTTCAGTGCCGCGCTCAGCTCGGCGAACAGCCACGGCCGGCCGAGGCATCCGCGCCCGACGACGACGCCGTCGCAACCGGTCTGGTCCATCATGCGGGCCGCATCCTCGGCGGCGAAGATGTCGCCGTTCCCGAGGACGGGCACGTCCGTGACGTGTTCCTTGAGCCGGGCGATCTCGTTCCAGTCGGCCGTGCCGGAGTACCGCTGCGAGGCGGTACGCGCGTGCAGTGCTACGGCGGCGGCGCCTTCGCCGGCGGCGATCCGGCCGGCGTCGAGATGGGTGTGGTGCTCCGCGTCGATGCCGACGCGGAACTTGACGGTCACCGGGATGTCGGTGCCCTCGGTCGCCTTCACGGCCGCCGCGACGATCCGGCCGAACAGGGCGCGCTTGTACGGCAGCGCCGCGCCGCCACCCTTGCGGGTCACCTTGGGAACCGGGCAGCCGAAGTTCATGTCGATGTGGTCGGCCATGTTCTCGTCCACGATCATCTTGGCCGCGGCGTACGTGGTGTCGGGGTCGACGGTGTACAGCTGCAGCGACCGCGGTGTCTCGGTCGGGCCGAACGTCGTCATGTGCAGGGTCGCGGGCTGCCGTTCCACCAGCGCACGCGCGGTCACCATCTCGCAGACGTACAGGCCGGACGTGCTGCCCGCGCGCTCAGTCTCGAGCTCACGGCACAGCGTGCGGAACGCGACGTTGGTGATCCCGGCCATGGGGGCCAGAACCACCGGACTGCGCAGCTCGAGCGATCCGATACGAAGGGATGACATTGACGACCTCTGCGAAAGTGCTGGAAAAAAATGTGCCCGGTACCGAATCCGGTACCGGGCACAGGATAACTGTTTACGTCACGAAGCCTTCTGCTCGCGCTTCTTGGCCTCGCGGGCCAGCATGCGGTCGCGCTGCTCCTCGAACTTGGTGGCCTGGCCCTCGAGGTTCTCGAGGAACTTGCCGAGGCTCTCGCGGATCTCTTCGCCGCGGGCGGTGAAATCGGTGCGCTCGAAAATGTTCCACTTGCGCAGGACGGGCATCACGACCTCTTCGAGGTGCTGACGCAGGTCGTAGATGCCGTGCTTGGCCATGAGCACACCGTTGCGTCGGAAGTTCGGCATGCCGGCGCCGGGCATCTGGAAGTTCTGGACGATCATGTTGATGGCCTCGAGCGCCTGATCGGGCGCGAGGTCGAGGGCCGCGCCGCACATGTTGCGATAGAAGATCATGTGCAGGTTCTCGTCGGCGGCGATGCGCTGCAGCATCTTGTCGGCGATCGGGTCCTTGCACGCCTTACCGGTGTTGCGGTGGCTGACGCGGGTGGCGAGTTCCTGGAACGTCACGTATGCGACGGAGTGGAGAAAGCCGGCGTCGACGTCGGCGGGGGAGGCGAAGCCGTTGGTCATGTGCTCCATGCGGAAACGCTCGAGCTGGACGGGGTCGACGGCGCGGGTCACGACGAGGTAATCGCGCATCACGATGCCGTGACGGTTCTCCTCGGCGGTCCAGCGACCGACCCACGTTCCCCACGCGCCGTCCTGCGAGAAGTTCTCGGCGATCTCGCGGTGGTACGACGGCAGGTTGTCCTCGGTGAGGAGGTTCGTGATCATCGCGGCCTTGGCGACCTCGTCGAGCTGCGACTGCTCGGGATCCCAGTCGCTGCCGCCCATCGCGGCGAAGTTGCGTCCTTCGTCCCACGGAACATAGTCGTGGGGATGCCATTCCTTGGCCATGGAGAGGTGGCGGTTGACGTTCTCTTCTGCAACCGGCGACAACTCCTGCAGCAGTTCGAGTTGGGTCAGATCCCTCGCCATGTGTAATGCCTCCATGTAGCTCAATTTGACTTTGTTCAGCCTACGGCACCGTAAGTACGTTGGTAAACGCCGTCGGCGGCCCGGGAACCGTCCAAGTTACCGATCCGTAATGGATCTTCCGGGATGTGTCGCCGCGACGCGGCGAACCGTTACATGACAGTGTACTGATGAGGTTGCGTATGCGGTGACCAGCGTAATCATCGCAGGGAGAGATCATCACAGCGACGCGCGGGCAGTTGTGGACGATCACAGATTTGTCGGTCTCCACAGATTCCCCGCCGTAACTCGAGCCGTGTCGGCGGTTGCGCGGAGGCCCGTTCGTCCGGGCTGTCGGTCTCCTGGGAATTCGATCCACCCCAGGTGTGAATATCGCCACCCGTAGGGGAGCGGCGGCCCCGCCGCCCCCCGGGACCTACTTCTTTCCGCCGCCGAGCAGTCCGCCGAGTACGTCGCCCAGTCCGCCGCCCGCACCCTTTCCGAGCAGGCCGCCCAGGACCCCGCCGAGGCCGCCGGAACCGCCGCTTCCTCCGAGGAGCCCGCCGAGGACGTCCCCGAGTCCGCCGCCTGCCTGGCCCGCGCCCTGCGGCTGCGGAGCCGAACTTCCGCCGCCCGTCACCTGCTTCGCGATGTACGCCAGCACGATCGGCGCAAGGATCGGGAGCAACTGCTTCATGAGGTCGCTGCCCACTCCGCTGCCGCCGCCCACACCGCCGAGCGTGCTCGCCACCTGATCACGTTCGCCGCCGAAGATGTTGGACACGATCTTGTCGCCGTCGTCCGTGTCGACCTGGTCGATGTCTATTCCGCCGTCGAGCAGCGTCGTGCCGCTGTGGTCGTGCAGCGCGCTCTGCAGCGACGCGGCGCCGTTCGGATCTTCGGCGTTGGCGCCGAGCCCGCCGACGAGCGTCGGCAGCGCCGATTTCACCGCGGTCTCGGCAGTGGCCTCGTCGACGCCGAGTTGCCGGGCGATCTGGTTGATCGGTATCTGGGACAGAAGGTCGTCAATCGATGCCATTGATGCCTGCCTCGTCGTGGGGTTCGTCGTCGACACCCCCGGACTCCCGACACTAGTGAACCCCGCGTGTCCGTTATGCCGGTTGCGGTCGGTCGGGGCGCTGCCGACAATCGTCACATGGGCAACAACATGAGCCGCCTGGAACAGATCGTCGCCGAGTTGCCCGAAGCCGTGCGGGTGGACGTCGCCCAATGGGACGGACACCCGACCTTCCGGGTGCGGGGGAAGAACTTCGTGTTCAGTGACGTGGAGGCCACCCGGTTGACGGTGAAGCTCACCGTCGACGAGGCCGAAGCGGTCGTCGCAACGGAACCAGGGGCCGAGCCCGCGGGATACGGTCTCGGTAGACACGGCTGGATCGCACTGGACGTCGCGGACGCGGACGAGCCCCGGTGGGAACAGCTACGTGAGTGGATCAGGACGTCGTACACGCTCGTCGCCCCGAAGCGACTGGCCGAGCAGGTGCTCGACGAAGAACCGTTGCCGACGCAGGGAGACCAGTCATGACGACCGACAACAGCGCATCCACCTCCACACCGGCGAAATCCGGACTGCCGGCGTGGGCTAAGCGGGCCATCGGCATCGCCGTTCTTCTGGTGGTACTGGTCATCGCCTACTTCATCCTCGCGGCATACCTCCCGCGGGCGTGGGCTCAGAACGTGGGCGGACTGGCCGAGGGCGGCTTCGGCGGCGGCATCCTGTGGGGACTGTTGTTCGGCACCCTGTGCACCCTCCTGCCCCTGCTGCTGTTCCGCGGAGCGTGGCGGTTGTTCCGCCGGCGCCGGTTCAAGCCCGTGCAGATCGTGCTGCTGATCCTCGGGGTCCTCGTGGTGCTGCCCAACCTGCTGACGCTCAGTGTGGTGCTCGGCGGCAACAGCGCAGCGCACGCGGGCGAACGGATCATGGACGTCGACGCGCCCGGATTCCGCGGCGCGTCGCTCGCCGGCGCCATCATCGGCGTCGTGCTGTTCCTCGGCGTCGCCGGAGTCAGCTACACGTACCGCAAGCGCGGTGAGGATATCGCCGAGATGCGGAGAGACACGAAAGCGAAAGACGGAGACGTGGGCAGCGACGGGCCGCCGGCCGGACCGTCACCTGCCACGCCCTAGGGAATTCACCACACGAGCACGGGTTTGATCACCGTGCCCGCGGCCTGATCGGCGACGGCGCGGTTGATGTCGTCGAATCGATACTCGGTGACGAGACGGTCGAACGGGAACTTCCCGTCCGCGTGCAGCGCCAGCAACTGCGGGATGAACTGCTGCACCGACGAATCGCCCTCGACGCAGCCGCGGAGGGTCTTGCCGCTCAGCATGAGGTCCTGAATGTTCACCGTCACTTCGGGTGCGCCCAGTCCGACGACCACCGCGCTGCCCCGCGCGCGCAGGGACGACACAGCCTGGCCGATGACGGCGGGGATCCCCGTCGTGTCCAGGGTATGGGTGGCGCCGCCGCCCGTTGCCGCACGGATCGCGGCGACCACGTCCTGCGACCCGGGATCGATCGCGACCGCGCCGAACTCCTCCGCGAGCGCACGTCGTGCGGGTACCGGATCGACTGCGAGAAGCGTTGCGACGCACACTGATCGGGCCGCGAGCAGTGCGGCGAACCCGACGCTGCCCGCGCCGAAGACGACCACACTCGAATCACTGCCGGGCCGGAGCACGTTCAGTACCGCGCCGGCACCCGTCTGGAAACCGCAGCCGAGCGGTGCCGCGGCGGCCAGGTCGACGGACTTGTCGACGACGACGACGTTGTCGGCCGTCGCGAGTACGTGCTCGGCGAAGCTGGACTGGCCGAAGAAGGCGGCGCGCACGGGTTCGCCGTTCTGGGTGACGGTGGCCGAACCGTCCACGCGTCGGCCCGAACTGTTCAGCCGGTGCGCGTCGACGCAGTACGCCGGACCCGCGCTTCGGCATTGGTCGCAGTCGCCGCAGTGGCGATAGCTGAGAATGACGTGATCACCGGGCGTCACCCCACTCACGCGTGACCCGACGTCCATGACGATCCCGGCACCTTCGTGCCCGAGGACGGTGGGGCCGAGGGTATGAGGGAGGGCCGCCTTGGTGAAGAGGTCCGTGTGGCACAGGCCGGTGGCGACGATGCGGACCAGTACCTCGTCCGCGCGGGGCTCGTCGAGTTCGACCGTCTCCAGCGTGAACGGAGAATCGGGTCCGCGTGAGACGGCTGCGGTGACCTGCATTGGAACTCAGTCTCTTTCGAGCAGGAAGTAGTAGTGCCGACCGCCGTCGAGGACCAGTGCGGACTTGCCGTTCATGATGCCCATGAGAGTGGAGTCGTTCACCTTCTTGAAGTGATCGAAGATGGGTGCGCCGTCGTACACCATGGTCGCGGTGACCTCTCCCCGGAACTCGATGTTCCACAGGCTGGCTTCGCCGTTGCCGCCCTTGACGTCGGAATAGAGGTTGCCGTCCGCGTCGCGGCAGATCAACGGCTTCGCATCCTCGAGGGAGTGGAACGTCTTTCCGTGCCAGCGGCTCGCGAACAGTTTCTCGTGCAGGCGGTGTCCGGTGGCGAAGTCGTCGCCCTTCCAGCTGCCGAGGATGTCTTCGGCCCTGACGGTGTCGAGCGCCGCCCACACGGCGTCGAGTTCGTCGGGGGAGACGCCGCTCTCGCGCCCCCGGAGCTCGTGGAACGTGCTGCGGGCCTGATCGATGTCCATGGAAACGGTCCTTGGGGTGAGGGGTCGCGAGGTTTACGAACCAAACTGTTCGTCAACTGCGCACGCTACGCCGAACCAGATGGTTCGGCAACGGGCAATTTAGGATGTCGGAATGCGAACAGCGGGAGAAGCCACGCGAGAACGGATCCTCGCCGCGGCCAAGGAAGAGTTCGCCCGCCACGGAGTCGCCGGAGCCCGGATCAACCGCATCGCAGAGACGGCCCGAGCGAGCAAGGACCGTCTGTATGCGTACTTCGACAGCAAGGAAGCGCTGTTCGACGCCGTCATCGAGCAATGGATCGCCGAGACGACGGAACAGACGGCGCTGCGGGGTGACGATCTGCCGGGCTACGCGGGCCGGTTGTTCGACGACTACGTGGCGCACCCCGAGAACGCGACGCTTCAGAAGTGGGCCGACCTCGAGATGCGCGAGCAGATCGCCGGCAGCGACGCGCGGATCCTCGCCCTGCGGCCCAAGATCGACGAGATTCGGCGAGGGCAGCAGGCGGGGTTCGTCGATCCGTCGTGGAACGCGGGCGAGCTGCTGCTCGTGATCACCGACATCGCCTTGTCGCTGGCGACCGCCCGTGGCGAACGCAAGGCGGCGGGGGGAAAGTCGGGTGAGCGGACGGTGGCACAGCGCCGGCAGACCGCTGTCGAGGCGGTTCGTCGTCTGATCCGGGTGCCTGCCGCGGAGGAAGCGCCGGGCCGCGAGTGAGTGCTCGTTCCCCTTACCCGGCATGGTGCCGAGTAAGGGGAGAGTGCCCCCAGTAGGGCTCGAACCTACGACCTGCGGATTAAAAGTCCGTAGCTCTACCAACTGAGCTATAGGGGCGCGGGGCCAGAGTCTAGTGCGCGGACAGTGACCGAGAAAGCAGGACCCCCGGCACGGCGCGCCGCGTGGGGGTGAAAAGGGTCGGCTCGGGTGCGCACCCCCTGCAGCGCACCCGAGCCGACCCAAATTATACCACTTGGTGTGTTTTCGGCAGCGGTCCGGTTTCAACTCCATAAAGGTCTTCAAGTTGGTTTCTGAGAAGTTTCCATGATCTACGGACTGCTGTGTCGGTTTTTTCAAAACGGGGATACTGTTATGTATGACTCCACGCTCGTCCCGGCAGGGCGAAAAGTGGGGTTACTACATCTGGGAGAGGGATTCACCGTCATGGCACGTCAGCAGGAGCGTGCGCGACGTACTCGCGCTGCGCTGGTGGAGTCGGCCGCCATCGAGTTCGCGAAGCGCGGCTATGCGGCGGCGTCGGTCAACACGATCCTCGAGGGCTCGAACGCCACCAAAGGGGCGATGTACTTCCACTTCCAATCGAAGGAAGAGCTCGCCCGTGCCGTCCTTCAATCCGGAGTGGAGCAATTCACCGCCCTGACCGACAGGTGGACCGGTCGCACGGACATCGGGCCGTTCGAAGCCCTCCACGGTTTCGTCATCGACCTGGCGAAGCTCTTCCATTCGAGCGTCATCGTGCGGGCCGAATTCCGGCTGATCGTCGAACCCGAGTTCTATCCGGACGTGCAGTCCGGCGGCTCGCAGGTGTGGGGGCGCACCGCGCACGAGTTCGCGATCCGCGCTCAGCGCGACGGTCTGCTGCGCGCCGGCGCCGACCCCGAGAAGTTCACCCGGGTCCTGGCGGCGTCTCTCGCCGGCCAGCGGTACATGTCCGACATGACGGCACTGGAGGGTGACCTCGGCGAGCGATTCGCGGAATCGCTCGAAGTGATCCTCGCTGCGATGGCTTCACCCGAATGGTTGGAGAAGTTTGCGAGGGAAGGATGGCCGGATTCCGGTTCGGAACTGCCCGATTCGTAGTCTGACCTGGCGATTTGGGAAATTCTCGATCCGTGTCCTAAGCTATCCAAGCTCCCAACGGAACGCCGTTGAGGTACTGGTTCGGAGAAATCCGGCGGGCCCCCTTCGTCTAGCGGCCTAGGACGCCGCCCTTTCAAGGCGGTAGCGCGGGTTCGAATCCCGTAGGGGGTACGTTTGACCGGTGTCGAGCATGAGGTATGGTTCGACGGCAGTAAAAGTGACACGCAGTAACGCTTTACACTTGTAAAGCACAGCAGGACAAAGCAAGGCCCTGTGGCGCAGTTGGTTAGCGCGCCGCCCTGTCACGGCGGAGGTCGCGGGTTCGAGTCCCGTCAGGGTCGCAAGTGTGTTGCCGATACCGAGTATCGGCAACACAATGCGATAGGCATTCGGTTCGGGTGCCGTCCGGCCAGGTAGCTCAGTTGGTACGAGCGTCCGCCTGAAAAGCGGAAGGTCGCCGGTTCGATCCCGGCCCTGGCCACCACGATTCACCGAAGCTCCGTTGTCGAGAACGTCGACAGCGGAGTTTTTTCGTTCTCCTGTGCGGCTACGGGGCGATCCGCAGTGTGTCGACGAGGCCGTCGCTGAGAACGAACTCGTACTTCAATTCCACCGGGCTTCCCGGGAAATTTCCTTCCACCGTGGTGGTGATCACGTAGCTGTCCTCGGCGACCGTCTCCGTTCCGGTCACCTCGACCGTGTAGGTGTACTTCGATTCGAGGTCCCTGCGCCATTGCCGGATGCCGTCGCGCCCGCGGACGGTCCGGCCTTCGTCGGTCACGGCCCCGTGCTCGGTGAAGCACGCTGCGAGCGCGTCGAGGTCGCCTGCGTCGGCTGCCCGAAAGTAGCGCGTGACGACCTCGGGTGTCGTGGTGGTGTTCATTGTGTTCTCCCTGTCCCTGCCTGCAGCAGTTCCGCGTGTATAGCAACGCTATAGAAGTAGCATAGCGGTGTGACAGAGAAGAGTGTGGCTGGTAAGGCCCGCGACCGTCTGCTGGAGGCGGCGGCCCAACTGCTCGACGAGGCCAAGGGCAAACCCGTGTCCACCCGCGCCGTCTGCGATCTCGCCGGCGTGCAGGCCCCGACGCTGTACCACCACTTCGGCAGCAAGCAGGGCCTGTTCGACGCGGTCGTGGAGTACGGGTTCGGGCAGTACGTCCGGGCCACGAATCGGCGAGGGGACGACCCGGTCGACGACCTGCGGCACGGCTGGGACGATCACGTCCGCTACGGGCTCGACAATCCCTCGTTCTACGTCCTGCTGTACGGCCGGATCGCCCCGGGCGAGCCGTGCGCGGTGACCTCCGTCGCCGAGACGAAGCTCCTCGAGTTGCTGACCGAGATCGCGCGGCAGGGACGGCTGCGGGTGACGCCGGCCGTCGCCGCCGGACAATTCGTGGCGGCGAACGTCGGCATGACCCTGCACCTCATCGCTCAGCCGGAGGGCGGAGCCGACCTCTCCCTGTCACGGGAACTGCGCGACAACGTGATCGCCGGGCTGATCCGGCCGGCACCCGACGCTGTGCGGTCGGAAGCCTCGCGGGAGGTAGTCGAGAAGGCGAGCGCGCTCGCGCACGCCCTCGACGCCGACCCGGGGCGGTCCGGGTTGAGCGCCGGCGAGCTGCTCCTGATGCGGGAATGGCTCGACAAGCTGGCGGCGGCGAACTAGACCTCCGAGCGCCGCCGCAGGGTGTCGAAGATCTCGCGGTAGTGCAGGTGAGCCATGAAATGACCACCGGTGCGGATGTTCAGCGTGGCGCCGGGAATCCGGCGGGCGAGTTCGGGCGGCCAGTGCGTGGGCACGAGTTCGTCCTCGCTTCCACCCCAGACGTCGACCGGCACGGTCAGATCCTCGGGCGCGAACCCCCACGGCCGCATCCACGCCCGGTAGTCCTCCACCATCCCGGACGCCGTCCGGAGAGCCTCGCCGGACATCAGCGAGAAGTTCCGGACGGGCTCGGAGCGGAGAACGGCTGCGTCGGCGGCGCCGAGGTCGCGGGCGCCGAGTCGCCGGAACAGCACGGGGGCACGCAGCGCGACGGCGCCCATGACGCGAAAGCAGATCCGCGCCACCAGCGGAGCGCGCTGGGACAGCCGGGTGAAGGCGCGGTCCCCGGCGGGAAGCTGGGCGAACACCCCGGGTTCGGTGAGGGGCAGGGCCCCGGCGATCACCGCGACACACGTCACGCGCGACGCGACCCCGGCACCGACCGCGAGCGCGTACTGTCCGCCCATCGACCACCCCATGACACCGAAACGGCCGACGCCGAGGTGATTCACGAGGTCTTCGACGTCCCGGGCCCAGTCGAGGACCGTCCGGCCCGGCTGCGGATCCGACAGTCCGATCCCTGGTCGGTCGGGGGACAGGAGGCGGATGCCGGCGTCGCGAGCACTCCGGTCGGCGGCCGCGACGTCGAGGCGGCCGGCGAGTCCGCCGTGGGCGTTCACGACGGTGAAACCGCCGGGATCGCCGTACTCCGCGAAACCCATCAGGCGTCCGTCGCTCAGCCGGATCACACGATCCTCGGGTCCGACATGAACTCTGGGCACGGGAAACCTCCGGCGGTCGAGGTGGAGTCTATCCGGGGGAGGCCCAACCGATCCGGACATCGTGACGACCGGAACCGGTGCCGTCGCCGGACGACCCCGAGGTGACTGTCGCTAGGCTGACGTCCATGAGCAGTGCTGAAGAGCCGCTGACGGCGGGCCGCGACGGGCTACTGTCGTTGCTTCGCAACGGGCAGCTGCCCTCGCGTGGGGCCAAGGCCCCGCAGCGGGAGCGTTACCAGCGGATCGTCGCCGCGGCGATGGAACTCGCCTCCGAGGGCGGGTACGACGCCGTGCAGATGCGGGCCATCGCCGATCGGGCGGGCGTCGCGCTGGGCACCGTGTACCGCTACTTCCCGTCGAAGAACCACATGCTGGTGATGGGCCTGCTGATGGTGTTCGAGGGAATGCGGTCCCGGTTCGAGAACGTCGCGATCCCGGGGGACACGCCGTCGGAGCGGATCCTGTTCGTCCTCCGGAAGAACACGGAAGTCCTCGAGAAGGACCGGCCGCGCTACGAGGCCCTGGTGCGCGCGTTCATGTTCGCGGACGCGTCGGCTTCGGCCGAGCTGGATGCGTTCGGCGCCCTGATGACCGAGATGTTCGCCAAGACCATCGGCGTCGAGCAGATCTCCGACGACCAGTTGAACGCCATCCGCGTGATCGGCGACGTCTGGATGTCGAGCCTGGTGTCCTGGGTGGCCGGCCGCATCTCGGTGGACGAGGTGATGGCTCATCTCGGGCTCGCGGTCCGTCTCGTGTTCCGGCGCCTCGGCGGCTAGTTTTTCAGCCGACGCGTCCGAAGTAGGCGTCGCGAATCACCGCCCTGTCATCGATCTCGCTCGCGTCCGCGTCCATGACGACGCGTCCGAGGTCGAGGACGGTCACGTGGTCGGCCACGCTCATCGCAGCGTCGACAGCCTGCTCGACGAGGAGCACCGCCAGCCCCGCTTCCTTGAGGACGGTCACGCGTTCCAGTACTTCGTTGACGATCACGGGCGCCAGTCCGCCGGAAGGTTCGTCGAGCAGGAGCAGTGTGGGTTCGGCCATCAGCGCCTGCCCGATTGCCAGCATCTGCTGCTGCCCGCCGGACATCGCCCCCGCGAGCAGGCCACGTTTCCGGCCGAGGACGGGGAACAAGTCGTAGATACGCGCCACCTCCTCGCGTACGGCCGAGCGTCTCATCTTGCGGACGTACCCGCCGAGAATCAGGTTCTGTTCCACGGTCTGCCGGTGGAAGACCCTCTTTCCCTCCTGCACGTACGCCATTCCCTGGCGGACCCGCCGGTGCGGCGCCACCTTCGCGATGTCGCGGCCGTCGAACTCGATCGTCCCGCCGGAAACCTTGTTCAGTCCCGAGATGGCACGCAGGGTGCTGGTCTTCCCCGCGCCGTTCCGCCCGAGCAGTGCGGTGACCTTACCGGGCCACACGTCGAGCGAGACGTCCCACACCACCCGGAGGTCGCCGTAGCCGGACTGCACATTCCGCAGACTCAGGAGGGGCTTCGTCGTCTGCTCGGTCATGAGGTCGCCTCTCCGGCCAGTTCCGTGTCTTCGGCGACTACGCCGAGGTATTCGCTGAGTACGCGAGGGTTGTGTTCGATCTCGGACGGCGCACCCGCCGCGATCACGTGTCCCTGGGCGAGTACGACGATGGTGTCGGCGAGTTCCAGTACCAAGCGGAAGTTGTGCTCGACCAGCACGATCGTGCATCCGGCATCGCTGAGCTGCCGGATCAGGTCGGCGAGCCGTTCCACTTCGTCCTCGTCGAGGCCGGACGCCACCTCGTCGAGCAGAAGTAGCCGTGGCTCGGCGACGACCGACCGGGCGACCTCGAGAAGCCTCCGCATTCCGAGGGGGAGTGCGGTAGCGGTCTCGTCGCGGAGATGCGACAGTCCCACGATGTCGAGTGCGCGTTCCGCCGTGGCGATGTCGTCGACGCGGACCTTGTGGTGGCGGGGAAGCCGCAACACGGTCGAGAGCATCGATACTCGATCGGTGCTGTATCGACCCGAGGCCACGGCCTCGAGAACCGTGACGCCGTCGGGGATGTCGGGTGTCTGGAAGGTTCGTGCCACACCGCATCTGGCGACCTGTTCCGGCGCCCTGCCCTGGACCTCGTTGTCACCGATCAGGATTCGCCCGCTGTCGGGACGGTAGAACCCGCAGATCATGTTCAGCATCGTGGTCTTCCCCGAGCCGTTCGGTCCGATCAGTGCGGTGATGTTGCCCGGTTCGGCGCGCAGCGACGCGTTGTCGAGTGCCTGGTTGCCGCCGAATGCCTTCGAGATGCCCTCGACCACGAGCGTCTGACCCGACATCGGGGCCATCGCGGATCGGTTCGTGTCCCTGTGGTGGGTTCCTGTTCTACTGCCGGTCAGGCCTGCCGCCCGGTCCAACCGTGCCGCGGCCTGCTTGGCAACCTTCGCGAGGCCACCACTGAGGAGGACGCCGCCGAGAATCAGGAACCCACCGTAAAAGACCAGGGCGTACTGCTGGAACTCGGACGATTGGTTCGGTCCGAGTTGCATGATCGCTGCCCCGACCGCCGCGCCGTAGACACTCGTCGCGCCGCCGAGGATGCACGCCGCCAGAACTGCTGTCGCGAAGGTGAATCCGAACGCCTCGGGTGAGACGTACATGTCGATGTTCGCGAACAATGCGCCTGCGAGGCCGGCCGGGAATGCGCCGATCGCATAACCGAGAAGCTTCATCCGGAACACCGAGATGCCCACCGAGGAGGCCAGTACCGGGCTCTGTTTCAGTGTGCGGAACGCGATACCGTGCCGGGAGACGACCAGGTTGCGCATGACCGCGAACCAGAGGATCGCGACGATGACGACGACCATGTAGAACCGGTCGGCGTCCACTACTTCACCGAACAGGGTCGCCGGTTCGATCCCGCTGAGTCCGTTCCGGCCTCCGGTGGCGTCCCCGAAGACGGCGATGATGTCCGGTACGAGGAGGACGAGGAAGAACGAGGTCATCGCCAATGACCAACTGCCGAGCCACAATCCCGGGATTCCGGTGACGATACCGACTACGAGCGCGACCAGACCCGAGGTGATCAACTGCAGCACGATGTCGGTGTAACCGGCGATCGACATGAGCCCTGCGGTGTACGCCCCGGCCGCGTACATTGCGGCCTGGCCGAGTGCCAGTTCACCCGCATAGCCGAGACTGAGGTTGAGTCCGCTGACGACCAGCGCGAGGATGCAGGCGAGTTGCACCTGGCGGGACAGCGCGAAGTCGAGACCGAACTCCGGCAGGAACAGCACGAGGAGGCCGACGGCGAGCGGAAAGAGCCAACTCGGGACCGATCGAATCAGGCGCCACAGGGACATTGTTCACACCACCCGTTCCCGCACCCGGCCGAACAGTCCGGCCGGACGCACCATGAGGATCGCGATGAGGACCACGAAGACCGCGATGTTGCTGTACTGGCTACCCAGCTCGAGAGCGGCGAACGACTCGACGAGACCGACGGTCAGACCACCGACCAGTGCGCCGGGGAGCGAGCCGAACCCGCCGATCGCCAATGCGACGAAGCCCTTGATGGCCAGCGCCGAACCCAGGGTGGCCACCGCGAACGTCTTGGGACCCACGAAGAGCCCGAGGAATCCGGCGAGCGCGCCCGAAAAGGCGAACGCGCCGAGAGCGAGCGCCCGGACGTTGACACCACGCAGCTGGGCGGCTTCGCGGTCCTCGGAGATGCCTAGGAGGGCGAGACCTGTCACGGTCCGGGTCAGGGCCCGGCCGAGGACGACCACCAGCACGATCGCCAGAATCAGCAGCACGATCTCGACCGGATACGTGCGGCCACCGAGGACCGTGATCGGATCGTTCGAACCGAAGAACGGGACGGTGAGCGGTTCGCTTCCCCAGATCAGCTGCGTCGCACCGTTGATCAGTGTCGCGGCGCCGAGCGTGGTGACGAGCTGATTCTGGTGATCACGGACCGGCCGGACTGCGATGATCTCCTCGATGCCGGCCAGGATCGTCACCGCCACCGTCGCTGTCACCGCAACGACGAGGATCGGCAACTTCAGGGTGACCAGTCCGGTGTAGGCGACGAAGGTTCCGACCATCATCAGCTGGGCCTGAGCGAAGTTGAACGTGTGGGACGAGATGAAGACGATGTTGTAGCCGATCGCTACGAGCGTGTAGACCGCCCCCAGCGCGAGGCCCGACCAGACTATGGTCACCGGAATCTCCTGTGGTCGAGTGTCACGCGCTCGGGTTTCCGTACTGGCCGTTGAGGAGTGGGCTCGGCGGCACGAACTTGTACGCTTCGTCTCCCGGTTTCGACGCGTGCGAGTCTGCCGAAAAGTGATAGGACGGCGAAAACGCGGTCTCGGCGCTGTCGAGGACTTCCTGGTTCTCGAGCGCATCGGCGAGGGCTTCGGGGTCGGACGAGGATCCGGCCTTGTTCGCGGCGGCCACGACGAGGGGCAGTGCGTCGTAGTTGTCCGCGAGGATCAGCGTCGACGGGATGTCGCCCATGGCCTTCATGTTGTCGACCATGGTGTTGACAGCGGTGTCGTCAGCGTCGAAAACCGTGCTCGAGAGGGCGTGCATGACCAGATTCGCCGTTGCCGGAGTGCCGAGCACACCTTCCGGTGCAGCCTTCGAGACCAGTGACGTTCCCGCGACCGAGGTGTTTCCGACGAGCGGAATGTTCCAGTCGAGCCGCTGAAGGCTCGCGAGAAGATATCCGAGTGGTGCCCCGTAGGCGTCCACGACGAGCGCCTGCGTGCCGCGGTTCTTCAGCGATTGCAGCTGCGCCGTCATGTCGAGTGCTGCGGTGTCGTATTCCTCGGATCCGGTGCTGCTCACGCCTTCGCCGCTCAGCGCGTCTTCCATCGCCTGTCCGAACACTTCACCGTAAGCGCTGCTCCCGTGGACGACGCCGACGGACTGGTATCCCTTGCCCTTGATGTATCGCGCGATGGTCTCGGCGTTTTCGGCCGGTCCCGACGCGAGGTCGAAGTTGAGCGGGTATTTCTCCGGATTCGCCGAATCCTCGGTGGGCCCGATGTTGAACGAGAGGATCTTGTTCTGCGCGAGGATCGGCAGTGTCGCGGTGGTGATGGTCGACGGGCCGGAGTTGAGAAAGAGGTCGGGCTTCTTTCCCGACGCGATGGCCTCCCGCAGCTTGGATACGGCCGTGGTGGCGTCGCCCGCGTCGTCGACAACGGTGATCTCCACTTGGCGTCCGCCGACGCCGCCGACCCTGTTCACCGCCTCGGCGCTTGCTTTCGCTGCGAGCACGGACGTCTGAGCATTCGCGGCGAGCGCGCCCTGCCCGCTGATTCCGCCGGTCACGAGCACCCGATACGGGCCGCCGGCGGCGTCGGCGTCGTCGGCGCCCGCGCCGGAACAGCCGGCGAGCGCGAGTGCGGTCACGGCGAGCGCCGCAGTGAGAGCTGAGGATCGAATTCGCATGGGCGCCCCTTTGACGTAAGCAAGCAAGTGCTTGGTTCGGCAAAAGGTAGCAGAACTAACGGTCGATGTCCGTCGAATGTCCCACTCGGCGGGAGGATCTCGACGGGCCGCACTCAGCGAAACGACTGCCGGACCACCGGTTCTCGCCGCTCGAGGATGGTGGCGGTGTGCTGGCGCACCATGCTGTCGAGGTGCTCACCCTGCGGTGCGAGCCAGAAGTCGCCCCGGTCGATGCCGGCGAAGACCAACTCGGCGAACGTGTCTGCGTCGAGTCCATCGGTGTCGAGCAGTTCGCGCATCTGCGCGACCATCCGATCGACGGCCGGATGGGAGACCGCCCCGAACGGGTTGTCGAAGACGGACGTGACGACGGGCCCCGGCGCGAGCACGCTCGCGGACACCGGGGCGCCGACCATGCTCAACTCCATCTGCAGGCACTCGGTGATCGCGACGACCGCGAACTTCGATGCGCTGTACGGCGACATCATCGGACCGGGCGCGAATCCGCCGACCGACGCCGTGTTGACGACGCGGCCGCCGCCCTGGTCGATCATGCGCGGAACGAACGCCCGAATCCCGTTGACGACACCCTTCACGTTGACACCGAGGGCGGCGTCCCAATCGGATTCGCCGAGTTGCCACAGGAATCCGGCGCGCATGATTCCGGCGTTGTTGAAGAGCAGGTCGACCCGGCCGAACGAGTCGAACGCGAGATCGGCCAGGGCGTGGACGGATCCGGAGTCGGCGACGTCGGTTGCGCACGTGAGGGCGGCTTCGCCCAGGTCGGCGGCCAGCCGGTCCAGTGCGGCCGTGTCGATATCGGCGAGGACCACGGCCATACCGCGGGCGAGCGCGTGCCGGGCTATCCCGGCTCCGATTCCCGAGGCCGCGCCGGTGACGACGACAACCTGCTTTTCACGTGTTTCCGGTTCCGTCACGGCTCGACCGTAGGACCGTCGTCGGCCGCCTCGGCCCGGGTTTCTCTCTCAATGGGAGGTCTTCACGTGCCGCGACGCCACAGCGGTTCGAGGTCGGGGCCCTCCTCGCCCTGCTGCTGCGCGCCCCGGAAGCGTGCCGCGAAGACGATCCAGCCGATGGCGGCCATGAGCAGGAAGCTGACCAGCCGGTAGACGACGATCGCGGACACCGCTTCGGCGCCGGTCATTCCGCTGGCGGTCAGCGCAGGGACGAGCACGGCGTCCATGACACCGAGCCCTGCGGGCAGGAGCGGGATGGCCGAACCCGCGGCGTTCCCTGCCGCGTACGCGACGGCGAGTCCGGCGAACCCGGGATGGGCGCCGACCGCGAAGCACGCGAAGGCGAGGCACGACGCGTCGGCGATCCAGTTGAACAGCGACCACCCGAACGCGCGGGCCGTGTCGCGGCGATCCATCCGGACGGCGCTCATCTGGTTCACGATGTGCTTCCACTGACGGACACCGGTCAGCGGAGGCTTCTTTCGAATCGCGTTGAATCCGCGCAGCGCGGTGATGCCGACACCTTCGAGGGCATCGGGTCGCGAAGCGGCGTACTGGGCCACGACCAGGAAGGCGCACAGGCCGCCGAACGTGAAGATCAGCGAGAACGGGTTGGTCTTGGCCCCGACGAGCAGTGCGCCCGCCAGTCCGACGAGCGCCAGGCCGATCGCCTGGAGGACGCCGGCCATCACCAGTTGCCACGTCGCGACCACCGGTGACGCACCCCAGAGGCGCGTCTGCCGGTATGTGAACGTCGTCGCCAGGACCGGACCGCCCGGCAGTGTCACGCTCATCGAATTGGAGGCGAACGTCACCGCGAGGGACTGTCGCTGTTTGACGTGCACGTCCGCGACCCCCAGCAGGCAGCGCTGGACCCGGGCGAAACTCGACATCGACGCCAGCGACGCCACGACGGCCGCGGCCACCCACCCCCATTCGAGGTCGCCGAGGTTCTCAACGCTCTCCGCGAGGTCCGGCCAGATGAGGACGATCTCCACCGCGAGCACGACGACGAGCAGTCCGCCGATCACCCATTCGACACGACGCCTGCGGGGCGTCGGGCGAGTGTCTTCTACATCAGTCATACGCATCCATTACACATGGCCGGTGATCACACCGTGTATCCGCCGTCGACGTCGAGCTTCTGTCCGGTGACGAATCCGGCCCGGTCGCTCGCGAGGAAACAGACCGCCTCGGCGACGTCGGCGGCGGTGCCGAACCGGCGTAACGGTATCCGGCTCATGGCGGCGTCGAGTGCGCGTTGATCGAGTTCTTCGGAGTTGATCAGCCGCTCGGCCATGCCGTCGGTGAGCATTCCCGGGCCGACCGAGTTGAAGCGGACACCGTAGCGGCCCTCCTCGGCGGCGAATCCCTTGACCAGCTGTTCGATCGCGCCCTTGGTGCCCGGTGACAGTCCGTCGGGCACCGGGAATCGGCTGGTGGCCGCGGTCGTGACCGCGACGACGGAACCGGACGCCTCCCGCAGCGCGGGCAGGGCGGCCTTGACGACGGTGAAGAAGGCGACGGCCTCCTGTTCGAGGTGCTCGGCGTAGTCCCGGGGAGCGACCTCGGACAGGTGGATCATCGGAATGTGCGGTCCCGCGGCGTGAACGAGGACACCGAGGCCGCCGAAGTGCTCGACGGTCTGCTTCACGACACTCGCGACGCGGGGTTGGTCGGTGAGGTCGGCGGAGAAGGCCTGCGCTCCGACGCCCCGGCCTTCCAGTTCGCCGACGAGGTCTGCGGCGACGTCGGCATTGGATCGGTAGGTGATGGCCACGTCGTGGCCGAGGGTCGCGAGTTGCCGTGCGATGGCGGAGCCGATGCCGCCGGTGCCGCCCGTGACCAGTGCGGCGCAGCGACGTCGGGGTGTGCTGGTAGCGGGTGTCGCCATGAGGAACTCCAAGCGTGTGTGGAAAGAGCGCCCCTAACCTAGCAATTGCTTGGTTTCGGTGTGCGGGGAACGGCTCACCCCAGCCGAGCGCAGCCTAGCCTGGCTATCCGACCAGGCCTTTTCGTCTTAGCCTGAACGCATGTCAGCTGAGAACGCCGAGCGCGCCGAGCGCGCCGAGCGCGCCGAGCGCGCCGAGCGCGCCGAGCCCTCGCGGCATCCGGACGAGCCGCACGCACCTAGTCTGGCGAGCCGCCTCAACTGGTTGCGGGCCGGTGTTCTCGGTGCCAATGACGGCATCGTGTCGACCGCCGGTCTGGTGGTCGGGGTGGCCGCAGCCACCACCGAGCGGTCGGCGATCTTCACCGCCGGATTCGCGGGTCTCGCGGCCGGGGCGGTGTCGATGGCCCTGGGCGAGTACGTCTCGGTGAGCACCCAGCGCGACACCGAACGCGCGATGCTGTCGAAGGAACGTCGCGAACTCACCGAGACCCCCGACGCCGAGTTCGAGGAACTCGCCGCGATGTACGAGGCCAAGGGGCTGAGTTCCGAGACCGCCCGGACGGTGACACGCGAACTCACCGATCACGATGCCTTCGCCGCTCACGTGGACGTGGAACTGGGCATCGACCCGGACGATCTGACCGACCCCTGGCAGGCCGCGGGATCCTCGGCGCTGTCCTTCACGCTCGGCGCACTCGTCCCGCTGCTGGCGATCCTCCTACCGCCTGTGCACCTGCGCATTCCGGTGGCGTTCGTCGCCGTGCTGGTCGCGCTGGCGCTCACGGGCACCGTCAGCGCGGCTCTCGGCGGCGCAAAGCGGACCCGGGCAGTGCTCCGCGTCGTGCTGGGTGGAGCCCTCGCGATGATCGTCACCTACGGAATCGGCCAGCTGGTGGGGACGAGCATCGCCTAGCCGGACGGCCGTCACTCGCTCCGGCAGATCATGACCGGACACGTCGCGTGGTGGAGCAGATTCTGGCTCGTCGAGCCCATCAGCGCGCCGAGCAGCGGTCCCCGGCCGTGGCTGCCGACGACGATCAGCTGGGCGTCCCCCGCATGCCGCAGGATGACGTCGGCTGCGGCGCCCTGCTCGGCCACCCTCGTCACCGACACGTCCGGGTATTGTTCCGACTCGCCCGCGAGGCCCTCGGAGAGCAGTGCCTCCTCTTCCTGCTTCACGGCGTCCCAGTCGACGAGCATGCCGGTGCCGCCTGCGCCGAGCCTGGGGGAGCCCTGCCACGTGTGGACGGCGCTCAGCGGCGCCTCGAAGAACGACGCGAACTCGAATGCGTGGCCCACGGCTTCGCGGCTGAGGTCGCTTCCGTCGACCCCGACCACCACCGGACGCTGGTCCGGCGTGGTGACCTCACCCCGGAGAACGATCACCGGGCAGGGTGCGCGGTTGGCGACGTGCAGCGCCGTCGAGCCGAGCAGCACCGAACGGATCGCTCCCGTTCCTGTGGATCCGAGCACGATCAGCCGGGCCCAGTCGGCGGCCTCGAGCAGTGCAGTGCCCGCGGGACCGGGACTGATGGTCGTCTCGATTTCGAGACCGGGGAACTTCGGTCCCAGCACCCTCTTCGCCGTCCCGATGATGGCCTCGCCGTCCTCGCGCAGCTGACTGAGGAACTGTGATTCCAGCATGATCGCGGCGGGGCTGTACAGCGGGCCGTCCTGCGGCAGCGCGTGCACGAGCGACAGCGTGGCACCCCACTTCGACGCGACTGCGGCGCCCCACAGGGCGGCAGCGGTGGAGGCGTCGGATCCGTCCAGGCCGACGACGACGGAATGACTGGCGGGTGTGCTCACGTCTGGCTCCCTTCGCTCACGCTGGTGGGTACTCCCCGACTGTGCCCTACTTCCAGACTTTTCGGGCCGCCTTCCGCGCGGTCTTCGACTCGGGTTTCACTTGCGGAGCCAGGGTGTCGCCGCGATCCAATTCGCGCTGCAGCAGCATGCCGAGGCCGAGGCTTGACTCGGCGGAGTGCTGATCCTCCGCGACCATCGCGAGGATGTGGTCCCGCGCGATGACGGCGTCCTGGTACTCGCCGAGCACGTCCTGAAAGCCCTTGAACTTCGTCTGAGCGCGGTCGGAGGCCTTCGGTGCCAGCGACCGCGTCGACTCGATTGCATAGCGCATTCGCTTGGCGCGCTTACGCGCTCGGTGTGTCAGTTCATCGCGCTCGCCCCGGGTGGTCGCGGCCGCCGCCGTCCGCACGCGCTTACGGACGGACTTCGACAAGGTGCGCAAGGACTTCGCTACGGCCTTCTTCGACGGGCCGCCGCCCCCGGACGACTCGACGGCGGCGAGGAACGTGTCGAGCCCGGCGAGCAGGTCGAGGTAGCGCTGGGAGTTCAGGGCGGCCAGTGCTGCGGGCCGGGCCGTCGCGGCGAGTCCCGAGAAGTACTCGTCGAGGCGCGCCCGCACGACCTCGCGGTCGGGTATTTCCTCGGCGCCACCCAGCCGATCCACGAGCCGGCTCCACTGCACCTCGGTGTCCCGCGCCGCGCTGAGGGCCTGACCGACCCAGCGGAGTTCGACGATCAACTCGTCGACGGTTTCCTGGTCGCGCAGGCTGGACCCGTACACCTGCAGGACACTCCGGATGCGCCGGGCCGAGACCCGGAGGTCGTGGACGGACTCCTCGAGGTCGCGCCGCACGCCGAGGTCGGCCGTCACGAGAGAATCCTTCTGCGCCGCCAGGTACTCCAGCAGCAGCGTCCGCGGAGCGGAGCCCTTCTTCCTGCGCGCGGGGCGCGGGGTGCCGGTCACCGCATCGCCGAGCGCCCGCCGCAACTTCGACGGCGCGTCCGATCGGGTGATTCCGGCATCGGTCAGCCGGGAGTCGATGGCGTCGAACAGGTTTCGGTCGCCAGCCGCGAGCTCCACTTCGATCTCGCGCCACACCCGCTCGTCGGATCCGGTTCCCGTCTCGGGGACGGCAGCGATCACGACGTCCGAAACGACCTCGGCGAGCGTCGTCCCCGCCGCGTCCACGAGCCGCTGCCGCTCGCGGTCGGTGCTGATGAGCGCGACCGGGTTCAGGGCGGCGCCGCGGGTGACGGCCGTGAGCAATTCCGTGAATTCCCGGGGCACCTCCGTCTCGGGGTACTCGGCGTCGGGCGCCAGTTGCAGCTCGGTCCGCTCGTCCGCTCCTGCCGGGATCTTCAGGTGCCAGCCGGCGTCGTCGCCGCCTTCCCGGCGGCGGAGGGTGATTCCGGCGCGGAGCAGCAGCAGTTCGCCCGTGTCGTAATACAGGGCGGACAGCTGGACGGTGTCGCGTCGCGGTTCACCGTCGACGCCCGGAAGCCCCGAGAGGGCCGGGAGTTGCTGCTCGGATGTCGCTTCGTACTTGCGTTCCACTTCGGAGACGGACGTCGCACTACTCATGTCACCATCCTTCCGCCTGACCGCGGTGAGGGAAAGAACGCGAGGTCAGCCCGGCCAGTCGAGAGTGCGCCGGCTCGTGAAGCGGCGACGGTCGCCCGAGATCGGGTCGACGAAGTCGACGGACCGGGCCAGCAGCCGCAGCGGCGTCGAATAGTCGTCGGCGGCAACGTCGTAGAAGTCGGGATAGAAGTTGTCGCCGTGGATCGGGATGCCGAGCGAACTCATGTGCAACCGCAACTGGTGCGTCTTGCCGGTGTGCGGCAGCAACCGGTACCGGGCCGCGTCGCCGTGAACCTCGAGGAGTTCGATGCGGCTCTCGCTGTTGGCTGGACCCTCGACCTCGTACGCCTTCAAGACGCCCCGCTCCTTGACGATTCGACTGCGGACGGTGGCGGGCAGCGGGAGATCGGGGTCGTAACGGGCGACCGCCTCGTACTCCTTGACCACCCGGCGCTGATCGAACAGCGACTGGTAGTCGCGCCGGATCTCACGACGCACCGTGAAGATCAGCACCCCGGCGGTCAACCGGTCGAGCCGGTGCGCCGGTGTCAGTTCCGGCAGGTCGAGGTCCCTGCGCAACCGGACCAGCGCCGACTCCGCGATGTACGCGCCGCGCGGGGTGCTGGCCAGGAAGTGGGGTTTGTCCACGACGACGAGATCCTCGTCGCGGTGCAGGATCTCGATCTCGAACGGCACTCGCTTCTCGACCGGCGGATCCCGGTACAGGTACACGAATCTGCGGGGCGCGAACGGGGTGGACTCGGTGATCGGCAGTCCGCGCTCGTCGACCACTTCCGCCGTCGCGACCTTCTCGCGGAGGCGGGTCTCGTCGTGCGGGAAACGCGCGACCAGGTACTCGAGCACGGTGGGCCACGAGCCGTCGTCCGGCATCCTCAGCCGCGTCGGGTTGAGGCCGTCGCGGACGGGAAGGGGGGCGTCGGGCACCCCGTCACGGTAGTCGACAGGCTGCGGAAATCCGCCGTTGACCGCGGGGGGACTCGTGGTTACTATCCGGTAAGTTTGTGACGCGGGCCACCCTGATGGCCGCTGAGGCGCGTCATCGGAGGATTTTCACGGGGGTTCGTGGTGATCGTGCGTCAACGGGCGTTTGGTCCGGGTGCAGTGGTAGTTGCTCTTGCGATGGCGGTGGGTCTCGCTGTCGCCCCGGCGGTGACGGCGTCGGCGGATCCGACGGGCGGGGCGGCCGGGGCTGGGTGGAACGCCGCGGTCGACGCGCCGCCCGAGTACCCGCTGATCGCGATCGACTGGGACGTCCCCATCACCATGAGTGACGGAACAGTGCTGAAGGCCAACGTCTATCGCCCCGCTGACGCCTCCGGCAAGCCGATCGACGCCAAGATGCCGTCGGTTCTGGGCGTCACGCCATACACGAAGCTGGTCGGCAACGTCGTCGACTCCGTGTTCGCGGTACCGGGCCTCGAGGACACGGTCGTCGACCTGGTGAACTCCTTCGATCTCGCCGGAACACCGTTCGACGGAGTCGGTGAAGCGGCGAAGGTGCTCACCGGCGGCGGCATGCGCGTCTTCGGCATCAACCGCGACCTCGTCCGGAACGGGTACACCCAGGTGGTGGTCGATGCGCGGGGCACCGGCTTCTCCCAAGGGGAATGGCAGGCGCTCGGTCCGCTCGAGCAGCAGGACTCCGTCGAGATCATCGACTGGATGAGCAAGCAGGGGTGGTCCGACGGAAAGGTCGGAATGGCGGGGGTGTCGTACTCGGGAATCAACTCGCTGCAGGCCGCGGGCCATCAGCCGCCGGCGTTGAAGGCGATCTTCCCGACCGAACCGGGCAACGATCTGCTCCGCGACATCGTCGGAACGGGCGGTGGTCTCGGCGTGGGATTCATGCCGCTGTGGCTGTCACTGGTCAACGGTCTCAAGTTCGTTCCCGACGTTCAGGCCATCGCGCAGGGGCGCTTCGACCAGCAGTGGCTGCAGGATCGGTTGCGGGATCCGCTGACGCTGTTCCCCGCACTGATCGAGGCCATGACCGCGCCGGACATCAGCGGTCTCGACCCCGACACGTTGCGGGTGGCGCAGGACGGCCGGTTCTACGAGGAGCGGAAGGCGCAGGCCGCGAACATCGAGGTGCCGACGATGGTCTACGGCGCGTGGCACGACATCTTCGCGAACAGCGAGCCGCGGGTCTACAACGACATCCCGCTGCCTGCCGGCGAGAAGCAGCTGATCATGAGCGACGCCTACCACATCTCGTTCGGTGGCGGCTTCGGTGAGCAGGGTGCGCCGCCGCGACTCGACGTCCTCGAACGCGCCTGGTTCGACAAGTGGCTGAAGGGCATCGACAACGGCATCGAGGAGTACGGCCCGGTCACGCTGTATCAGCAGGGCAACGGCTGGACCACCACCGATCAGTTCCCGCGGGCCGGCGTCGACTACCAGCGGATGTACCTGTCGGGTGCCCCCAGCGGCACCGCCGGGCACGCCACCCACGACGGCAGCCTGGTGTCGGCGAAACCTGGCGACGCGGCACAGCTCACCGTCGCACCCGGCCTTCGCGGGCTCTGTTCCCGCGACGGCGCACAGGGCACCGCAGGCGCGGCCGTCGTCTTCGGATCGGTGTGCAGCAAGGACTCCCGGTTCGCCGAGGCCGAGGGCCTGACGTTCACCAGTGCCCCCGTCACGCAGCCGACCGAGCTGTCGGGTCCGGTCAATCTGCACCTCGAGACCGTGCTGGACGCCCCGGACGGATTCTGGGCCGTGACGCTCAACGACGTCGCACCGGACGGCACGTCGACTCCGCTCACCAATGGCGCTCTCACCGCTTCCATGCGGGCCGTGGACGATTCGAAGAGCACCACGTCGGCGAACGGCGACTACACCGAACCGCACCATTATCTGACGGTGGACGCCCGTCAGCCGCTGGTTCCGGGTGAAGTGACACCGGTGGACATCAACTTCGTGCCCACCGACGCGGTCCTCGAACCGGGGCACCGGCTGCGCGTCGACGTGTACGCGGGCAGCGTTCCCCGGTACCTGCCGCTCGGACCGATGCTGGCCGACAGTCAACTGAAGCCGCAGCACGTCGCGTTGTCCCCGGAGCGGCCGAGTTTCCTCAATCTGCCGCTGGTCGGAGCGCAGGCGTGGTGACGGGTTCACGCCACGACCCGAGATCCGTAGGGTTGACGTCATGACCAAGTGGACAGCTTCGGACATCGTCGATCAGCGCGGCCGCACGTTCGTCGTCACGGGCGCCAACAGTGGTCTGGGGGAGGTGGCCGCGCGGGCTCTGGGCAAGGCGGGGGCGCACGTCGTGCTGGCCTGTCGCAACACCCACAAGGGGGAGGTCGTCGCACGCTCGATCGGTGACAACGCCGAGGTGCGCCGCCTCGATCTGTCCGACCTCGCCTCGGTGCGCGAGTTCGCCGCCGGCGTCGATTCCGTCGACGTACTCGTGAACAACGCCGGCGTAATGGCGGTTCCGCAGCGCAAGACCGCCGACGGATTCGAAATGCAGATCGGCACAAATCATCTCGGACACTTCGCGTTGACCGGACTGCTGCTCGACAAGATCACCGATCGGGTCGCCACGATGTCGAGTGCCGCACACCAGGCGGGAGCGATTCACCTCGACGACCTCAACTGGGAACGCGGCAAGTACAACCGCTGGAGCGCGTACGGGCAGTCGAAACTCGCGAATCTGCTGTTCACGTACGAATTGCAGCGCAGGCTGTCCGCGGCGGGATCTTCCGTCAAAGCGGTGGCCGCGCACCCCGGTTATGCGTCGACCAATCTGCAGGCCCACACCGAGTCGGTGCAGGACAAGCTGATGGCCGTCGGCAACCGGATCTTCGCGCAGTCGGCGGAGATGGGGGCGCTGCCGATGCTGTACGCGGCCACCGCACCCGACGTGATCGGCGGCAGCTACATCGGGCCGGACGGCTTGTTCGAGCAGCGTGGCCACCCGAAGGTGGTGGGCTCCAACAAGAAGTCGCGGGACGAGCACACCGCGCGGGCGTTGTGGTCTCTGTCGGAGGACCTGACGGGCGTCGAGTTCAAGTTCGGGTGACCCGACGCCCGTCGGGGTTTCTCAGTCTTCGGTGACCTCGAGGGTGACGTCGATGTTGCCGCGGGTGGCGTTGGAGTAGGGGCACACCTGGTGCGCCTTCTCGGTCAGCTCGAGCGCCTCGGCGCGTGGCAGGTGGGGGAGGGAGACCTCGAGGGTGACGGCGAGACCGAATCCACCGCCGTCCGTCGAGCCGATGCCGACGCGGGCGCCGA
Organism: Rhodococcus sp. NPDC127593; assembly: GCF_042671975.1. NCBI lineage: Bacteria > Bacillati > Actinomycetota > Actinomycetes > Mycobacteriales > Nocardiaceae > Rhodococcus > Rhodococcus sp. NPDC127593. The sequence continues at coordinate 26,295 of NZ_JBHXWI010000038.1, read as the reverse complement.
CGGCCGAGTCGGCGACGTTCGCCTTCGCCTGACGGGCGACCAGCTGGAGTGCGGAGTGGAAGCATGCCGCGTATCCGGCGGCGAACAGCTGCTCGGGGTTGGTGCCGTCGCCGGACCCGCCCATCTCGGTGGGGATGGCGAGGTTCAGGTCGAGCCGGCCGTCGGACGTGCGGGCGTGGCCGTTGCGGCCTTCTCCGGTCGCGAGGGCTTCGGCGGTGTAGACGATCTTCATGGTTACTTCTCTCCTGTAGGGGTGTTGAAACTGTGAAGTGATTCGGTGAGCCGCGACAGGGTGTCCCGCAGGGCGACGAGTTCGTCGACGTTCATTCCCGTCGATTGAGCGAGTTCCGTGGGGATGCCCTCCGCGGCGGCGCGGAGACCCGCGCCCTTGTCGGTGAGGTGAATCCCGACCCGGCGCTCGTCGGCCGAGGAGCGCCGGCGTTCGACCAGGCCCAGCGTTTCGAGCCGCTTGAGCAGTGGCGACAGCGTGCCGGTGTCGAGTTCGAGGGCGTCGCAGATCTCGCGCACTCCGCGGCCGTCCCGCTCCCAGAGCACCAGCAGCACGAGGTACTGCGGGTAGGTCACTCCCAACGAGTCGAGCATCGACCGGTATCTCGCCGTCATGGCCCGGGAAGCCGAGTACAGCGCGAAGCACACCTGGCGGTCGAGGGCGAGGTTGTCGGTCACCACTGAATAGTTGCACACAACTTGGTTGTGCACAACCAAGAAACACGCTCGGTGATTGCGCTTACACTGTTGGCCAGTGACACGGGGTGCTACCCGGCGACGAGCCGGCGGCTGAGAACAGACCCGTCGAACCTGAACTGGGTAATGCCGGCGAAGGGATGTCGCGGAGACGGCCGTATGCGCTCATCCGATGTCTCGTCGCCGACCGAACGGAAGGTGGCAGCATGCAGCTCGACAAGCAGATCGTCCTGGTGACCGGCGGTGGGCGGGGCCTCGGCGCCGCCATCGTGCGATCGTTCGCGGCGCAGAACGCGCGGGTGATCGTGAACTACCGGAACAGCCGGGACGCGGCGGAGGAACTCGCGGCCTCCCTGGGCGCGGACCGTGCGGTCGCGTTGGGGGCCGACGTCACCGACGCCGGACAGGTGGCGACGCTGTTCTCCGCGGCGGAGGGGCACTTCGGTTCACCGGTGACCACGGTGATCAACAACGCGCTCGCCGACTTCTCGTTCAACGGCGACGCACGCGACAAGGCGGACGTCATCACGTGGGAGTCCTTCGACTCGCAGCTGCGCGGCAGCGTGAAGGCGACACTGCACACGACGCAGGCCGCGCTGCCGGGCATGCGTTCGCTCGGGTTCGGCCGGATCGTGAACATCGGGACCAACCTGTTCCAGAACCCCGTCGTCCCGTACCACGACTACACGGCCGCCAAGGCCGCGGCGCTGTCGCTGACCCGCACCCTCGCCGCCGACCTCGGTCCCGACGGCATCACCGTCAACATGGTGTCGGGCGGGCTGCTCCGCACCACCGACGCGAGCGCCGCCACTCCCGACGAGGTGTTCGACCTCATCGCGGCGAGCACCCCGCTGCAGCGGGTCACCACCCCGGACGAATTCGCCGACGCGGTGCTGTTCTTCGCGTCCCCGTGGTCGCGTGCGGTGACCGGCCAGAACCTCGTCGTCGACGGCGGACTGGTCAAGGACTGACATGACCGACGCCCGGCAACTGCACTTCAACGCGTTCCTCTTCAGCTGCGGGCACCACGGCGCCGCGTGGCGGCACCCGTCGTCCCAGGTGGAGCGACTCTGCGACATCACCTACTACGAGGAGCTGGCGCAGACCGCGGAGCGGGGCTGCCTCGACGCGGTGTTCTTCGCCGACGGGCATTCGGTGCGCGACCCCGCATCCGGAGGCGTGTGGTTCCTCGAACCGCTCACCGCGCTGTCCGCGATGGCGCGGGCGACGGAACGGGTCGGGCTGGTGACTACGGTGTCCACCACGTTCTACACACCGTTCCACGCGGCCCGGATGCTGGCATCCCTCGACCACATCAGCGGCGGCCGCGCCGGCTGGAACGTGGTGACGTCGATGTTCGACGCCGAGGCGCGCAATCACGGACTCGAGGAGATGCCGCCGCACGACGAGCGCTATTCGCGCGCCGCGGAATTCGTCGACGTGGCACTCGCTCTGTGGGATTCGTGGGGGCCCGACGCGCTCGTGCTCGACCGGGAGGGCATCTTCGCGGACCCGGCCGAGGTGAAGCCGGTCGAGCATCGGGGCAAGCATTTCCTCGTGGACGGTCCGCTGAACGTGCCGCGCTCGCCGCAGGGTCGTCCCGTGCTGTTCCAGGCGGGCGCGTCCGATCAGGGCCGCGACCTGGCCGCCCGGTGCGCCGAGGGCATCTACGCCGTCGCCTACGACCTCACGGCCGCGCAGAGCTACTACGGCGACGTGAAGCGGCGCATCCGCGCGGCGGGCCGCGACGCCGAGACGGTGACCGTGATGCCCGGTCTCGTGACCTACGTCGGCTCGACCGCCGAGGAGGCCCGACGGAAAAAGGCGGAACTCGACGCGCTTCTGCCCGTCGAACAGTCGCTGGCGCAGTTGTCGATGTTCGTCCAGCAGGACTGCAGTGCCTGGGAACTGGACGCACCCGTTCCCGCGCTGCGGCCGCTGTCGGAGTTCACCGGGCCGCAGGGCCGGTACGACACGATCCTGCGGATCATCGAGAAGGACCGTCCCACCGTGCGGTCGCTGCTGGGCACGTTGGCGGCGGGCGGCGGGCACTGCACCATGATCGGAACCCCGGAATCGATCGCCGACGAGATCGAGGTGTGGTTCCGCAGCGGCGGGGCCGACGGCTTCAACCTGATGCCGCCGCTCTACCCGAACGGCCTCGCCGACTTCGTCGACGAGGTGATCCCCGTCCTGCAGAAGCGGGGGCTGTTCCGCGCGGAGTATGAGACGGAGACCCTGCGCGACCATCTCCGGGGGCGCCGGCAGTGCCACCACAAAGAACACAACCTTCTCTAAGTACGCAACAGTGACTGTGAGCGTCCCTCCCCCCGACACTGGCTGTTATCGCGATCACACCGCGACGCGAGTTCGGACGAGGAGTGGCAATGCTGGTAGCACTCGGCTTTTTGATGGTGGCCGTGTTCATGTTCTTGATCATGTCCAAACGGGCCACTCCCGTGGTCGGGTTGATCGCCGTCCCGGTCGCATTCGGTATCGCGGCCGGGGCGGGCCTCGGCATCGGCGACATGATCACCGACGGGATCAAGTCGCTGGCGCCGACGGCCGCGTTGCTGTTCTTCGCGATCATCTTCTTCGGGATCATGATCGACGTCGGCCTGTTCGACCCGCTGGTGAAACTCATCCTCCGGCTCGTCCGCAACGACCCCATGCGGCTCGTCGTCGGCACGGCGGTGCTCGCGATGGTGGTGTCGCTGGACGGTGACGGATCCACGACATTCATCATCGTGACGTCCGCATTGTTGCCGCTGTACATGAAGCTGAAGGTCAGCCCCGTGGTTCTCACGGTGGTCGCCGGCCTGTCGAACGGCGCGATGAACATCGTCCCCTGGGGTGGACCGACGGTCCGGGCCGCCGCGGCGCTGAATATCTCGCCGTCGGACGTGTTCGTCCCGATGATCCCGTCACTGGTGGTCGGGCTGCTCGTCGTGCTGCTGTTCGCCGTGCAGCTGGGCTACAGCGAACGCCGCCGCATCGGAACGCTCCAACTCACCGACGAGCGCCTCCTCGTCTCCGCGGGCTCCGGCCTCCGCCGGTCCGCGACCGGCTCCGGATCCGGGGGCAACGGTGACACACCCCGAACCGGTGGCGGCTCCGGCGACGCCGGATCGGACGACGGCCAGGGCTTCGTCGACGGTCTCGACCCCGAGCGGCCCACGCTGCGACCGAAGCTGCTGTGGTTCAACGCGCTCGTGACCGTCGCGCTCCTCGTCGTGCTCGTGATGGACGTCCTGCCGATTCCGGTCCTGTTCATGGTGGCCGCATCGATCGCGCTGACGGTGAACTTCCCGCGAGTCAAGGAACAGCAGGAGGCGATCACCCGCCACTCGTCGAGCATCGTCTCCGTGGTCGCGATGGTGTTCGCCGCGGCCGTGCTCACCGGCGTGTTCCAGGGCACCGGAATGGTCGAGGCCATGGCGCAGTGGCTGCTCGAGATCATCCCGGCCTCGCTCGGACCGCACCTGGCCGTCATCACGGGCATCCTGAGCCTGCCGTTCACGTTCTTCATGAGCAACGACGCCTTCTACTTCGGCATCATGCCCGTCCTCGCCGAGACGGCGGCCACGTACGGCATCGAGCCGGTCGAGATGGCCCGCGCATCCATCACCGGCCAGACGTTCCACATGCAGAGCCCCCTCGTCCCGGCCATCCTCCTGCTCGTGACCCTGGCGGGTGTCCCGCTGGCGGACCATCACAAGAAGGTGCTGTGGCGCGCGGCGCTGGTGTCGCTGTCGATGCTGGTGATCGGTGTGGTCCTCGGGCAGATCCCCTGGTGACCTAGTCCTCGGTGTCGGTGTCGGTGGCGGGCCCTTCAGGGGTCGCGCCACCTTCGCCGCTCCAGTCGGCGCCCGAACTCTTGTCGTCCTCGGCCGGATCGGACATCACGTCCTTGTCCGCGCCCGGGGCGCCACTGTCGGTGGTCGTGGTCTTCGGTCCGGATGTGTCCTTCGGTGTCATGTCCGACGGATACCCCGAAAACGGGGTGCTCCAATCAGACGGACCCGGGTCTGCAATTCGAAAACTCCGTCGGGGATTGGCAGGTAAACAATACTTCGACGTAGTGTTCCCCGGGTTATCGACGATGAAGGAGTGGAACTGTGGCGCGCAAAGTTGTTGTCGAACGCATCGACGACATCGACGGAACTCCGATCAAGAACGGTAAGGGGGAGACCATTCCGTTCTCTGTCGACGGCGTCGACTACGAGATCGATCTGAAGGTCAAGAACGCCAGGGAATTCCACAAGACTCTCGACTACTACATCGAGCATGCAACTCGGGTCGGTGGAAGAAAGCGTCGGTCGACTCCTGCAGTGGCACCGTCGCAGGGACGTAGCCAGGCGAAGGAGATTCGAGAATGGGCGACCGAGCAGGGCTATGAGTTGTCCGCGCGTGGACGTATTCCTGCCGAGATCGAGGAAGCGTACAACGCAGCTCACTGAGTCCACGGTGTCGCGGGTGGTCGACGCCTCCAGCCGCCCTGTTTGGGTCGGCTGGAGGCTGCGGTCGGTCGTCAGTATCGGCGCGCTGCGTGAAATGACATGGAGTTCATGGCTACTCGCGTGACCGGCCGTCCCGGAGCGGGTGCGTGGACGACCGTGTCGTTTCCTGCATAGATCCCCGCGTGGCCGCCCCCGTAGAAGAGAACGACGTCGCCGGGCTGCAGGTCGCTCTCGTCCACGGCGGTCCCGTGTCGGAGTTGCTCGTAGGTGGTGCGCGGAACGGACACGCCGGCCTGCTTGTACGCCCATTGAACGAGACCGGAACTGTCGAAGGCGCGGTGGTCACCGGCGCCGAGGGTGCACGGAATTCCGATCCTGGATGCGGCAGCGTGCAGCGCGTGGCGTCCCGGCCGCACCGGAGGACGGCGGAACGTGTGAACCAGGTGATGTCCGTGGTTGCCGGTGTGTGGGTTCATGCCGTCGTTGCTCCAGTGCACTCGGTGTGGTGTCGCGACGTGGGGGACGTCTGATTACAGGGTGGTCCCAGTGCGGTCTGGGCGCATCGGCTGAACTACCCGGGTACGTGCCTGTCTTCTCTCTGCTCGGGCGCCGGAAGCGACGGCCGCCCGGTAGACCATTCGATCTGGTCGGTTTGGTACTCGCTAGTAGTGCGTGCCCCTCGTAACGTCGAACGGGTAAAGGTTATGCCAAAAGGAGTGGTCCGCTACGTCCTGTGGACTGGTGAAGGAAGGCGGACGATGACGATCCGAGAATCGGCGAACTGTGCTTTCGGTGTCGCACGCTTGGCGTTCGACGCAGGAGCTGCCCTCCTGTCCGTTGCCGTGGCTGTACCGGTCGCGTTCGCCGCGGGCGAGGCGAGGTCGATGGCACACTCGGCACGTGGCGACATCGCGCCGGCCACCGGGCCGTCGGACAGTGAGCACGTGCACGACCTGGGAACCGTCGTCGAACTGATCTAGCACGAATCCCGCGGGTCCGCTCCTCACCCCGTGCTGGAGTGAGCTCCGGTCATCAGGGCGGCGAGGTCGTCGGGTTCGAGGAAAGACGGGGGCGGCGGTGGTCCCCAGGCGTAGAGGCCGTGGAGTCCGTGTAGCACTTCCGGGCTCCAGAGTTCGTCTTCGGGGACGGTGTCCATGTCGGAGTAGTACTCGGAGAAGTTTCCCGCCGGGTCCTCGAGGTACCAGAAGAAGTTCGCGCCCGCGTAGTGCCGTCCGAGGCCCCAGACGTGCCGTTCGGGGTTGTTTTCGAGCATGGCGTGGGCGCCGCGGCCGACTTCGTCGATGTCATCGACCTGCCAGCTGGTGTGGTGCATGAAGTTCACCGGTGCGGCCATGACGAGGACGTTGTGGTGCTCGACGGAGCACCGCAGGAATGCCGCCTTGTCGCCCATGTAGTCGCTGACCTTGAATCCGAGACCGTCGGTGAAGAACTTCATGGTGGTTTCGAGGTCGGTGGACCCGATTACCGCGTGTCCGAGTTTGCGGGGGCGAACCGGTTCGGGGCGGGTGAGGAACGGGGCCCGTCCCCACCGGTCGATCCGGCCCGGACCGTTGTACGGCGTCGGCAACACCGCGGGGGCGATGACGATCCGGGGCCGGACCGCCGCCCGCACCAGGGTGCCGGTGACCGGTTCGACGGCACTGACGGACGTGCCGTCCTGTTCGAGTGCCACGCCGAGCCCGGTCAGCCGCGCCGTGATGGCGGCGATGTCGTCGAGATCGTCAGCGGCGACCGTCAACTCGACCAGTCGCCGCGTGGGCGTGTGGACGATTTCGAGTTGCTCGCCGCCGTTGCGGGTGGCGAACACCCCGTTCCCGCGGTGTTCGAGTCCGAATTCGGTGTAGTAGGCGATGGTGTCGTCGACGTTGGGGACGCCGATGGTGACCTTGCCCAGTCCGTGCAGAGCCATGGTTCGTCCCTACTTCGCGTCGGGGTCGGCGATGAAATGCTGGTGCAGCTGACCGATGCCGTCGATCCAGCTGTCGAGTTTTTCGCCGGCCTGCAGGAATCGCTGCGGTTCGCGGCCGACGCCGACCCCGGCGGGGGTGCCGGTGAAGATGACGTCACCGGGGTAGAGGGTCACATTGCGCGAGAGGGTGGCGATCAGCGTGGAGACGGGAAAGATCAGGTCCCGGGTGCGGCCCTTCTGCATTTCCTCGCCGTCGATGGTGCAGCCGAGTTCGAGGTCGTCGGGATTGGTGAACTCGTCCGGGGTGACCAGCCAGGGGCCTTGCGGGGAGAACCCAGCGAACGACTTCCCGAGGCCGAATTGCGGTGCCGGGCCGCGGGTCTGGGTGATCCGTTCGGAGATGTCCTGGCCGGCGGTGAGACCGGCGACGTGCGCCCAGGCGTCGGCCTCGTCGATGTTGGTGGTTTCGCGTCCGATGACGGCGACGAGTTCGATTTCCCAGTCGACGTTGCCGCCGGCGGGGATGATCACGTCGGTGTCGGGGCCGGTGAAGCTGGAGGCGTACTTGGTGAACACCGGCGGAAGGTGGGTGGGGGATTCGAAACCGGATTCGGCGGCGTGGGCGTGATAGTTCAGGCCGACCGCGAACACCTGACGGGGAGCCGGCGACGGTGCTCGGAGGAGGGAGCGGTCGATCGAGAAGCTGTCGTCGGAGAAGGCGGACAGGTCCTGTTCGGCTGCCCATGCAGTGACGTCGTCCCAAGCCTGGTAGACGGCGGGCAGTTCGGGGCCGAACCGGCCGCGGGAGGCGTGGGCGAGGTCGATGCCCCGCTCGGAACCCTCGTCTGCGATGGCGAGAGCGGCACGGCCGTCGATGTTGGCGATACGCATGAAAGTGGTTCTCCTGGAGCGTTGTCTGTTGTGAGTGGCTAGAGATCTGCGTTGACGGAGGCAGGTGTCGGCCTCGTTTCGGAAGGTTCGGGGGTGACCCGCCGCGGGGACGGCAGGGCCACGAAGGCGACGGCGCACAGCACCGTCAGCGCGGCGACGACATAGAGGACTGCGGTGTAGCTTCCTGTTCGGTCCACCACGGCACCGACCCACAGGGGTGCGATCCCGCCGCCGAGGACGAATGCCATGTAGGGGCCGGCATAGGCCTTTCCGAAGGCGGCGAGACCGAAGTATCGGGACGTGAAATAGCCGACCATATCCAGCTCGGCGCCGAGCATGCATCCCAGAGTAAAGGCCAGGACAGGGGCGAATCCGACTCCGCCGACGGCGAACAGCACCACGCCGGTGGCGCACAGCAGGCAGAGCGAGGCTGCGACCGCGGTCGGCCGGAGGATGTCGATGAGCAGTCCGATCACCAGTCGGCTCAGGATCACCGCGAGTCCCATGATCGATGCGATCGACGCCGCACCGCCGACACTCATCCCGTACTGCCGAAGCATGGGGACCAGGTAGGGGACGAGGCCGGTGAAGGCGACCGACATCAGGCCGAATGTGAGAATCAACCGCCAGTAGAGGGGGTTCCTGCGGATGGTGGCGAAGTCGTCACCGTCGTGGGCCGGCCGTCCGGGCGTGTCCTGCGTACTTCCATTTCGGGGTGCAACCTTCAGGAGGAAGAGGGTCGGGAGGGTTCCGGCAAGCGCGATGCAGGCCAACGTGAGGTAGCCCAGTCGCCATCCTTCGAGTTCGATGACGCGGCCGATGGCGACCGGAATGATGGCGCCGGAGAGCCCCATTCCCATCATCGTGATACCGAGCGCGAGGCCTCTGGCGCGGTCGAACCAGCTGCTGACCGCCCGGGTGAAGGCAATCGGTCCGGAACTCGCACCGAAGAATCCGATCAACGCCATCGCTGTCATGTAGGCCGGCACGGAGTGCACGACCGTTCCCAGTGCGGCGAATCCGGCTGCCAGGCACAGTGCTCCGGCAATCGTCGGGGCCTTGACTCCGAACCTGTCGACGGCGTAACCGACGATGGGGGCGGCGAGCGCCATCCCGAAGGTCAGCAAGGTGATGGACAGCCCGTACATCGCAGCGCTGAGGCCGATCTCCCTACCGAGATCGCTGGTGAACAGACCCGCCGAGTAGATGGCGAGCCCGGATACCCCAGTGCCGACACCCACGGCGGCCGCTGACAGAGTCGGCCACCCGCGCCGGAATTCGTCCCCGCGTGACATGGTCAATGCCTTACTCCTTTGTTGCGGTGGTGATGACCATCACTGTTCCTGTTCTCGGGTTATCCGGGAAGCGGCAACTCGTGATGGAGGGAATTCGTGCGGCGAATAGACCCTGTTCGGACGGGTGTCACGCGCACACGAGTGCTAGCGGCCGGCGCGTCTCCCCAGGATCCGTCGTTGCGATGCCGTCGCCGCGCTCACGAGAGCGGACGGATCACGCCCGAGCACTACTCCGCCCCGCTTGACGAACCGCCCGCCGATGAGCACCGAATCGACATTGCCCCCGTGAGCGGCGAGAACCACGGACGCCACCGGATCGAGTACAGGTACCAGGTTCAGGTCCGTTGCGCGCACCAGGATGATGTCGGCCTGCTTGCCGGGAGTGAGCGAGCCGATGCGATCGCCCTGCCCGACCGCTCTCGCCCCCTCGATGGTGGCGAATGCGAGCACATCTTTCAGGAACACCTGCGCACGATCGGCCGCGACGGAGCTGTGGCCGCCGCCCATCCACGAACGGTGGTAGCCGAAGAGCATTCGCATCTGCGTGAACATGTCTCCGCTGCATTTGGTTTCGGTATCCCCGCTGAGGCTCGGTCGTACGCCGGCGGCGAGCATGCGGTCGAGGGGGACGTCGCCGATGCCCTGTGAGTTGAGCTCGCAGTGCACGCCGATCGACACGGTGGCACCGGCGTCGGCGATCATCGCGAGTTCGACGTCGGAGGAGCGGCAACAGTGCACGAACGTCAGGTCGTCGGCGAGAAGTCCGGCCTTGTCGTACTGCGCGACGGCGTGGACCGGTTCGTTGTGCGCGTACGCACCGGCATGCACCGATGTGCGGATGCCCAGGTCACGCGCGAGGGCGAGGTCGGCCTGCCACACCCCGGGCGCCGTCATCTCGGGGCCCCTGGCCGCCATGGCCAATGTCACGAGTCCGCCCGGGTCGGAGAAGTGCTGCTTCTGCAGCCGTTCGATGTCGGCCGGGTGGGTGAGCATGCTGTTCTCGGTCCACCGGCCGTCGCCCTGCAGTGGCCATCCGTGGCCGAAGACGGCACGGATACCCGCCTCGCGCAGACCGGTGACCGCAGCGTCGGAATGCTCGGGCGAGTTCTGGATGTGGGACCAGTCGAAGAGGGTGGTCGTCCCGGCACTCAGCGCCGATACAGCGCCGAGGAGGTTTCCGATCTCGACGTCCTCGGGTTCGTACGCGGCCCCGATTCCCCGGAGCATTTCGTCGAAGTATTGGAGGGGATCGAGTTCGGCGTATCCGTGCCGCATGACGCTCTGCCAGGTGTGGCGGTGAGTGTCGACGAATCCGGGGAGCGCGATCATTCCGTCGACGTCGAGGATCTCGACGTCTGGTTCGACGTCGATCCGCGAGTCGATTCCTGCGATCAGATCGTCGCTGATCAGGATGTCAGCTCGGTCGAAGTTTCCGATCGCCGGATCGACGCTGACGACCGTTGCTCCCCGGAGGAGAGTGCGGCGTGGTCGGGCATGACTCGGGTCCATGAGTGTCCTGTTCGGAGAGAGGCAGATTGACTGCCTTCAGTCTCATTTTCCCGCGGTTATTTGGGAACGCCGGGTCGCATATAGTTTGTATCCATGAGCTCGATACAGCGGATTTCAGGCCATCGCGCCAAGCTGGACCTCAACCTCATCGTGTCTCTGGACGCGCTCCTGCGCGAGCGAAGCGTGAGCCGCGCGGCGATCGAAGTCGGTCTGAGCCAGCCGGCGATGAGTGCGGCGCTCGCGCGGCTTCGGAGGTACTTCGGGGATCCGCTACTGGCTCGGGTCGGCAACTCGTATCAACTCACGCCGCTCGCCCGCAGCCTGGTCGAGCGCACGACGGTGGCGATCTCGGCGGTCGATCGAGTGCTCGACGCCGAGCCGGGCATCGAGATCGAACGGTCCAGCCGCGAGTTCACCCTGATCATGTCCGACTACATGCTCGCCGCCGTCGGAGACACCATCACCCGTGATCTGCTGGCGCAGGCTCCGCATCTGCGCATCAACTTCGTACAGTTGCGACCGGAGATCGTCGATCGTGCATCGGACAGTCTCCGTACCGCCGATGCCCTGGTCGTACCCCGTGGCTTCGTCAGCGACCTGCCCTCGGTCGACCTCTTCTCCGACCGATGGGTCTGTGTGGTGGCCGAGGACAACGAGCACATCGGGGACGCAATTCGGTTGGAGCAGCTCACCGAATACCCGTGGGCTGTGTTTCAGACGCATCCCCACGCCGCGACGACACCGCTGCATCAGGTCAGGGCGCAGGGGGTCGAACCATACGTGCAGGTTGTCGGCGAGAACTACCTGGCTCTGCCGTATTTCGTCGCCCACACCGATCGTGTCGCCCTTCTGCCGGAGCGATTGGCGGCCCGGATGAGCGGCGGAATGGGAATTCGGTCGGTGGACTTTCCCTTGAATCTCGCCCCACTGAACCATGCGCTGTGGTGGCACCCGATGTACAACGCGGATCCCGAACATCGCTGGCTCAGAGCGCAACTCGTCAAGTCACTCGCATAAGTGCCGAAAGAGGTGTGGGAGGGTCGGCTCGGGTACGCACGAGACGACCCTCCCGGACATCTCATTCGACGGCGAGGCACCGCTTGATCGCCAGCTGGGCATCCTCGCGCGCGGGGGCGTCGACGCTGGCCCAGGCGATGTACCCGTCGGGCCTGACCAGAAGGCTCTTGACGTCGTCGAGCCCGGTGGGTGCGAGAACGACGTGGCCGGTGTGTGCGCGCACCGGCGCGCCCTGCAGAGCCAGGTCCGCGTAGGTGCCCGCCCCGGTGGCGTCGATGAGGACGAGAGCATTTTCGCGCAGCATTTCACCCATCCTCATCGGACCGGTCCCGGTGACGAGATCCAGATCGGGACAGCGGTATCCGACCATCGGATGGTGGTGCGACTCAGCAGGGTAGGGGAAGGACAGCCCGTTCAGTTCGAGTCCGATTCGGCGATTGACCTCCGGAATGGGCAACAGGTCGCGTTCGAACATCCGCTTGAACTCCGCCCCCTCGGGTGTGAAGTCGAACTGGACCGAGCACTGTGCCGCGACACTTCTCAGTAGTGCCTCCGCCACCGGACGGCGTTCGGCCTCGTAGGTTTCCAGGAGTGCCGGTCCTGCGTGTTCGTTGATGACCGCGGCGAGTTTCCAACCGAGGTTGAACGCATCCTGGATGCAAAAGTTCATCCCGACGCCGCTGGCGGGATAGTGGATGCGCGCCGATTCGCCGACGAGGAACACTCGGCCCTGCTGGAATTTCGTTGCGATTCTGAGCGAATCGGTGAAACGAGACGCCCACACCAGATCGTCGAACGGCAGGTCCTTCTCCAGAACATCGGTGAGGCATCGGCGGACCTCGTCGGCCGTGACCGGCTCCGCCGCAGGGGCGTGCCTGCGCTCGGCGTGCACAATGTTGAACCGGGTGATGGACTCGTTCTCGCCGAACGGAAACGAGGTGACCCAGCCCTTGGCGTTGTCGATCATCCGCCGCGCTTCCGGCCACGGCCGATCCATCCTCAGATCTGCCACGATTCCGGTGAAAGTCGGCCCGTGTCCCTCGAAACCGAGACCGAGTTGCGACCGCACGATACTCCGCCCGCCGTCGGCGCCGACCAGATAATCGGCAGACAGCCTCACGGGTCCGTCCTCGGCCGCCGCGGTCACGGTCACCGCGGCGGAGTGCTGGACGACGGATTCGACAGTCACGCCGTGCTTGACGACGACTCCGAGACGGAGCGCTTCCTCCAGCAACAGTTCCTCGGTGTGGTTCTGGGGAAGAACCAGCCGAAACCCGAACCTCGATTCGAGGTGGCGCCATTCCACGGGTTGCATCCCCGCCCAGATGTGAACGGGGATCAGTGGGTTGGAGCGAATGGTCGCGGCCCTGTCGATGAACTTCTGCGCCAGGCCCCGCGAATCGAGTAGCTCGAGAACTCTCGGCAGAACGGTCCCGGCTCGCGACTGCACCGGCTGCGTTCGACGTTCGAGGACGACGACTTCGACTCCGGCCCGGGCCAGTTCGGTCGCGACCGTCAGACCCGACGGTCCGCCGCCGACGACTATTACTGGAGCGGTCATTTCGAATCAATCTCCTTGTTGTACGGCATCGTGGGAAGTGAGGGTGTGTGGCAGGGTCGGCACAGGTGTTCGTGTAGGAACGCGGCGACTTCGGCGATCGTGGCGTCCGTGTCGAACGCGGGGTCCTCGTGATTGGCACCCTCGAGAAGGCGCAGTCGCACCGTCTGCCCGCGGCGTCGAAGTTCCTGCGCCATCCGCCGGCTGTGCTGCACCGACGTGACCGAGTCACGTGTTCCGTGGAGCAGGAAGACCGGCACGTGGATGTCGCGCGCTTTCGCAAACGGGCTGATGTCGGCGAGTTCGCGATCGCTCACCGTCGACTCGTCGACGCCCAGCAATCGGGCCCTCAGGTAGAGAGACGACGGGAGTGCGGGGACCCCTGCCGGCCAGACCTGCTCGAGGATCTCGCGCGGTATCGGCGAGCCGGCGTCCGGACGGTCGAGGTCGCCCCGGGAGGTGAGGTCGTAGCATCCGAAGTAGCCGACAGCGGCCTGCACGTGTGGACCGGGCAACTCGTGCGGTGCACGCGGAATCGCCGGAGTGGCGGTGGCCAGAAGCGCGAGATGGGCGCCTGCCGATGCTCCCCAGAGGGCGACACGAGTCGCGTCGACACCGAAGGCGTGCCCGGGACCTTTCAGCCACTCGATCGCGGTCACGATGTCGATGATCTGGGCGGGGAAGGGGGCCGCGGTAGAGGGTCGGTAGTCGATGCTCGCGACGGCAAATCCGTGCCGCGCGAGTCGCTCCGCCCGCGCGGCATGACTCTTGCGAGAACCGATCATCCAACCACCGCCGTGCAGGTAGAGGACGACGGCGGGGGTGGCAACGCCGATCGGCAGAGACAGATCGAGTCGGAGGACCTGCCCGTCGGGACGCCCGAACTCGATGTCGGGACAGGATTGGATCTCGTATCGGGCGGACTGCCCGACCGGGGTTCTCACGTTGACGTCACCTCTTCGCCTGGTCGCGGGTCCACTCACCGATGTGGCCCGTGGCTCAAGGGTGGCGGATCAGGGAGTATTCGGGAATCGGCAGTTATGTATGGTGGCAATCCATCAGACGAATACCTTCAGTTCGCGGTGCTATTCGGTGTCGGTGGAAGACAACAGGGCCCGGCGCGGCATACTCTGTCTCGTCACCGCGCCTCCCGGGCCGAGACTTTGAAAGATGGTAATTGCATGGCAGATTCACGGATCGACTCCCTGGTACCCGCCGAGCTGGACGTCGAGCAGAAAGCGTTGTACGACAGCATCGCGACGGGTCCGCGCGCACAGGGGCCCCAGCTGTTCGCGCTTCAAGATGACGAGGGCAGGCTCAACGGGCCGTTCGGGCTGATGCTGCATGTGCCCGGACTCGGTTCTGCGCTGCAGGAACTGGGGAGTGCGGTGCGGTACCGGACGGCGATGACCGCCCGGATCAGAGAAATCGCGATCCTCACGGTCGCGGCCGCAACGGAAAGCGAATTCGAACGCTATGCCCACGAACGGGTCGGACACGCCGTCGGACTGAGCGACGAAGAGATGACGGCACTTCGGAGCGGCGAGTTCCGTTCCGAAGACGCCACCGAACAGGCTGCGTACGACGTGTGCCGTCACCTACTCGAGGGCGCCAACACCCTCGGAGACGAGGAATTCCGTCGATTCGAAGCCCGCCTGGGTCACCCGGCACTCCTCGAACTCGTGGTCCTGGTCGGCTATTACCGGACCTTGTCTCAGATGATGAATGTCTTCGACGTCGGCGCACCGGAGGGTCTCGGCGACGAGTAGAACACCGCAGCATCTGTTTCAGCGTCGGCGGGAACGGCGCAGCCGGAGCCGGCTGTAGGTGACGACCGCGAGCACGCAACTGATGAGCACCAGCATGGCGATGCTGAGCAGCCACCACGATGCGGCGTGCTGCCAGAGCGTGTCGGGCTCGGTGCCCGTGGCGTTCGTGCGCAGGTCTACCGTCGAGGCGGCGGCCGCGAACCCCCAGCGGGACGGGAAGAGCCACGACAGTTGTTCGAGCACTCTGCGTCCGGTGATCGTGATCAATCCGCCGCACATCACCAGCTGCACCATGATTGTGACCACCAGCATCGGCATCACCTGCTCGTTCGAGCGAGCGACCGACGACAACGCCAATCCCACCAGGACGCAGGAACAGGTGGTGACGGCGATGTCCACGATCAGTTCGACTGAGCCGGAGGGGATCACGCTGCCCCGGCCGGGAAAACCCTTGCCCACGAAAACGATCGTCACCATGATCACCGACTGCACGATCGCGGCGGCGCAGAATACGACGATCTTCGCCGTCAGGTAGGCGGACGGCAGCAGCCCGGCGGCACGTTCGCGGTGATAGATCATGCGCTCTCCGACCAAATCGCGGATGGTCAGCGAGCACCCCATGAAGGCAGCGCCGAGGATCAGCACCACCAGGATCTGGGTGAGTTCGCCGGATTCGTCGAAGCCCGACGGACCGAACCCGGTGTCGCCGGATACGAGCACGGCCAGGCCGCCGAGCACGAACGGCAGAAGGGACAGGAAGATCAGGTAGCCCCGGTCGGCGCGGATCAGCCGGGCCTGGCGACGGGCGACGGTGCTCAACTGCTTGCGCCGCGACGTGTGCGCGGGACTGCCGAGAGGTCCGGGCGGGCTCGGTGGTGGCACCTCTACGGCGGGGCGGGTGGCGCGGTACTCGGCGAACACCCCGTCGGGGTCGGCTGCGACACGGGCGAAGATGTCGGCCCAGTCGGTGCTGCCGAGTGCGGCCCCGACCCGGTCCGGCGGGCCCACGTAGGCGGTCTTGCCGCCCGGTGCGAGGAGCAGGACCTGATCGCACATCTCGAGGTACGACAGCGAATGCGTGACGATGACGACGACGCGGCCCGAATCGGCGAGGCGGCGCAACGTCGCCATGATCTGCCGGTCGAGCGCGGGATCGAGCCCCGAGGTCGGTTCGTCGAGGATGAGCAGGGATGGGCCGGTGAGCAACTCCATCGCGACGGACGCGCGTTTGCGTTGTCCGCCGGACAGCCGATCGACCCGTGTGTCGGCGTGTTCGGTCAGCTGCAGTTCGTCGAGCACCGTCGCTATCACCTCCTCACGGTCGGCCCGGCTGGTGTCCGGCGGCAGCCTCAGCTCGGCGGCGTAGCCGAGCGCCTGCCGGATGGTCAACTGCCGGTGCACGACGTCGTCCTGGGGGACCAGCCCGATGCGGGAACGCAGCACCTGGTATTCGGCGTGGACGCTGCGTCCCTCGAACTCGACCACACCTTCCGTGGGGCGTTCCGAACCGGAGATGATGGTGGCCACTGTGGTCTTTCCCGCGCCGGAGGGGCCGATCACCGCGGTGAGACTCCCCGGCTGGGCAGCGAATGTGACGTCCTCGAGCAGCCGTCGCCCGCCTTCGATGGTGAGCCCGACTCCGTCCACGCGCAGCCCGCCTGCGGTCGGGGTGACCGCCTGCCGTGGAAGGAGTCGGCCTTCCTTCACACTGAGATCGGTGTTGCCGATCGTGACGACGTCGCCGTCGGTCAGCTGCGCGCGCGACACCCGGGCGCCGCCGACGAACGTTCCGTTGACGCTCCCCAGGTCGTCGATCTCGAGACCGGACGGCACGTTGTGGACGATGGCGTGATGGCGTGAGGCCAGCACGTCCCGGACGACGATGTCGTTGTCCGGTGCCCGTCCCACGGTGAGCGATCCCGTCGGGACCGCCGCGTGCGGTGTCGGGGGCGGGGCGCTCGGAACCCCTACCTCGATTGTCGACTCGTCCCATCGGCCGCCCACGTCCTGTCGCGTCGCGTCGGGATCTTCGACCGAAATCCGCACGACCGGCCCCTCGACTGCGTCGCCCAGTCGGACGAGGACGGGGTTCGTGACGGGGACCTTTTCTCGGCGCTCGCCGTCGACGAAGATCCCGTTCTTGCTGTCGGAGTCGACGAGCTGCCATCCCTCGTCCCAGGTGAGCCGCGCATGCTCGCGCGACACCATGGGATCGATGATCGTGATCTCCAATTGCGGATCCCGGCCGATGCGGACGGCTTTGCCCGCGCGGTAGCTTGCCCGGCCGTGGTCGGTCTCGACCACGACCCGCGGGTGCGCTGTGTTCGCCCGGTCGTCCATCGCCTCGGCCTCCGGTCAGCGTCATCGGGCGTAGAGCGTCGACTCCTCCATGGTCGCACGCACACCCCGGGATTCGTCGGCATAACGCTCACTCTCGGTATCGCCGTGGCCCGGAAGTGAGGAACACTGAGCCGGGTGAGTACGTCCCTGGCGAATCCCGGTGTCGGACTGGCTGTGCTGTGCACCGTGATGATCGTGTGCGCGGCGGTGGTCTACCGCTTCACCCACCTCGGTAGCCCACTCGTCGTGCCAGGTGCGGCGATTCGAGGTGCTGCCCAGCTCGCCGCGGTGTCCCTGATCCTGGCCGCGGCTCTCGCGCATCTGTGGTCGTCGATCCTCGTGCTCGTCGTGATGTTCGCGGCGGCGGTGGGAACGTCCGCTCGCCGCGCGAAAGCCGGGCGGTCCGCCGGGTGGCTGGCGCTGTCCCTCGCCGCGGGTGTCGGCATCGTGTTGCCGTTGATGCTGGTCAGCCGGGTGGTGCCGCTCGAAGGTGTCGCTCTCGTTCCCGTCGGCGGGATCGTGCTCGGTGGTGCGATGACGGCCACCTCCCTCGCCGCGCGACGCGCGCTCGATGCGGTCGAACAACGGTGGGGTGAGGTGGAGGCGGGGCTCAGTCTCGGACTCGGCGTCCGGGATGCCCGTATGGAAGTGGTCCGGTCTGCCGCCTCGGACGCGTTGCTCCCGGGCCTCGATCAGACCCGGACCGTCGGGCTGGTCACCCTGCCGGGGGCGTTCGTCGGGGTGCTGCTGGCAAGCGGTTCCGCAGTGCAGGCCGGGGCGGTCCAGATTCTCGTCCTCGTAGGACTCCTGCTCGCGCAGACATGTGCGGTGGCCGTGACGATCGAACTGGTGGCCCGGGAAGCCGTCCACCGGCCGAGACTCCACACCGTGTGAACGTGAAGGATCCGGGTCTGGCCCGAACGCCGGTCAATTCCATCATCGGTCGCGCATACTGGTCGGTGGTCGGTCCCTCCTGACGAGGCGGTGTCCTGTGGTGCATCCCGAGGTATTGGTGGTCGGAGCTGGTCCCGTGGGGCTGACGGCGGCGATCGAACTGCGAAGGCGAGGTGTCGCCTGCCGCATCATCGATCCCCTGCTCGAGCCGCCGCAGTACGCGAAGGCGGTGGGGATCCAACCCCGCACCCTCGAGGTGTTCGAGAGCATGGGCGTGCTGCGGCACATCCTGGACGCGGCGATCCAGATGCGCGGGCAGATCGTGTACGTCAACGGCGACGAGGTCGCCCGTCTGGAGTTGTCGCTACCGGCCGACGTCCCGTTCGAATTCATCGGACTGCCCCAGTACGAGACCGAACGCATCCTCACCGAATACCTGGCCACGTTCGGCACCACGATCGAACGCGGAACGAGGCTGACGGCGTTCGAACAGGACGATGACGGCGTCGTCGCCACGGTCACCGGCGCGGACGGTGACGAAACCGTCCGAACCCAGTACCTTTTCGGGTGCGACGGCGCCCACAGCGTGGTCCGCAAGGGCCTCGGTCTCAGCTTCGAGGGCGGTGCGTTCCTCGAGCAGTACATGCTCGGCGACGTCGAGGTCGACTGGTCGATGCCGCGTGGCTACGGAATCCGGTCGATGCATCAGACGGACGGCGAGACCGACGATCTGCTCGTGTGCATTCCGCTGCCCGGACGCCGCCGCTACCGGATGTCGATGCTGGTGCCCAGCGACCTCGCCGGCACCGGCACCCCGGCGGCCGACAAGATCGCGCACGGTTTCGAAGCGGGACCGAAACCCGAGCTGAGCCACATCCAGGCCGTGCTCGACCGCCTGTCGCCCGAGCCGACGCGGGCGTCGAACCTCCGCTGGTCCTCCATCTTCCGGATCAGCCACCGCATCGTCGACTCGTACGGGCGCGGACGGGTGTTCGTCGCGGGCGACGCCGCACACATCCATCCGCCGACCGGCGCGCAGGGCATGAACACCGGCATCCAGGACGCCCACAACCTGGCGTGGAAGGTCGCGCTGGCCGTGTCCGGTGCCGCGGCCCCCGATCTGCTGGACAGTTACGACGCCGAACGGCGACCCATCGGGGAGGAGGTGGTGGGACGCACCGTGCGCAGCGCCCGGGAGGGGATCGGGGCGGGATCGTCGGATCCCGACTACGTGATCCGACGTGAAGCGCAACTGCTCATCAGCTACGCGGACAGTCCGATCGTCGCCCAGCCGGAGTCGAATGCGGCGCTCGCGCCCGGCAGCCGGGCCCCGGACGCCCGCGGGCTGACCCGTGCCGCGGTCGCGTTTCCCCTCCGGCTGTTCACCCTCCTCGCGGGACGGAACCACACGTTGCTGCTGTACGCCGACGAATCGGTCGACGCGCGCGGGCTGGAACTGCTCGAGGCCGCGGCGACGTCGGTGGAGGCGGCGACCCAGGGACGCGTCGACACGTACCTCGTCGCGTCGCCTGCCGCCGACGTCGGGGAAGCCGTGCTTCCCGTCGTCCGGGACCGCGACGGCGAGTTCGCGCACGCGTACGGCGCGGAGGGTTCCGCCGCGTTCGTCGTCCGTCCGGACGGCTATCTGGGGTTCCGGCAGAGTCCGGTCGCGGTCGACGGTCTCACGGAGTACCTGAAGTCGACTTTCCGCTGAGCTCGGGAGTGGTGGGCAGGCCGCGCCGGATGTCACCCGGCGCGGGCTTGACGAGCGGCGCCCCGACCCGGGTGGCCGAATCGAGCAGCCACGGCACGCTCGTGACCATCACCCCGGACGTGAACAGCAACCGGCCCTTGAGGCGCAGCGCATTCTGGTTGTGCAGCAGGTGTTCCCACCAGCGACCGACCACGTACTCGGGGATGAAGATGGTGACGATCCCGTCCGGGATCCGCTTCCGGACGGATTTCACATAACCCACGATGGGCCGGGTGACTTCACGGTAGGGCGATTCGAGGACTTTCAGCGGCACCGGAATTTCGTACTTCTCCCACTCCCGCTGCAGTTTTGCGGTGCTGTCGCCCAGTACGGTGACGGCTTCCAGGGTCGTCGGATGGGTGGCGCGGGCGTAGGCCAGGGCCCGGGCGGTGGGTTTGTTGAGCACGGACACCAGCACGATGGTGTGCACCTGGGAGGGGAGGGTGAAGCTGTCCTCGTCGACGACGAGGACAGCCGCGATCCGGTCGTAATGGCGGCGCACCCCCCGCATCAGGAAGAACAGGATCGGCATGGCGATGACCACCAGGTAGGCGCCCTGGGTGAACTTCGTGACCGTGACGATGATCAGGACGGTGCCGGTGAGGACGGCGCCGGTGCCGTTGAGGGCCCGTCGGCCGTGGATGCGACGGCGTTCTCGGGAGTCGGATTCGGTTGCCAGCACACGGTTCCAGTGACGGACCATGCCCGCCTGGCTGAGGGTGAAGGACGTGAACACGCCGAGGATGTACAGCTGGATGAGGTGGGTGACGGACGCGTCGAACAGGACGATCAATCCGCCGGCCGTCACGGCGAGGAGCACGATGCCGTTGCTGAACGCCAGCCGGTCGCCGCGCGTGTTGAGCTGGACGGGGAGGTAGCGGTCGCGGCCGAGCACCGAGGCGAGCAGCGGGAAGCCGTTGTAGGCGGTGTTCGCGGCGAGCACGAGGATCAGCACGGTCGCGGCCTGGACGTAGAAGAAGCCGATGTTGGTGGTGCCGCCGAACACGGCCGCCGCGATCTGAGCGATGACGGTGCGCTGCGGATCGGTTTCGCAGTTTCCGGCGAATCCGATCAGATCGCAGGGGTTCACCGCAACGTGCACCTTGGCGATGATGGCCAGCGCGGTGATTCCCGCGAACATCACGATGGCCGTTGCGGCCATCGCCATGAGTGTCTTCGCGGCGTTGGCGCTCTTGGGTTTACGGAACGCCGGCACCCCGTTGGAGATCGCCTCGACACCCGTCAGCGCGGTACATCCGGATGAGAACGCGCGCAGCGCGAAGAACACGAGGGCCAAACCGGTCAGCCCGGACAGTTCCGGTTCGATGGTGTACCCGGCACTTTCGGCGACGGGCGTCGAGCCGGCCGCGATGCGAACGAACCCCGTCACGATCAGGATCATCACACCGGCGATGAACCCGTACGTCGGGAAGGCGAACGTGGTCCCCGATTCGCGGATCCCGCGCAGGTTCATCACGGTCAGCAGCACGACGAACGCCACGGCCAGCGCCACCCGGTGCGTGTTGAGCGCGGGTACGGCGGAGATGAGATTGTCGACGCCGGCGGACACCGATACCGCCACCGTCATGACGTAGTCGATCAGCAATGCCGACGCCACCGTCAGACCCGCGGACGGACCGAGGTTCTTCGTCGCCACCTCGTACGAGCCGCCCCCGCTGGGGTAGGCGTACACCACCTGTCGGTACGACAGGGCGACCACGGCGAGAAGCACCACGACCCCGGCCGCCAGATACGGCGTCAGGTAGAAATACGCGAGACCGCCCAGGGACAGAATCAGCAGGATTTCCTGCGTCGCGTACGCCACGGACGACAACGGGTCGGAGGCGAAGATCGGCAGCGCCAGACGCTTGGTCAGCAACTGCTCCCCGAGGTCGTCGCTGCGCAGCGGGCGTCCCAGAGCCAGCCGCCGGAGCGCTCGAACGAGAGCCACAAGTTCAGCGTAGAACCGTGGCGGGGTGCGGCGCGGGTTTTCGCCCTCAGGCCGCGCCGCCGCCCCGCCGGGGGTCTACACGTACGCAGGCCGGCGTGTGGCGCCGGATGCTCGGGTGCGCTGCCGCCCCAGAACTTCGGCCCGCGCCTCGTCGTCGGTGGCGAGGTCGACGATCGCCGCGGCCAGGGCGTATGCCCCGTCGACGATGGCATTGTCGGCGCCCGGCGAGATCGCGTCGGCCGCGAACGCCGCGGTGTGCGGCGCGGCCGTCGAACCCATCACTCCGATCAACGGGTGGATCGACGGCACGGCCTGGGAGACGTTGCCCATGTCGGTCGATCCGCCGCCCAGTGCGCCGCCGTCCCGTGGTGTCATCACCCGGCCCCGATGCCCGAGGGCGGCGTCGAAACGGTCGGCGAGGAACGGGTGCTGGACGAGGGGCTCGTAGATCGGGTCGACAGGGGTGACGGTATAGCTGCATCCCGTGGCCGTCGCGGCGCCGTCGACGCAGGCGAGCACCTTCTTCTTCAGTTCGGCGGTCTCCGCGAGGTCGAACGATCGCACCTCGGCCTCCACGACCGCGGTCGCCGGAATGATGTTGGAGACGTCGCCACCGGACAGCGTGACGGCGCTGACGCGCACGGTGTCGCGCAGATGCTGCCGCAGCAGTCCCACCGCCACCTGCATCACCGTCGCCGCGTCCCCGGCGTTGATCCCCACGCTCGGTGCGGCCGCCGCGTGCGACGCCCGCCCGGCGAACTCGACCCGGAACCGGTCGCGGGACTGCGACGTGCTCCCCGCCGTGGGCACGACGACGCCGGGACCGGGGTGAACCATCAGCGACACCGTCGCGTCCTCCCAGGCGCCGGCCTCGAGCATGTGGGCCTTGCCCGCACCCTTCTCCTCGGCCGGCGTCCCGAGAAGCTTGACCCGGATGCCGAGCTCGTCCGCCACCCGGGACAACGCGATCGCCGCCCCCGCCCCGGCGGTCGCGATGATGTTGTGGCCGCACGCGTGCCCGATGCCGGGGAGGGCGTCGTACTCGGCGCACACCACGACCGTCAGCTCACCGCTGCCGTACGCAGCCTCGAGGGCGGTGTCCTGCCCCCACACACCCACTTCCACCGCGAAACCGGCATCGCGGAGCAGGTCTGCGACGAGCGCCGCCGAACGATGTTCCTCGAACGCGAGTTCCGGATGGGCGTGCAGGTCGTGGCTCGTGGCGACGAGGCGGTCGCGCCATTCGAGGACGGTGTCCTCCACACGTCGCTTCAACTCCTCGGCTACTGCCTTCGGGCCGCCGGAGGCTTCGATGTCGCCGGCAAATGCGGTGTCGGTCATGAACTTTCCTTTCTGGAGGGAAGGGTCGTCACGCCTCGGCGGGCGCGACGGCAGTGACGGTGGACGCACGGTGGTCGGCGGCGGGTCCACGTGTCACCACCGCGAGGCCGGCGACGGCGAGCGAGAGCAGCCCGCAGATCACCCACACGGCTTGGTACCCCGCCTCACTCGTGATCACGGAACCGCCGTCGAGCGTCGCCGTGAACCCGGACATCACCGCCGTGAAGCTGGCGCCGGCGATGGCACCGGCGACGGTGCGGGCACTGTTGTAGAGGCCCGACGCGATGCCGACCGAGTCCCGCGGCGCTCGCGCCACCACCACGTTGGGAAGCGCGGAGATGATGATGCCGTTGCCGAGACCGGACACCACGAGCCACGCGAGAACGCTGACAGTGTCCGAGTGCAGCACCGTGAGCAGGGCGTACCCCAGTGCGGCGGTGACGGCGCCGACGATGACGGCCGTGACGTCGCCGACCCGCGCGCCGAGCCGCGGTCCGACGAACGTGCCGACGAAAGCCGCGATCGACGCGAACACGAGGACCAGCCCGATCATCGACGACGACAGGCCGAGCCCGAATCCGGCCGCTGCCGGGTCGGTGCCGACGAAGAGCGCGATCGGGGTCTGGCTGCCGAACAACTGGGCCCCGAACAGGGCCGCGAGCAGGATCGGCAGCCCGACCCCGGCACGGCCGGAGAGCATCGCGAAATCGACCAGCGGCGAGGCCACCCGCCGCTCGAGCACCACCCACAGGGCGAGAAGTGCGCCGCCGAGCAGAAGCCCGCCCAGCACCGGCCCCGACGCCCACCCGAACCTGTTGCCCGTGCTGATCGCGAACAACGCGAACGCCAGTCCCGCTCCCAGGAGGATCGCCCCGGCCCAGTCGAGGCGGCCCGCCGTGCGCGCCGTCGTTTCGGGGACGAAGAACACCACGACGACGAGCGCGAGCGCCATGAGTGCCGCCGGAACGAGAAGCAGCACAGTGAGACTCAGGAACGATGCGAGGACCCCGGACAGGACGACGCCGACGCTGGCACCGAGCGTGAGCCCGCCGACCAGCAAACCGATCGCCTTCCCCGACTGCTCCCCGGCGCGCTCACGCACGATCGCGAACTCGAGCGGCAGGAACGCCGCGAGTGCGCCGGTGATCGCCCGGCCCAGGATGAAGATGCCGTACGTCGGGGCGAGCGCCGACACGACGCTGCCGACCGTCACCATCGCCGTCGCGACGACGAGCATCCGCTTGTGCCCGTACTGGTCGCCCATCTTGGCGAGCAACGGCACGAGGACCGCGGTCGCGAGCAGATAACTCGTCTGCACCCAGTTCAGGTCGGCGGGACCGACCGAGTACTTCTCACCGATCGCCGAGAGGACCGGACTGAACCATGCCTGGAGGAATCCGCTGGACAGTTCCATGGCGAAGAGGAACCCGACGACACCGGCCGCGGCGCCGAGACGCCGGTCGGAACCGGCGCCGGTGGGAATAGGGGATCGGAGTGCTCCCATGTGTGACCTCCAAGGTGGCGGGTCGCCTCGAGAGGCGACATGACAATATGAGCGAAACGACCGAATCGATGCGTCCGAGTGTTGGGTGAGTGAGTTTCTGCGGTGTAAATGCGCAGAATTTGACGCTGAGGAGGTGCCGATATGCAGGAGAAGACGCCCACCGAGGACGAACTTCGACTTATCCACGCGCTACAGGTGTGGCCGCGGGTGCCGTGGTCGCAACTCGGGCCGATCCTCGACGCCGACCCGGTGACTCTCGCGCGACGGTGGTCCGGGCTGAGCGAGCGGGGCATGGCCTGGGTGACGGCCCAGCCGCCGATGTCCGAGACCGCGCGCGGCGCGATCGTCGAGGTCGAGTGCGTCGCCGGGTCGATCGACGCGGTGATCACCGAGTTGTCCCAGGACAGCGAGTGCATGTCCATCGACGTCGCCTCGGGCGGTCGCGACCTGATCCTCACCGTCGGCTGCCGCAACCCGACAGCGTTCAACCGGTACGTCGTGTCCCGGGTCGCGGGCATCCCCGACGTCCGCACCGTCCGCACCCACCCGGTGATCACCACGATCTCCGGGGCATCGCAGTGGCGCCTGCGCGCCCTCGACGCCGACGAGTCCAGCGCGATCGACGCTGCCCGACGCCGGGACGCCGCCCGACTCTCGGCGACTTTCGCCCGTCCGCCGGTCGCCGAACGCGACATCATCTCCATCCTGTCCCGCGACGGTCGTGCAACCACCCGGACTGTCGCGGAGGCGCTCGGGACCTCCACACGGCGGGCGCGCGAACGGTTGAGCGCGACACTCGCGTCGGGCGCTTTCGAACTCCGCACGGACATGCCGCGCTGGGCCTCGGGGTATCCCGTCTGCGCGTGGTACTTCCTCCGGGTTCCCGCCGCCCAGATGGCCAGG
This sequence comes from Rhodococcus sp. NPDC127593, assembly GCF_042671975.1. Taxonomy (NCBI): domain Bacteria; kingdom Bacillati; phylum Actinomycetota; class Actinomycetes; order Mycobacteriales; family Nocardiaceae; genus Rhodococcus; species Rhodococcus sp. NPDC127593. Next base: position 475 of record NZ_JBHXWI010000038.1, on the reverse strand, counting down.
GTCGGCGCCAACCTGAGCGGGCTGCCCGCGGTGCGGACGGTGTTGTCGGTGGCCGGGCCTGCCAATCTTCTGGTATCCGTGTGGTTGCGTGAACTCTCCGACGTCGAAGGGCTCGAAGCCGTCGTCGAGCAGAAACTGCCGGCGGTCAGCATCCTCGACCGGTGCCTCGTTCTCGGCGTCCGCAAACGCATGGGCCGGGTGTTCGACGAGGACGAGTTGCCCATGCAGATCGTGCCGTGGTCGGGAGCGTAGGCGCTCCGCGCCCGTGCGCCTTTTTGGTAGCTGGAACAACCGGAAAGGCGCACGGGTGCGAAGCGCCTCGCCGCCTTCGGGAATTGATCGCGGGGTTGGCACGTTAGTTGAGTGAATAACGCTCAACTTATTAGCCACCTATCCCTCCCGGGGACGCCTCGCAGGCGCGAAAATGGGGTCGGGTCGCCTGCCGACGCCGACTTTCCCTTGAGCCTGAGCTCGT
>NZ_JBHXWI010000037.1:0-112849 GCF_042671975.1 Rhodococcus sp. NPDC127593 | reverse complement strand
CCGTACGGGTTCGCCTTGCCCAGAACGGGGTCGACGAAGTCGTGGACCTTGACCTGCTCCGGTTCGCCGGACGGCCGCCACTCCCGGCCAGCGTTTTTGTAGGCTCCGACGAGCTCCTTCTTTTTGGTGTCGACACTGATGACCGGATCGCCGGCATCGAGGTGGTCTGCGGCCTGGTCGTTGAGGTACTGGAACTGCGCGTCGCGGTCGGCGTGTTGGTTGCCCTCGATGGTCTTGGCGCCTGCCTGCAGACTGTATCCACCCTCCCTGAGCAGTCGCCGGGTCACCATATCGCTGACCTGATGGCCCCTGTCCCGTAGAGCCGCGGTCAGGGCGCGAATCGATTTCGAGGTCCACCGCAACGGCGACATCGGATCACCCCTGGTCACCGGGTCGATCAGCGACTCGAACGACTCCACCAGACCCTCGTCATGGGCCTCGGCGCGCTTACGACCGCCCCCCGGTCGCCGGGACCGCCCCGAACCCGGAGCCGCCCCGTTCCCGGCTTCCTTGCGACCCCGACGCACCGTGTCGGCTGCGACCCTGGTCGCCGCGGCCACGATCGCGACCCCGCCAGGCCCCAACTCGGCGGCCTCCGCGCCCAGCCACAACCGCCGCTGAAACTCCGTCAAATGCGGGCGCATCACGGCATACCGCCGCGCCACCGAGTCCGCCACATCCGTCATAGCTCAACGGTAACGCCCGAAACCAGCTAAAGCGACATTATTTTGTCACAGGCCCTAAGGATCTTTCGCTGCCCGGCGGTGACGGCCGAGCGTTGCACCACCCGGCCGTGGTCGGTGGCGAGGGTGACCAGGTGCATCCGGTCGAGCTCGTGACGGATGCTGCGCCATGTGTCACCGGTGGCGGTCTCGGCGACCCGGATCAGCAGCAGCGCCAGCCAGCACAACTGGACGTGGGCGCGGATGCGGTCCTCGCGGTGATGAAACACCGGCCGCAGCCCGAGCGAGCCCTTCATGTCGCGCCACCCGGCTTCGACGGCGAGCAGCTGCTTGTAGGCGGCGGCCAGGTCCTCCGGGGTGAGGGTGGTGTCGGACGTGCGCAGCAGCCACTTGCCGTCCAGGCCGGCCTCGGTCTTGATCGCCGTGTGGTCGATGCGCAGCAGCCCGGTGTTGGTGCGCCGCAGATACCGTCGCAGTCCCGGCTTGGATTTGAGCGAGCCGACCAGTTCGTCGCGGCGGCGCGACGTCCAGGTGTCGGAACCGTCGATCAGCTCTTCGAGGTGCGCGACGAGGTTCTCCCGTACGGACGCGTCGCGGTCCGCCTGGTCCGGGTTGTGGCAGACCACGAATCGCCTGGTCCGGGCGCCGCCGTCGCCGTCCCCGTCACCGCCGGGCGCGACGTGCACCTCCTTGACCCGTAGGTTGCCGGCGACGGTGTGGTAGCGGCCAGGCCTGGCGAGAGCGGCGGCGGCCTCGGCATTGGTGTGGCGCAGCTTCTCGGCGTGGATGTAATGCCCGCCGCCGCGGGTCAAATACGCTCGGTTCGCGGCGGAGGCGAAACCACGGTCGGCGACCCAGACCAACCGGCGCAGGTTCCACCCGTCCAGGTCGTCCTTGACGGTGCGGATGATCGCGGTGTCGGCGGTGTTGCCGGGAAAGGTCCAACAGCGCACCGGGATCCCGTCGCGGGTGACGGCCATCGCGATCACCACCTGCGGCAGGTCGGTGCGGAAGTCCTTGGAGTGGCCGAACTCCCGCGCCCCGGACTCGGCCGGGTTACCGGCCCCGTCGTCGCTGGGCGGATCTGCCCGCTCCGGGCCCTCGGTCTCGAAGTAGGTGCTCGTCGTATCGACGAAAACGATGTCCAAATCCAGGTTTAACAGGTGCGCAACGGAATTGAACACATCCGCCGCGATATCCTCGAGGGCGTCGAGGAGGAAGTCCATGCCCCGGTATGCCTGATCGTCCGACAACGCGGTCATGTGCTCGATGGCGACGCGTTCGGTCACCCAGCCGGTCGCCGCGAGCTTCGAGCCGGGTTCGAGCGCGCGCTGGGCGACGAGGGTGAAGATCACCCGCTCCACCGCGTCGGCGTCGAGCCGCCGCCCCTCGGCGGCGCGGCGGATCGCCGCCGTGATCCCCAGCCGGTCCCAGAGCCGGTCCAGCGTCCACGCCCCGCCGAGGCGCCGGCAGTCGAGGATCTCCACCTCCCCGCCCGCGGTCGACGCCGCGGCGGACTGGTCGGGGGCGAGGAACCGCGAGATCGACGACACCAGCCGGGCCAACCCGTCCCGGTCCACCGTCTCGGCCCGGCCGAAGTTGTGGATCACCTTCGCGGTCGGCGAGCCGGTGTCCGGGTGCCGCTCGTTGTGCGCGAGCTGCAGATACGACACGACCGAGCCGTCCTTGTTCTTCCGCCGCGTCTCCCGCAGGTACATACCTACACAACACCACATCGTATGCCGCTTCACCAGCCGACACGCCGCAAGTCGTGTGCCTACAGATTTCCGCGTTCCAGACACCCTGCACCGCTCTGACCTGCACCTTCATTCCACGGCAGGCCTGAAAATGCCTACGAACTGCGGAAGTCCGGTCAGAGTCGAAGCAGCGCCAGGGTGATACCCACGAGTTACCTGCCGCATCGCAGTCCTGGACGGGCAGCGGAACCTGATCCGGCTCGGCCAGGATGCGTTCCTGACGGCGTGCACCTGGCGGGACTACGGGCAGACTCGTCGGACCGCGACCGACATTCTGACCAACACTCCCGCGGCTCACGGGCTTCGCTACGAGTGCCGACACGGACGAAACGAACTCGCGCTGATGCTGATCGACAGACGAACGATACCGGCGCTGACGGCCCCGCTCGACGTTGACGGGTGGGCTCGGGATGCGGTGACTGCCTCGCTTCTCGGTGACTTCAATCTGACGTTGGGGTAGTCGGCGGGAGATCCCGCAGAGGGCGGGCGGGCGATTTCTGGACACCGAGGCGGAGGCGCTGAATGCCCGGTCATTGCGTCGGCGAATGACCGGCGCGTTCGGTTTGTACCTTCTCTCGGAGGTCCGAGGGCTGTCTTTCTACATGCATTTCGCCTTCGGAGCAGCGGACGCAGCGGCGTCCGTCGGACGAGATCTCACGCTCCATACGCGAACGTCCGAACACTTCCAGGTCGACGGCGCGCTCGTCATCGATGCACTCGACGACGACCCGGTAGTCGACAGGATGCGCCGGGCCGCGATCCCGATCGTCTTCGCCGGACGGAGCGGCCCCCTTCCACTGCCCACACAACCGGTGGGAACGATCGAGATCGACCATCGCGCCGTCGTCGACTTTGTTCTCGAGCAACTCAAATCAACAGGTACGCGGCGTCCGGGTTACGTCGGCCTCGAATTACTACACGGCCCCCATTGGGCCGCCGACTCGACGAGCAGCTTCGAAGAGTGGTGCCTCCGTGAGGACATCGAGCCGCACATGCTCCTCTTACCCGCAGACCCCAACGAGGACGAACTGTTCGCTGCTCTCAAGAAATTGACTGGTGAATGCGCCGTCGACGCAAACGTGTTCGGCCCCCAAGGATTGGCCGGGCGCGCCCTCCCGATGCTGCACTCGCTCGGGAAGACTCCCGACGTCAACAGCGAGCACGGTTTTCGCGTGGCCTCCCTGGCCGGCGACCCCGTCAGTGAGTTGGGAAATTCTCAGATCTTCGCAGTAGATCTTGCCCCGCGCAGTTTCGGCCACGAGGCCATGGACTTCCTCATTGAAGTATCCACCTCACCTCCATCCGAACCACTGCACCGCTTTCACGCGGCGAAGTTGCATCGAACTGTCGATGCCTCTGATGCACAACCGAGTTGAAGGCTGTCCGCCTGATCCCCACTGAGAGGCCGCGGAGATGCGTTTGACACTTCCGTTTGGCTCTGACGGTGATCCCGGGCAGGTCCCAGTACTATTTCGAGGGTCCGCGACCGAGGGTGTATCCGCACGACAACCGGCAACATTCGGCGTGGGTCCCATAGCTATTCGGGCAGCTCGGCGTCGAGGGCGTCGGTGGTGCGGTCGCGGATCGGACCTCGCCGCCGGCGGCCCCGGAGCGGCAGCACCGATCTCAGGGGTGTCACCATCCCGGCACTCGACAGCAAACTCGAGGACGCCGGCGACAGCGGCAGGAGGGTGGGGGCGTCCTGGCCGAGGTGGGTGATCGTGGCATGCCGGGTTCCGTGGGTGCGGATGGCGCGGGTGATGTGCGGCCACGGACTCGGCCCGTGGAAGGTGGTCCCTACCCGGAAACGGTAGCGGGTATGAACGCCCGGCTCGGTGTATCCGGATTCGATATCGACCGGTCCGCTTCTCACTTGGTGTTGGGGTGGGGTGTTTCCCCGCCCCGGGGTGGGCGAACGGACCCCTGGGGTTGCTTCAGATCGGGCGCTGGAGTGGGCAGAGTTGTACGTGTCACCGACGCACTTCCCCCGACATCCTCAGGAGAACTGAATGATCAACGCCCGCCGAACCGTTGCCGCTATCGCCTTCACTGCCTTTTCGATCCTGGGTGCGGTCGGGGCGGCGTCCGTCGCTCAGGCCGAGCCGATCGGCCCGAACGGTCCCACCGGTGGTCCGTGTCCGATCGTGAACACGGACTCCCAAGGCAACGAGACGGTGACGTACGGCAAGCCCGGCGATCGCAATGGCGCCCTGGTGTGCGGTGCGAACGGCGAATGGACGGTCGGCAAGACCAAGGCCAACCCCGGGCAGATCCAGATCCAGCCCGGACTCTCACGCGGATAACCGGCAGCAGCCTCCGCTGTCCCCTCTGAGCCGAGTGCCCCGCATCGATGCCGATGCGGGGCACTCTCGTCGGGAGGGACGTGTCGTCAGTCCTGGTAAAAGTGGTTTTTGGGCTCATCCTCGTCTGCGAATCCAGTGGATCCCGTCGGCGCCCGGCAGGTACGGATTCGGTACGTAGCCGGGGAAGAACTCGCCCGTGTGCCGCGCGCCGGCCACCACATGGGGATCGTCCGGAGTAAATCCACGGTCGGCAAATGCTCTTGCCACCCGACCAAGTGGGATGTATCTCTAAACCACACGCGCACAACCAGAGTCATCCGTGAGTCGGCCCATTCCAGTCTCTCGACCTCGTACACCCCCGCGTCCCGGTGCCGATCGGTCAACCTCCTCGTCAGTGAGGACAAGAACTGCATCTGCCAGTCCACCTGCTCGAAGTCGCCGTGTCGTTCCGGGGTGGTGTCGGGCTTCTCGTCGTAGATGCCCTGGTAGAGGTGCTGCTGCTGGTCGGATCGATCAGAGTCCCCATTGCCTCTTCTGGGTTGAATCCTCACAATGTTACGTTGTAATGGCATGGAGAAGTGAGACCCCCGGCTCCGGAAGCAATCTCGTAGCGAGCGCCGGCGGGGCCGCGGGCGGCGGGACGGGGTTCCCAGGCGTTACGCCGCCGCCGACCTTAGTGGTCTGATCCGTTAATTCGTCGGGGGTCATGCCGCTTGTAGGGTTCGGTCGGGCTGGTCGAGTCGTTCGAGGTGCCGGTGCAGGTCGGTGGTGGTGTACCGCCACTTGAACGGCACGGAGGTGGCGTTGTACCGTTCCTCGAAGGCGAGCAGGCGCCGTTCGACAGCATCGAGGACTTCGAAATCGTTGGGCGAGAGCACTTTGCGTTGGACTATGGAGAAGAAGATCTCGACCTGATTGAGCCACGACGCGTGCACCGGGGTGTGCACCATCACCGCGTTCGGGTACCTCGCGGACAGCCGATCGATCGCGGCCCGGCCCCGGTGCGAGGAGCCGTTGTCGACGATCCAAAATACCCGCTCCGCAGAGGCGTAGGGCTCGCAGGTCATGACCTGATCGACCAGGGCGGTGAACGGCACTATGCCGGTGGACTGTTCGCATCGACCGAACACCGTCGCCCGGTGCACGTCGTAGGCCGCCAGATACGCCAATGCCCCACCGCGGCGGTAGTCGTGATTGACGCGCATCGGACGTCCCTTGCCGGCCGGCTGCGTGTCGTGGCAGCGCTGGCGGGCCTGGATGGAGGGCTTTTCATCCGCGGAGATCACGTACTCGTCCGCGCCCAGCTCGACGCCCTGGTAGATGCGGGCATACAGGTCCAACACCACCGCCGCCTTGGCCTCGAACTGTGGATCCCGGATGAAGATCCACGACTGGTACTGCCAGGGTTTGAGGGCGTCCTGGGCGAGCCAGCGGCGGACCGTCGACGCCGAGGCACTGATCCCGTCGGTCAGCAGCTGGCGGGCCAGTTCCGGGGCGCTCCACCGCGACAGAGGCAGCTGGTGCTCGGCAGGCAACTCACACGCCCACGCCTTGACCCGGGCCACCTCTGCGGGGGTGTACACCGGTGGGCGCCCCGAACGGGGCGCGTCGACCAGTGCCTTGATGCCCTTGGCGCAGAATCGGGCCCGCCACTTGCGGGCGGTATCGACACAGATGCCGAGCTCGTCGGCGATGGCCGCGTTCGAGGCGCCGTCGGCGGCCATCAACACGATCACCGCGCGCAGCACCACCTTCTGCGCGGTGTTGCCCGCCCGCACCCGCCGCTCGAGCTCGACGCGGTCGACGTCGTCCAACACGACCTGGAACGGACTGACCATCGCCACAGCAGCACCATCAGGTCACATTCACCACACATGCCCCAACCTTCGCGTGCGACACCCCCGAGATAGGTGACCGACACGGGTGGTCATCGGGCACGATGAACACTGTGCCGACACCACCGGAATCGACGAAGAACTCGCTGCGCCTTCGGTTGTTCGACCATGCCCGCGCCCGCTGGCCGCAACTGCGTGACGTCGACGCCCGATTTCGAGGATCCTTCGCCTACGTCGACGCGACACTGCCGGACGGCACCGTCCTACCGCTGATGCGGCTGCGTTACGGAGGATCGGCCCGCTCGTGGGGATTCGCGATCCACCTCGCCAGCACCGGCAAGTACCAGGACTCGATCCTGCCCAGCGGCGACTTCGCCGGCACCCCCGAGGACGCACTCGACTGCGCCTGCGGGCTCTACCTCGCCGACCCCACCGCCTGGCAATAACCCCCGACGAATTAACGAATCAGACCACTTAGTGCGGCACCAAATGAAGGTCTACTTGAACGGACTGGGTGCTGTTGCTGATGGTCTTCGTGACTCGTTCACCGGGCGGGGGTGGAATCGAGTTCGCTGAGTTTGCGGCGCATCAACTTCCCCGAGGATGTCGTGGGGAGGGCGTCGACGAAGACGACTTCACGGGGCCGTTTGTAGGCGGCGAGGTGCTCTCGGCAGTACTCCAGAATCGTTGCGCCGTCGAGGTCGCTGCCGGGTGCGGCGACGATGTAGGCCACCGCGACTTCCCCTTTCACCTCGTCCGGGCGTTTGCCGACCGCGACCATCGTCACCTGCGGATGCGCGCTGATGACCCGTTCGATCTCCGCCGGGTAGACGTTGTATCCGGCGGTGAGGATCATGTCCTTGAGTCGGTCGACCACGAAGTAGTGGCCGGTGTCGTCCATGTACGCGACGTCACCGGTGCGAAGCCACCCGTCGGGGCTGAGGACCTCGGCGGTGGCATCTGGGCGGCCGTAGTATCCGGTCATGACCAGTGGCCCGCGCACGACGAGTTCACCGGGGGTGCCGGTGGGTACGTCCCCGGTGCTGCCGTCGATGGGGGCGATCTTGATTTCGATGCCGGGAAGGGAGACGCCGATCGATCCCGGGACGGGGGGAGCGTAGACGGAGTGGGTAGTGCCGAGCCCGGCGATCTCGGTCATCCCCCACAGTTCCAGCATCGGTCCCGCGACTCGTGACAGCCAGCGTTCGGCCAGGCTCGGGCTGAAGGTTTGTCCGCCGATGGTGCTCTTGCGCAGACTCGACAGTTGGGTGGTCTCGAATATCGGGTCGGCCAGCATCATCGAGTACGTGGCGGGGACACCCTCGAACATGGTGGCGTTCTCGGTAGCGATCAGGCGAAGCGTCTGACCTGCGTCGAACCGTTCCATCAACACCACCGTACCGCCGGCCAGGAACGTGCTGTTGATGGCGACGTTCCCGTATACGTGGGCGGCGGGAAGCGCGGTGACCACGATGTCGTCGTCGCGCCGGCCGTGCATGGTCGCGGTCAGGGCACAGTTGAGCAATACGGCCTGGTGCGTCTGCATCGCTCCTTTCGGGTGCCCGGTGGTCCCCGAGGTGTATCCGATGCAGCACAGGTCTTTTGGCGCCACCTCCGGTGTCGGCGGGGCCGGCATGCCTTGTACCGAGGCCAGGAACTGGGTCCACGGGACGGCGTTCTGCGGTACGGATGCGTCACCGGCGGTGTCGAAGACGGAGAACAGCTCGACTGACGAAATCGCGGCGAGGGCACCGGATGCGGTCTGCGCCTGAGCGGGCCCGGCGAACACCACTTTCGCGTTGCAATCGCTCAGGACGTAGGACAGTTCTGGGCCGGTGAGCATCACATTGACGGGGTTGACCACGGCGCCGGCTTTGAGGGCGCCGTGGTAGCTGACGATCCATTCCCAACTGTTCTGACCGTATAGCGAGACCACATCCCCAGCCTCGATACCCCGGTGTCGCAGGGAGGCTGCGACATTGTCGGAGAGTCGGTCGAGTTCCCGGTAGGTCAGCCGGCGGTCGCCGACCACCAACCCGACCTTGTCGGGGTGGCGGGCGGCAGCGAACGGGAGGATCTGACCGGGGCCGGTCGAGGGGAGCGCCACGGCGGGGAGATCGTTCACTGCTCTTCACTTTCGACTGGGCCGGTGGTGGTGTCGAAGGTCAAGACGGCCTTGGTGACCTCGCCGCGGTGGACCGCGTCGAGGGCGTCGTTGATTCGTTCGAATGGAAAGGTGGTGATCAGTTCGTCGAAGGGGAAACGGCCAGCCTGATACAGGTCGATCATGCGGGTGACGAACTCGGCGGGGATGGCGTCGCCTTCGATGACGCCGACCAGGGTGCGACCGAACAGGAGATGGCCCTGATCGAGTGTGATCTCGTTGGACATGCCCTGGAATCCGACGGTGGCGCAGACGCCGGGGGACTGTAGGCATTCGAGAGCGCTGCGCAGCACCGGCGGCAGTGCGATGCAGTCGACCGAGTACTGGGCGCCGGCGCCGGTGATGTCACGGACCCTGGCGACGACGTCCTCGGTGGCCGAGTTGATGGTGTGCGTGGCGCCGAGCTTGGTGGCCTGCTCGAGTCGGGACTGCTGGATGTCGACGGCAATGATGGTGCCGCAGTCGGCGGCCACCGCGGCGAGCAGTGCGGCCAGGCCCACTGATCCGACACCGAAGATGACGATCGAGGAGCCGGCATCGGGCCGCAGGGTGTTCAGGACCGCGCCGGCGCCGGTCTGAATGCCGCACCCGAGGGGGCCGAGAAGTTCCAGGGGCAGGTCGCGAGATACCTTGACGCAGTTCTGCTCGTTGGCGACGGCGTGGGCCGCCCAGGACGATTGGCCGAAGAAGTGGCCACGGATCAGTTCGTCGCCGTGGGTCAGTGCGGTGCTGCCGTCGATGCGGGCTCCGACGAGGTTGAGTTCGACGAACTGCCGGCAGTGCATGGGCACGTTGTGTTCGACACAGTTGTCACATTGGCCGCAGAAGTTGTAGGAGAGCACCACGTGATCGCCCGGCGCGAGGGTGGTGACCTCGGATCCGACGGCGTCGACGATGCCAGAACCTTCGTGGCCCAACACAATCGGAGATTGCTCGGGTTCGTGGCCGGCGATGACGCCGAGGTCGGTGTGGCAGATTCCGGATCCGACGACTCGGACGAGGACCTCGTGCGGGCGCAGGGCGTCGATGTGCAACGTCTCGAGCGTGAGCGGGCCGTCGGCGGAGCGCAGAACGGCAGCGGTGGTGTCCATCAAGAAAGTTCCTTCGTGGTCAGGCGAGGTATCGGCGCAGCGGTCGGTGCGGTCAGGAGACGACGTTGCGCGCCTTGTTGAGGGTGATGCTCTGATGGTTGGTGTACTCGGCGAGCCCGTGCATGGAGTTCTCGGCGCCGATGCCGGACTGCTTGTGTCCGCCGAACACCTGGTGCGGGGAGTACTGATGCACCTCGTTGAGCCAGACTGTGCCGGCCTCGAGCTGACGCCCGATCCGCTCGATGGCCTCGAGATCCTCCCCCCACACCGTTGCGCCGAGTCCCCAGATGGTGTTGTTGGCCCGGGTGATCACGTCGGCTTCGTCGGTCCACCGCAGCAGCGGCAGGATCGGGCCGAAGGGCTCCTCGGCGACGAGGCGGGAGTCCTCGGGCGGGTTGTCGACCAGGGTGACGGGTATGAACCACCCGTCGGCGTTCGGGTCGATCTGCCCGCCGAGTGCGAAGGTGTATCCGTTCGCGGTGCAGTCGTCGAAGTATTCGCGGACCTTTTCGTACTGCTGCAGGTTCTGGATCGGGCCGAGTTGTGTGTCGGTTTCGGATCCGTTGCCGACCTTGACGGTTCGCGCGTACTTGACCAGCTCGTCGCGCACCGCGTCATAGACGCTGTCGTGAATGTAGATGCGTTTGGCGGCGTTGCAGAACTGGGCGTTGTTCTGGAAGGCGGCCCAGAAGATCTGCGGAGCGACCTTCGCCGGGTCGACGTCGCCGAGCACGATCGCCGGATCGTTGCCGCCGAGTTCGAGGGTGATCCGTTTCAAGGTGCCGGCGGCCGAGCTCATCACGTGGCGTCCCGTCTCCGTGCTGCCGGTGAAGGCGATCTTGGCGATATCGGGATGCGCGGTCATCCACTTGCCGAGGTCGTCGTCGCCGCTGACCGCGCTGAGAACACCGGGGGGAAGAAGGTCCTGAACGAGTTCGACCAACTTGAGGTCGCACAGCGGGGTGAACGGGGACGGTTTGACGATGATCGTGTTGCCGGCGACCAAGGCCGGCGCGATCTTCCACACCGCCAACAGGATCGGGAAATTCCACGGCACGATCGCGCCTACGACGCCGAGCGGGGTGTGGCGGCTGATGACCCGGCGTTCGGAGTCGTCGACGAGGATTTCCTCGGGCAACGATTGGGTGGCGATCTCCCGGAACCACGCCACGGAGCCGTAGACCTCCCACTCCGCCATCGACCGGGGCTTACCCTGTTCGGCCGTCAGCAGTGCGAGGAACTCCTCGGCGTGCGCCTCGAGTCGGTCACCGATGGCCGCCACGATCGACTGACGCTCCTCGAGCGGCGTCGCAGACCAGGTGACGAACGCGGCTCTTGCCGCCGCGACGGCGGCATCGAGGTCGGCTCGGGAGGCGACCGGCACGCGGGCGATGGTCTCTTTGGTTGCCGGGTTGTATACCGGTGCGGTGCCTTCGCTGGTGACGGCCTCACCGCCGATCGTCATCGGGAACTGCGCGTCGAGGTGGACTCGGGACTGGGCTTGAACGGTCACCAGATTCATCCTTTGTGAGTACGGCCACTCCCGAATGGAGTGGCTCTACTCACATTCGTCGATCCCGGACGGTTGAACTGTTCCGATTACGAACACTGGTCCGTGGTTCGGCATCGGTGATGCCGTACCGGCGCAGACGGTCGTAGAGGGTCGTCCGTCCGATGCCGAGTTCCGCGGCTGCAGCAGCTCTGTTCCCGTGGGACGCACGCAGGGCGGCGACGATGGCGTCGCGTTCGGCCGTCTCCATCAAGGTCAGTGTCCGGGTCGACTGTGTGTTCATCCGCACCGTTTCGGGGAGATCGGATTCGATGATCATTCCGCGTTCTCGGCCGCGAGCGGCGTACTGAAGAACTGCACGCAGTTCGCGGATGTTTCCGGGCCACGGTTGTGCGGCGAGAAGCTGGAGGGCGGACGGGGCGAGCTCGACAGCTGAATCGGGAAGTATCTCTGCCAGAACGGATTTGGCCACTGAAGCGAGCTTGTGTGGATAACTGCGCAGAGGTTGCAGTTCGTGCCGGGTCAGCGCCAACGAGGCGAGGGCGCGGTGGGCGGTGCCGAGTTCGGTGAGCGGCGCGCTGGTGAGGACGACCTGGTTCCGGCTGACCCGCACGGGCGCGGTGAGCTGATCGGCCAACCACGGGCTGAGGGCGTGGAGGTTGTCGATCACAACTGGTGTGCCGTCCTCGCGTAACGCTGACCGCACGTCGAGAAACCACTGTCTTTCGTCCTCGATCGCGTCGGCGGCATCGGAAACCGTGCAGTCTGCCCCCGCCATCGTCCGAGCGGTGGTGGTTCTGCCGGTTCCCGGTTCCCCGGTAATCAAGATGGTCCGGGACAGTCCGTTCCGGGGTGGGGCGTTGTCCTGTGTGCTGATTACTGGTGCGGTGGAAGGTCCGGCGGTCCGGCGCGTTCTGGGGATGTCCTCTTGGGTGATCTCGAAGAGCGCGCCGCCGTGGCTTCCGCTGACGGCCCGGGCCCGGACGGACACTTCGGTACCGGAGGAGAGGGTCAGTGAACGTTCGACGGGCGCAGTGCCGGGAAGATCCGCTGCGATGGCACGCAGGGCGACATGGTCGGATCCTTTGACGAGGTCGACGGCCGCGGTGTTCGTCAGCACGAGGTTCTCGCCGAGGGCGACCACCGCGTGCCGTCGTTGGTTCGCGTGGGCTTGGAACTCGGCGAGGAGTTGCTTCTCCGCCACCCGAGATCCTTCGAGAAGGCGTTCTTCGATGTCGCGGGCCGCCCGCATCAGGAAAGGCCCCAATAGGGTGGTCGCGTCGGCGACGGGGCCGGAGACGTCGATGACCCCCTCGAGCCGGTGGGTGACCGGATGGATGATCGGGACTCCGTAGCAGCAGAAACAGCGCAGCGCTTCGAGAAAGTGCTCCTCACCGGTCACCGCAATCGGACGGCGAAGCTCGAAGGCGGTGGCCAACGAGTTCGTTCCACTCACCTCTTCCAGATATTGGAATCCGGGAACGGCGAGGACACGGTCGAGTGCCCGGCCGATCGCGCTGCTCGTCACACGGCGGTCGACGATACGAGAGGTCCGGTCGGCAAGGAGGATCGAGAACCGGGTATCTGCCAATTCATCGACCATTTTGTCCAAGACAGGTCCGGCAGCGATCGAGAGGGTGCTGCGTGTCTCGACATCGCTGATCGCGGTTTCGCGAACCTCCATGCCGGGATCGAGACCACTCATCGTCGCGCGGCGCCACGCGAGCTCGATTTCCGGTCGACGCAGAGTCGGCTGGTTCGGGTTCTGCTCAGATGTCGTCATCTCATGCTCCACTCACCCGAATTCCGCATCCCGGGCGGGTTGTGTTCATCGTTGCTCGTCATGCTGCCATCGGCACCATTCCGGTCAGCATCAGTATGCCCGAGGCGGCAGTGATATTCGCATGTCGACCGGTCGGTTCGCGGCGGCGCGCGAAGAGGGGGAACAGCACAATTCCCGCCCAGCACATCAAGACGAGTGGGCCAAGCCAGGAAGTAATAGTCGTCGCCCCACCCGCTACGTGATGGTCGTGGAAGGAAGTCTGATAATCGTCGTCTGATCGGGGTACCGCATCCGCAGACGCCATGGCTGGCGAAACGAACACAAGAATCAACGACATCGCCGTCAGGTCTGCTGCGCAGGGAAGGGCGGTCGAGCGATCCGCGATGTCGGAGGTCACCCACATCGCCAGAGCGAGCAGAACGCACCCGGCGACCACACTTACCCACCCTGCGCTGCCACCCGGGATGAACATTGTCGCCATCACCACCACCATCGCCAGGTGCGCAACCCATACCTCGAGCGTGCGGCACTGCCCCCAGAAAAGGGGCAGTGCCGCACCGACAAGGCCGACGAACATGAGCGTCTGGATCAGTGGGTGGGCGTGCATCGGACTTTCGAACCTCGCTTGCTCTACTGTCGTCAGCGGCGCGCGGACGTCGAGCCGTTCCGGCGCTGGCAGCGTGCAAAATCACCGCAACAGTGACGACAGCCGGGACACCAATTCATCCTCGTCGACGGCATCGGTGAAGTGCGTGACGTACGACCCATCCGGGCCAAGGACATAAGTGAACGCCGAGTGCGGCATTTGGTAGCCGTCCGGATCGTCCGGGTCGGTGACCGTCGTGGAGAACACGCGGAAGGATTTCTTCGCTTTCCCGATTTGCACTGCTGAGCCCGTCAGGCCCGTGAACCGCGGATAGTCAGAGGAGAGAAACTCTCTCATCACGTCCGGTGAGTCCCGCTCCGGGTCGACGGTGATGTAGAGCGGCTGGACCCGGTCGGCCAGCGGTCCTAGGCGATCGAGCACCGTCGAGAGGCGGTGCAGAGCGCGCGGGCACACCATTTTGCAGTGCGTGAAGCCGAAGAAGATTACCGCATAGCTGCCGAGGTAGGTCTTTTCGGTAACCGCGCGCCCATCGTGGTCGACGAGGTCGAATGTTCCCCCGATGTGTCGCCCGGCGGGCCTGCTCGTACTCTCATTCATTTCCATTGCCGCCTCCCTCATTGTGGGGACACCTCGAGAAGCAATGTGCGCGGTGCGCCGGCAGGCACCCGGACTCTGACACCACCCTCGACGTGATCGACCTCAATAGCACCGTCGGACGGATGTCCCAACGTGAGCGATTCGCCCGCCCGACCGGTCGCGACGATCACCCCGTTCTCCGTCAAAGACCACCGCCTTCTGTCGGCGACGTTGCCCAGCACGATCGACCCGTCTCCGTCACGATCACCATGTCGCTGCACGCGGAAGGTCAGCACATTCGAAGCCGAAGAGAAGCGTGCTTGGCTCACCGCGATGTCACCCGAGACGGCGGTCAGTGCCGGTTCGGTGAAATGCTCTGGCCCCCAGGGCTCGTTGTACAACTTCCGCATGCCGTCCGGGATATTCAGGCGGGCATATCCCAGGAGAGCGTTGCCGGTTAACGGCTCGACGACGGTGCGATTGCCGTGGTCGTCGGCTTCGGTGTCATTACGTGGGTAGAACAGACCGCCGTCCCGCCACGTCGGCTTCATGAAACGGTCGGCGTGAGCGAGGAGCCCGTCCAGGGTGGCCGTGTCGCCCATCTCCGATGCCCATGTCGCGACCCACCCGAAGTCGCACGTGTCGTTGATGACGGTCTGACCCATCACCTGCAAGTCGGGTGGGGTACGCACGGACTTCGTACCGTCCGGGCCCTCGACCACCAGGTCCTGGATCTGCTGGGGGTAATGGGAGTGGACGAACTCGGTGTTCCACGTGTTCATCAGCGTTCCGCACCAGGCGTCGATCCATGGGGCGGCCGACTCGTTGGGGAAGACGGTGCCGGAGTCCTGCGTAAGCATCATGTTGTAATGACCGGTCGAATCAAGCCTGCCTAATTGTGCCCAGGCCTGCTCGTAGCTGCGGGTGACCTCGGCCGCTACATTCTCACCGGTCACCAGATCGTGCATGCGGAACCCGAGGATCGCGGGTTGGTTGCAGATCTGAAAGGTGCAGTTGGGCTCGCAGGCGACGCCGAGATAACCGCTCTCGACCATCTGCCAATACAGATGCTCATTGAGGGAGTTCTCGTCATATTCGAAATGCTTCGGCTCTCCGCCCCAGAAGAAGGACCAATAGTCGAAGGCCAGAGCACCGGGCTGCGCATATCGGTCATCGCCGAAGAGGTAGTGATACATCAGCGACATCGACTGCACGTAGGCGCTGTACATGATGTTGTCACGGGCGACCGGGTTCCACTCCTCGTGGTACTTCTCCGCCAGGTGGGCGTTAAACACCGCACCGCCCCGACTGACGTCGCGCCAGTACAACCACGCCTCGGGCAGGAGAATCTTCTCGATCAAACGTTCGAAGACGGGTTTGAACACCCCCGGCGCGTTAGGCAAGCGATGGACGTGAGCAAGTGCAAGCCCGTACGCCATGTAAGCGACCTGGAACCGAATCGCGCCGAAATCAAACTGTCCAATTCCCTTGCCCTGCATCAATGACCAGTCGTTCGGCAATTGCCGTGACAGATTGTCGAAATGCCGGATGTGGCCGAGTTGCTCCGCGGTCAATACGGCTCCGACGTCTCGAACGTCTCGCTCTGGCCCGGTCTTCAGCGACGACACTAGTTGATCCCTTCCTGTGGAACCCGCCGACAGACGTGTTCTCCGCGTCAAAACGCAATTCTGTTGATGTTCTGCAGGCGCACTCGACGGGTCGGCTTGCCAGACCAACACCAATGGTAGTGACATGGTTCACAATGCCCTGTCCTGTCGGAGGCAAGTGTTCCGATTACGAACACGTGCAGTCACGCTCCGTGTCGAAGAAAGCCGTGTGGGCATCCGCCTGGTGTCGCAGCCGCGCCGACGACGGTGACGAAAGGCTGTCAGTCATTGAGTGGCTGTGCGGCAAGGCCTTTCGGCTAGACCCAGATCGTCGAGAATCGGTTGTGACCCTTGACACATCGGTCGACTGACGTGCATGATGGACAAGATGTCGTCTATGGCGGACAAATCATCAATTGGTTGCACCAGCCTGCTTACATCAGAAGGGCAGTAATACATTGGGTATCTCACTTGCAACGGAACTCGACGTGGCCCCGCGTGAGGCCGAACTCCTCGAACGAGCTCGGGCACTCCGGCCGGTGCTCGCAGCCTCGGCAAGGAAGACCGAGGACGCAGGGAGGGTCGGAGAGGAAACTACGCGTCTGATCAAGGAGGCCGGCCTGCACCGCCTTTGCCAACCGCAGCGGTTCGGAGGGTTCGAGACTGGGCCGACGACATGGCTCGAGGTGGGGTTTGAGCTGGGCAGGGCATGCGGCAGTACGGGGTGGGCGGTGTTGGTCGGGAACTCGTGTTCCTGGTTCGCCAGTTATTGGCCCCTGGAGGTCCAGGAGGAAATTTGGGGAGACTCGCCCGGCAACCTCGTCTGTCTGTCCGGGATCCCGACCGGCAAGGCGCGTGAGGTCGACGGAGGCTACGAGATCTGGGGGAGTTGGGGCTATTCCAGTAACTCCGACAACTCGGACTGGGCCGTGGTCTCTGCCGTCACGAAGTTCGACGGCGCGCCGGTTACCACATGGTTCATGGTCGAGATGAAGGACCTCGAGATCGATCAGGACAGCTGGCAGGTCGCTGGCCTCGCCGGGTCGGGTAGTAAGACGTTGATTCGCAAGGAGCCGCTGTTCGTGCCGCACCGTCGGGTCGTGCGGTTGGACGACATCACGCTCGAGGCGGCGCCCGGCCACCAGATCCCCGGCAATGAGATGGCACGTTGGAATTTCTCCACGCTCGGCGGCGTCATTCTGGTTGCGCCGCTGTTGGGTGCAGCCCAAGGTGCACTGGACTGGTTCGTGGACACGATGCGTACAAAGGTTAAAACGTCGCTCAAGGCCGGATCATCTGCTCCGGCGGCGGCCAACCCGTTCATCCAGGCCAGAATCGCCGATGCAGCGGCGCGTATCGACGCAGCGATGGCTCTGCTTCTGACGGGTCTGAAGGTGCACGAGAGCCGTGTGAGGGCTGGTGACGAAGTATCCGTCGCGGAGCGGGTTCGCCTGCGCCGCGACATCGGATTCGCGACCCGTCAGGCGCTCGAGGCAGTGACCATCCTGGTAGAAGGTGCCAGCGCCTCTGCTACGTCGCTGAACGTGCCGTTGCAGCGGTTCTGGCGCGACGTCGTCGCGGGGACCCGCCACGTGACCCTGGACGTCGATGGCATCTACGCCATGTACGGCCAGGAACAACTCGGCCTGGAGCCGATCGGCCCGCACTGATCTCCCGCAGGAACTGACGTCCGAAAGAGCAAGCCACCGACTCGTCGTAAACCCAGCCGGCTGCTGACCGAAAGAGATCCCGTATCCATGACTACAACCCACGCACGCCCGAGTCGAATCGATGCGACACACTTCAGGCAGCTCTGCCGACTGCTTCCCACCACGGTTGTCGTGGCGGCGGGAATGCGAGACGAAGCTCCGGTCGGAATGGTAGTCGGGACCTTCACCACCGTGTCGTTGGACCCGCTGCTCGTCGGATTCTTCGGAGACAACAGCTCGACAACGTTTTCAGTGCTGTCGGGCCTCGACCGCCATTCGTTCTCGGTGCTCGATCAGGACGATACGATCACGGCGGACAGTTTTCGGCTCCCGCTCGAACAACGGTTCGATTCCCTCGAGTGGTCGCTCTCCGGCCATGGAACACCAGTGATCGCGTCGGCGGTGATGACCTTTCACACTCGACCGCACTCCATCGTTCCGGCAGGCGATCACCAGCTGATGCTGGCGGAGGTCCTCGACGTGGATGCGTCCGCTCATGCCGGTCGTCCCCTCCTCTTCGCCGAGGGGAAGATGACCCGCTTGACCGACAAGTCTTGATCTCGCCCGGCGCGACTCGGCGTCGACGGATCGTGTGACGGACGCGCAAGACTTCAACCGCGCCCTCGCTGCCACGAATCTGACTGAGCAGCAAAAAACTCTGCAGAGGTGTCATAGCGTCGTTCGTCGCATCAGTTGAGGTCAACGCTGTGCGCCGTGCCTTGCGCGCGTGGTCACGCTTTCGGCCAGTCGTGTGACGCAGTTCGTCAAGGATGACTCCTTTGGCGACCTTGTCGGCCCCCGTCTAGCAGTCGTCTAGCAGGTCGCTCGCGTCTTCGGCGGCGAGGCAACGAATGGACCTACGCGGGCATTTCTGATGAGTTGACACGGGCCCTTGACTGTCCTTCAAGCAAGACATAGTGTCCTGAGGAAAGGACACAACACGGATTGGGTTGGCTCATGAAATTCTCTTCTCGCTTCGAGGTACCCGCAGCGCCCGACAAGGTCGTCGCACTCTTCTTCGATCCCGCCACCATGCGGGAGTGCCTGCCTGGCTGTGAGGAGTTCGAGCAGGTCGATGAGACGACCTACCGTGGCACGCTCACCAATGAAATTTCCCATGTGAAGTTCAAGGCCGCATTCTCTGCGGTCATCACTTCAGTCGAGGAAGCGAAGGATGGCGATGGCGCCGCGACCGTGAACGCGGTACTCAAAGGTGAGGATCGCCGACTGGGGAGCACGATAAAGATTGACGCCAGCGTCCGGATCACACCCCAGGGTGAAGCGTCGGTCGTCGAGTACGAATTCGAAATAGCGATGTGGGGCAAGCTCGGTCGTCTGGGCGAGGCCGTCATCCGACGCCGCAGCGTCGAGGTGGAACGCCAGTTCGCTGAGAACTTGTCGGCGGTCTGCGCCGGCCGTCCGGTGCCACATTCCGGTACCAAGCCGGCCAAGAAGAAGATACTGACCGCGGTGACAGACGGAACGACCGCCGAAATCGGCTCCCAGCCCGCGGAACTCACCGTCCCGGCGATCTCAAGCGGCGTTTTCACCAATGGTCGCCGCGAGGACCTGCCCTTCCTGGTGGCGGTGGCGGCCGCCGCCTTTGCGTGGGGAATCATCGTCGGTACCTGGAAGCGCGGCCGCTGATGGCGACCATCCATACACCCGACACTCTCGAGGAAGCACTCGGTCTTCTGCACGATCTCGACGACACCATGGTGTACGGCGGCGGAACAGCAATCCAGATCCTACTCAAGCAAGGAATTCTGTTCACCGAGCACTTCATCGACATCAGTGCCGTGCCAGGACTGCGGGAGATCTCGGTGACACCCGAGGCGGTCACGGTCGGACCGCTCGTCTCCCTGCGGCAGATGGAGCGCGATGAACGGATCGTGTCCGCCGCGCCCCTCGCTGCGTCGACGTATGCGAAGGTCGCGAATCCGCGAGTACGCAACACCGCCAGCGTTGGTGGGAATATCGCCCACGGCGATTACCGGCTCGACCCGCCCACCGCCCTGATGGTGCTCGATGCGACCGTGACGCTGAGTTCGGTGCGGGGAACGCGGGAGGTGTACGCCCGTGAGTTCTTCGTCGACTTCCAGGTCACCGAGGTCCAACCCGACGAAATGATCACCGGAATACACATTCCGCGCCAGCCCGCAGGCGCTGCCGGAGCCTTCGTGAAGTACAGCAGTCTGGCCGAGAACGATTGGCCTTGTGCCTCGGCTGCCGTGCTGGCCGTTCCCGGTGAATACACCGAACTCCGGATCGGTCTCGGCGCCCTGGCCCCTACCACTCGATATTTGGCCATCGATATCGAGTCCGACATGTCCGACCAGGACGTGGTCGACGCAGCCCTCGACATCGCGAGTACGGCCATCGATCCCATCGAGGACATTCGCGGTGGTGTCGCATACAAGACACGGCTGGGCCGAGTCGCCGTCGAAGACGGGGTACGCGCAGTGATGAAGGAGTTGCATCATGTCTGAGGTTCAGACGAACCGTTGCGAGCCGGTGGTCGTCAGCGCGGAAGAATCGGGCGGCCAACTCGAAGGCGTCGGAGCCCGGCGCAAGCGCTTCGATGCCGTGGGCCGGGTCCGCGGGACGATTCGGTATGTCGGCGACGAGCCGGTCCCGGTCGGAACTGCCTACGTAGCGATCCACCGCAGCACTCAGCCGCACGCGAGCATCACCCACATCGATGTCACTGCCGCCGAGCGCATGGCAGGTGTAATCGCGGTCGTCACCGGGCAGGACCTCTACAAGGAGTTCGGGGACCGCATGTTCACCGGTCCGGCGTTCGCCGATCAGCCGTCGCTCGCCGTGGAGAAAGTGCGTTACGCCGGCGAACCGGTTGCCGCTGTCCTCGCCGCCGATATCGCTACTGCGCGCGCCGCGGCCGACGAGATTGTCGTCGAATACGACGAGCTTCCCCCTGTCTACGACACCGACGATGCGCTTCGCGGTGACGTCTACGTCCATCAAGAGCTGCGTCCGTCGTCCGTGTTCGCTGATCTGGCACACCTTTCCGGTGTGCGCGAGACGAACGTGGCCTACGAGTACCGGCAGGTGAAAGGTGATGCGCAGAAGGCGCACTCGTCCGCTGTGACGTCCGTCGAGGCGACGATGTACGCGCCGCCCACGCACCACGTCACCATCGAGCTGCCCGTTACGTCGGCCTGGGTCGACAGTGGACGCCTGGAAATTCTCACGACGACGCAAACCCCTTCGTATGTCCGACAGATGGCCTCCGATCTCCTCGATCTTCCCTTGTCGCGCGTTCGCGTTCGTACTCGCGCCCTGGGGGGTGGGTTCGGTGCCAAAATGTATGACCGGCTGGAGCCGCTCGCGGCTGCACTGGCGTGGAAGTTCCAGCGCCGGGTGCATATCCCGACAACCCGCGAAGAGGCCTTCCAACTCACCACGCGTCACGGCGCGACAGTGGCCGCAAAACTGTCCGCCGACGCGGCAGGTAACCTCGTGGCCTCGACCGCGGATCTGCGCTACGACACCGGCGCGTTCGCAGACGTCGGCCCGCGCATCACGGCGAAATCCGGCATGGTCGTGCCCGGTCCCTACCGGATCGGCAATGTGGAAGTCCTGTCTCGCTGTATCTACACCAACAAGGTCTCGGCCGGCCCGTTCCGCGGTTTCGGTGTGCCCCAGGTGACCTGGGCGCATGAAACCGTGATCGACGAGCTCGCACACAAATTGGGCGAGGACCCGTACGAATTCCGTCGCCGACACCTTCTGCGTGAAGGTGACGTCGCGAGCATGGGTACCCCCATGCACAGCGCCGATTTCCTTCGGTGTCTCGATGCCGTCGCCGAGGCGATCGAGTGGACCGGGCCGACTCCGAAGAACAATGGGCGAATCCGGTACGGCAAAGGCATCGCGGTGGGAATGAAGGCCGTGCTCACCCCCACCGTCGCCAATGCGACACTGAACCTCAATCAGGACGCCTCGGCAACTCTGCTGATCAGTACTGTCGACATGGGCCAGGGCGCCGACACGATGATGGCGCAAATCGCCGCTGAAGTCCTGCGCATCCCGTCGACCCGCATCCACGTCGTCCAGGCAGACACCGACGCGACACCGTACGACACGATCACCGCGGGGAGCCGCTCGACCTACCACACCGGCAATGCCGTGCGGCTGGTCGCCGAGGAGATGCGCGCCAGGCTCCTTGCCCTCGCAGCAGAGCAACTCTCGCGCGACGCCGCAGAGCTCCAGCTCACCGACGGCGGTGTCTGCGATGGTGACGGCACGGTGCTGGTCACCCTGCCAGAGGTCGTGCTCCGCAAGTTCGGAGCCCGTGGCGCCACCGTCACCT
Organism: Rhodococcus sp. NPDC127593; assembly: GCF_042671975.1. Taxonomy (NCBI): domain Bacteria; kingdom Bacillati; phylum Actinomycetota; class Actinomycetes; order Mycobacteriales; family Nocardiaceae; genus Rhodococcus; species Rhodococcus sp. NPDC127593. The sequence goes on along the minus strand of NZ_JBHXWI010000037.1, from coordinate 90,891 downwards.
CGTCCGAGAACTTCAACAGCTGGTGGCATCCCTACGACAAGGCGACCGGCCTGTCGGAGAAGGTCACCGAACACTGGTTCGCGGGTGCGGTCGGCGTCCGGATCGCGGTGGATACCGCCACCGGCCGCGTGACGACCGAGCACATGGCCGTGGCCGGCGACGTCGGCAAGGCCATCAACCCCACTCTCGTGGAGCAACAGCTGACGGGAGCCGCCATCATGGGCATCGGCCACACCTTCTTCGACCAGCTCGTCTTCGACAAGGGACAAATGGTCAACGGCACCTTGCTCGACTACCAGCTGCCCTCGATCAAGGACACCCCACAGCGGTTGACACCGATCATCATCGAAGACGCCCACCGCGACGGGCCCTTCGGGGCCAAGGGCGTCGGGGAAACCGGGATTCTGGCGGTCGCACCCGCCTATGCGAACGCCATCCGCGACGCGCTGGGTATCCGATTGACCCGCCTGCCCCTGACACCAGAATCGATTCTCACCGCACTCGGCAACGGAGGGACACCGTGAAGTCCATCAACCTCGAGGTCAACGGGACAGCCCACCACGTCTCGGTAGGGGATCAGGAACTGTTGCTCGACGCGCTGCGCGGGCGCGTCGGTGTGACCAGCGCCCGTGAGGGCTGCGGCGTCGGAGCCTGCGGCGCGTGCACCGTGCTGTGCGAGGGGATGAGCGTCTCATCGTGTATGGCGAACGCGGCACGCTACGACGGAAAAGCGCTCACCACTGCGGACGGCCTTGCGGCGGACGATGTGGTGGTCAGTGCCTTCGTGGAGTGCAATGCCATGCAGTGTGGCTACTGCATCCCGGGCTTCGTGCTGATGACCAAGGAACTGCTGGCCGAGAACCCATCCCCCTCCGATGACGAGATTCGTGAGCACCTGGAGGGCAACATCTGCCGCTGCGCCTCCTATCCAGAGATCCTCGCGGCCGTCCGGCTGGCCGCGCACCGGGTGACGGGAGCAATGTGATGCCGATGCTCGAACGGTCCTGGGGCGAATACCATTACCTCGACGAGGGCACGGGCCCGCTGGTTGTGCTCTTGCACCCCCTTGCCGCATCGGGGGAGATCTGGCGCAAGCTGATTGATCAACTCGTACCGAATTTCCGAGTTGTCGCCCCGGATGCCCGCGGACACGGAAGTTCGGTGTGGGACGGTGAGCCGTTCACTGTCCCCGAGCTGGCAGAGGACGTGGCGGCGCTGCTCGAGCACCTCGACGTGGGCCCGGCGCACGTAGCCGCATTGTCGATGGGCGGGTGCACTGCAATTGCGCTGGCCGTCCGGCATCCCGACCTGGTGACTCGATTGGTGCTCGCGGACACGACTGCCGATTACGGACCCGAGAAGGAGTCGGCCTGGGGGGAGCGGGCCGACAAGGCAGTTTCCGTCCCGCGGCCTCAACAACTCGCGTTCCAAGTGGACAGGTGGTTCTCACCTGACTTCCTCAGCCGGGATCCCGCGGAGGTCGACCGCGTGTCGGCCATCTTCGTCGCGACAGACTCTCGGGCGCATGCGGCCGCATGTCGGGCGCTCGGCGGCTACAGTGACGCCGACCGTCTCGCGGAGATCGTGGCACCCGCGTTGGTGCTCGTGGGGGAGGACGACTACGCCACCCCACCGTCGATGGCGCAGCAGCTTCACGAAGGCATCGCCGGGTCGGAACTCCATGTGCTCGCAGCTGTCCGCCACATGTCGCTGATCGAGAGCGCGGAGGCGCGCAAGTTTCTGCTCGGACACCTCGGGTGAAGGACGCGGCCGAGAGGCATGCGGGAAGGAACGCGATGTCGCAGATACGAATCTTACGAGGCGCTGGCCTTCCCGCAGGGAGCGAGGGCTCCGGTCGACCGAGGTCGGCGCCGGCGCTCGTCGTCTGGCTGTGCTGGCTGGTGATGTTCTTCGACGGTTTCGACCTGGTCATGTACGGCACCGTGGTCCCTTCGCTGCTCGACGACGAGGACTGGGGGTTGACCCCATCCGGGGCCGGAATAATCGGCGGACTCGCCCTGGTCGGGATGATCATCGGGGCGCTCGGGGTGGGCACCCTCACCGATATCATCGGCCGCCGCTGGTGCGTAATCGGCTCGATGCTCGGGTTCAGCACGATGATGATGATCTCCGCGTTCTCGCCGTCACCGGAGATTCTCGGGCTGACCCGGCTCCTGGCCGGGATCGGGTTGGGTGGTGCAATGCCCACCGTCAGCGCGCTCATCCTCGAATACACTCGCCCCGCGCGCAAGAATTTGGTGTTCACTCTGATGTTCACCGGATACTCCGTGGGGGGCGTGGTGGCAGCACTGGTCGCCATCCCGGTTATCCCAGTGTTCGGCTGGCGGGCCATGTTCGTGCTCGGTGCCCTGCCGCTGGTGACGCTGGTCCCGCTCGCGCTCAAGTACCTGCCCGAGTCAGCCGCCTATCTCCGCTCCCGCGGCCGCGACGAGGAGGCCAGTCGGCTCACCCAGCGTCTGAACCTGCATGAGGAGACCCTCGCTGCAGCGGCCGAGGAAGCGCAGCAGCCGGGCGAGGGGTGTACTCCTGCGGCCGATTTGTTCCGTGCGGGCCAGTTGGTGCGGACGCTCGTCCTGTGGGCCGCGATGTTCTGCGCCCTCCTCCTCATTTATGGACTGACGACGTGGATCCCCGAGGTGATGAGAGCGTCGGGTTACCCGCTCGGATCGGGCCTCTGGATGCTGGTCGCGTACAACGGCGGTGCCGGCGTCGGTGCGGTGCTGGCAGGCCGGCTGGCCGATCGTTTCGGGTCACGCACCGTGCTCCTCGTTGCTTTCGGGGCCGCGTCCATCGCGCTCGTGCTGCTGAGCCTGGGACTGCCGCTCGCCGTCAACCTGGCTCTTGTCGCCGTTGCGGGCGTCGGCTCGATTGGAACGGCCAATCTCATGAACGTATACGTGACCTCGTTCTACGCGGTTCGGAGCAGGGCGACGGCGCTCGGCTGGACCTTGGGGATCGGACGTATCGGCGCGGTGCTGGGGCCCGTCATCGGCGGCCTCCTTCTCGGGGTGGGCCTCGATGCAGCGTGGAACTTCTATCTGTTCAGTGCCGTCGCGGTCCTGGGAGCGATCGCCGTCGCGCTGGTGCCGCGTGCGAAGGAGCCGATCGAACCGGTCGGGGTGGTCGTCCATTGAGGCACATGTGGCGAGGCCTCGATCTTTCCTGTGGCTGAGGTGTCGGCCTGATCGGGTTCGCAGTGATTGTTCGGCCGTGAGTCCAACTCTCGGGCGTGAGCGGGGTACTGACGCGGGCGGTGGCGCTGGATTCCGCATCCGTCCATCGACAGTGCGGCGACGTGTGCCGCGGGAATGATAGCGGAACTGGCCCTGCGCGTCGGGCGCTGCGCTCGCCGTTCCCCGGGAATTCGCCGAGCTCCGGTCGGTTTCGGTGCGCTGGTTCCCGTGTCCGCGGAACGTTACGTGGTGTCGATGCACCCAGTTACATCGTGGCCTCGACGGATGTCGCCGCTGTCGAGTGGGCTGTCTGCGCGTCACCCTTTACCTAGCGGTCCTTGTAGGCGACGAACCGTTCACGCCGGCAGTACTTACCGCTTCCGCGGCTGGTGCCTTGTCCTTGGCCGGTTTGCCACCAGTGTGCGGTACCGGACACTGGTGGCGAACCGCCGCGCCAGGTCTTCGGCGAACTGGCGTTCCACTTCGGCCGTGCGACGTCGGATGACGGCTTCACCCACGCGACCGAGCTTGCGCCATTGATGAAGCCGCCCAGCCCGCCGTGACCAGTCGATGCGATCTTGCCCCGTTAGAGCCGTTCGGTCAGGACTGAATGAGCGATTTCTGATCGGAGGGACTGCTCGGCGAGGTGAGCGAACGCCATCTCAGTCGCTTGCCCAGCTGCTCTGGTCCGCGCCGGGAGCCGGCCAGCTGTCCACATCGGAAAGCAACCTCGCCAGGGCGGCAGACGTCTCCGCTCGATGTGGCGTTGGCACGCCGCGGAAGAAGCGTTGCTGGGCATCGCTCCACACTTCGAGGCATTGATCAGCGATTGTGGCGCCTTCAGCTGAGAGTCGCACCCGGGTGCTGCGACGGTCGTCGAGGCTCTGCTCCCGCTCGACCAGTCCTCGGGCAGTGAGGCGTCGTAAAAGGTTGCTTAGTCCGCCGGTGGTCAACAGCAGCCTGTCGGCGAGGTCGGATGGTCGGGACTCATGCGCGGGTCCAGCCGTCCGGAGGGTGGTGAGCACGTAGAACTCGGCTTGGGTGAGCTTCAGCGGGCGCAACCGCTCGGTCAGGGCATTCTCGAGAAGCGTCGACAGGCGGAGGGTGCGCATCACAAGAGCTAGGTCGGTTCGATCAATGCCGGGAATCACTCGGGACCAGTTGTCCGCGGTCACTTCACCGATGTCCGGTGTCTCGAGTTCACCCTGCACCATCACGTAGCTCCATTTCTCGTCCACGACTCCGTTTTGACACACGAGCAGCGTAGCTGGGGGACCACACCAGCTCGCATCAACTCGGCTTTCCGTATTGCTTTCTTAAAAGCTTTCATGGTGTAATTGTGACACAGGGCATAGAGGAACGCTTCGGTCGACCCCATCACCAGACTGCCGCATAGACGATGTGTGACATGTCGTCTCGTACTCGGGATACAGCTGCCCGGGTTGTGCAGCGATCGACCGTTGCCCGACAGGCGCAATCTGCTCACGATCTCACCAGCTTCGGAGGACCAACCAGTGACTAGCGTGAAACCATCCGAGGGAACATTCACGGGGTACGTCGACTATGACCAAGGCTTGGTCGACCGGCGCATCTTCTCCGACCCCGACATCCATCGCATCGAGTTGGAACGAATCTTCGCTCGCGCTTGGCTCTTTATGTGCCATGAAAGCCAAATCCCGAACAAGGGAGACTTTTTCCAGACGTACATGGGCGAGAACAGCGTGCTGGTGACCCGGGCCGCTGATCAGTCGGTGCAGGTTCTCCTCAATCATTGCATGCACCGGGGAAACACCGTCTGCAAGGCGGACTCCGGCACCGTGTCGTCGTTCATGTGTTCCTACCACGGCTGGACCTATGACCTGACCGGGAAGTTGGTCGGCGTTCCAGGCTTCAAGAATATTTACGACCGACAGCTGGACAAGGATAAATGGGGACTGCGCAAGGCCGCGCATGTTGAGAGCTATCGCGGTTTCGTGTTCGCCACACTCGATCCGGAAGCGCCGAGTCTTCGCGAGTTTCTGGGCGCACCTGGCGTCCACATGATCGACACTCTCGCCAATTTCGGGGACATGGAAGTCATTCCAGGCATCATCAAACACCGACTCCAGTGCAACTGGAAGTCGGCTATGGAGAACGACCAGGACTATTACCATGTCGGCATCAGCCACGCCTCGCTATTCGACTCGATCGGAGAGGCAGCGGATGATGTGAACCAGGGGTACTGGGAGGATCAAGACGGCGAGATCATCCGGGGTGAGTACGGCCACGTCGCCGACACGATTCCGGAACACAATCACGCCAACGTTTTCCCTCACATGTGCATGTTCACCAATCTCCTCCAGGCGGTCGTGATTCGTCATCCGAGGGGCCCCATGGAAACCGAACAGTGGTACTTCTCGTTCGTGGACAAGAACGCCTCCGAGGAAGAGAGGCGCGCCATTCTGCAGCGGAACATCATGAGGTTGGGCCCTGGGGGTGTCGTCGAACAGGACGACGGCGAGAACTGGGAACTGAGCACTAAAGGCGCGGCCGCGCCGGCCATGCGCAACGTTCCGGTCAACTATCAAATGGGCGTCGGTAAAGGTGAACTCGTTCAGGAGAGCGAGTTGGGCTTTCCTGTCATGAAGGCTCGCCGGACCAATGAGGAATACGCGCGATGGCAGTACAGGGCCTGGGCGGACTGGATGGACGCTGACAGCTGGCAAAGTCTCAAAGCCAACCACGCGCATCCGGACCACCCTGAAAAGCTTCCAACACCGTTCGAAAGGTAGGCCAGGGCATGGCAATGCTGCTGAATGCGCAGACACAGTACGAATTGGAGCAGTTCTACTACGCCGAGGCTGCGTGCCTTGACGAAGCGCGTTACACCGATTGGCTGGCGCTGTTTGCCGACGACGCGCGGTACTGGGTGCCGGTTCGACAAACCAGGCTCACGGGTCAGCTCGATGAAGAATTTACAAAGCCCGGTGAGATCGCCCTGTTCGACGACGATTTGGACACGCTGGGCATCCGGGTCAGGAAGCTGCAAAGCGCATACGCCTGGGGTGAAAATCCGCCCTCGCGAACGCGGCACATGTACTCGAATATCCGCGTCACCGCGCGCGACGAAGATTCGTTGACTGTCAGCATGAACTTCACCTTTTACCGCGGTTACCTTGCGCAGGATGCTGACTGGTGGGTGGGCCGGCGTGAAGACGTTCTTCGCCCCAACGAGGACAGCTACAAGATCGCGCGGCGCCACGTCTTCCTTGATCAGACTGTGATCCAATCGAAAAACATGAGTCACTTCTTCTGAAGGCGTGGATGAGCTCGTCCGAAACGAGCCGATTTATTCTAACTATCGAAGTGGAAAGGACCGGCCATGTCCCTCAACCAGTGGACCAAGGTCGCCGCCGTCGAGGATGTACCTGAGGACGACATGATCGGCGTCAGCGCCGGTCACGTGAAGATTTGCCTCGCGCGGATCAAGGGCAAATACTACGCGATGAATGATATTTGCTCGCATTTCGCAACGCGACTGAGTGGGGGTGAGCTCTACCCCGACCAGCTCGAGGTCGAGTGCCCTCTGCACGACAGCAGGTTCAGCTTGGTCGACGGCAGTCCTCATGAGGTACCGGCCGAGGAGTGCGTTGACGTTTACGCGGTAAAAGTCGAAGGCGATGAGATCCTTGTCGGTCCGCGCGAGCCCAGAGCAGACAGCGACTGACTGATGCGACAGACGATTGCAATTGTTGGCGCCAACCTGGCCGGCGGACATGCCGCTCGAACCCTTCGCGCCGAAGGTTTCGACGGGGAAATCCAGCTGATCGGCTCCGAGCCGCATCCTCCTTACGAACGCCCGGTGCTGTCGAAAGAAGTTCTTCTGCGGCAATGCGAGCCCGAGCGCGCGTACCTTCAATCGACCGATGTGTGGTCTCAACAAGACATTACGCTGCGGTTGGGTACGACTGTCGAGCGCATCCGACCAACGGAACGTGAACTCGAATTGTCCGGCGGCGGCGCTATCCGCGCCGACAAAGTTCTGCTGTGCACCGGCGGGCGGGTGCGGCGGCTCGATATCCCCGGCTCCGACTTGGAGGGAGTCGAGTACCTCAGGACGATCGAGGATTCCATTGCGATTCGCGAACGGCTACGTCCAGGCGCGCCCGTGGTCGTCATTGGAGGCGGGTTCATCGGCGCCGAAGTAGCTGCATGCGCGCGCGAATCCGGATGCGCCGTCACGCTTCTCGAACGTGGCGACGTGCCTCTTTCCCGAGTTCTGGGTCGCGAGATCGGACTCGCCCTTACCCGCATCCATCGTGAGGAGGGCGTCACCGTAGCGACGAATACGTCGGTAGCACGCATTGGAGGCAATAAGAGCGTTACTCACGTTGTGACGACGGAGGGCGAGCGTATCGAGGCCACCCTCGTGGTAATCGGAGTCGGCATCGATCCGGCTGTGGAACTCGCGGACCAGGCGGGTCTCGACGTCGACAATGGCATCATCGTCGACGAGTTCTGCCAAACGTCCAATCCCGGCATCTACGCCGCGGGAGATGTAGCCAATCACCCCAACGGCATCCTCGGAGAGCGCCTCAGGCTCGAGCAGTGGCAGAACGCGAATAATCAAGGGGCAGCTGCCGCTCGGTCCATGCTCGGCAGGCAGGAAGAATTCTGCGAAGTCCCGTGGTTCTGGTCGGATCAGTTCGATGTCAGTGTGCAGATGGTCGGACGCCCTTCGGCGGCAGACGCCATCGTGTATCGCGGCGACTCCGAGTCCAGGTCGTTTAGTGCATTTTTCGTCCGCGACGGAGCCCTACGAGGCGCGGTGGGCGTGAACAGGCCACGGGACGTCAAGCGCACCACGGCCTATATCGCCTCCGGCCAGATCGTGGACTCGGCGCAGCTCGCGGATGAGAGCGTCGACTTGCGAACGATCGGCCTGTGAGGAACAACGCTCATGTCCCTTTCGATCGTCCGCCCCGTCCGCCCCGTCCGCCCCGTCCGCCCCGTCCGCCGGAACGGACCGGGTCGCGAGTCTCCACTGAACGCCGGTTGGAACATGCCGAAGTGCGGCGAACCTCGGCGGCGCGGTACGGCGACACCTAGAAGGCAACGAAAGGTGGCGGCCAGGCTATCGGGTAGCAGTGGAGCCGACGTGCCGATCGGGTACAGCCCCTCCCGTCCGGGAGGTGATGCGCGCTGCCGCATCCCGAATCGCCAACCCCACCTCCGGGAGGTTGTCCCAATCCAAATCGCTCGAGAAGGCGAGTGTTACCAGCGCCAGCTTCGGACATCCGTCAGGTCCGAACACTGCCGCGGAGGCGCCGCTCTGAGCAAGGTTGAACTGGCGGATGCTGGCCCCGTACCCTCGCTCGCGAACGAGGGCAAAGAGTTCGGCAAGCTGATCGAGTTCCACTGCGGTGAACTCGGTGAAGCGCTCCACCTGCCGACGTCTCGTCACCTCGACGAACTTTTCCCATGGTCGGTAGGACCAGAAGGCATGCATGAGGCCTGGTGCAGAGAACGGAAATCTGTCGCCGACATCGACTGTGACGCGAACGCCCCGGCCCGGATCTGCGACCGCGACGACCGTATAGCCGCCGGACCCATCTTCTCGGGCGGCAAAGACCACGTAACCCAAACGCTTGCAGAGCCGATCGATCTCCTCCTGGACGGCGGTGTCGATCAATTCGTCGCTGAGGCCGGCGAGAGTCGACAGTCCGGGCCCCAAGGTCCAACCAGACCGGTTCCCGACATTGTTGACCCAGCCGGCCTGCTGAAGGGTCGCAAGAATGTTGTAACAGGTGGAGCGATTCAAACCGAGTTCATTGGCCAAAGTTCCAGCCGGAACAGCGTGCGGAGCTTCAGCCGCAAGACGCTCGATCATGCGAATGGCAGCACTCACCGCGGGTACCTCGGGCACAGCCCCTCCTTGACGGCATCGTCGCTCCCGATACAAAACGGACGTCACAGGATTGTCCTCTATGGAGGACGTGAAGTGCAACTCTGTCCGCAAACGCACGACAGTAGGCGCGCTCAAAGCCTTGACCTAGGAGGCACGGCGAGATTATCTTGGTGACAAGACAAATAGTCTCCTCCATAGGTCAATTCGAATCAAGTAAAGCGGAGGTACAGACCATGATCTTCCACGTTTCCATTCCAGCGGACGACACTCAGCGCGTTGCCAAGGCCATCGCCGAAATTTGGGGTGGGAAAGCGTTTCCTTTCCCGCCGTGGCCCGGAGCATGGATCGCGATGGCGGGTGACGACCGAAGTACGACCTGCGAGGTGTACCCGCGTGCGCAGACGATGGCACCGGGTGAGGGGCTTGACGGTGCGGTCGGGCCCTTGCTGGACGAGTCGCCGTCCAAGTATGTGGCGTTCCACTTCGCGACCGCGACAGACAAGTCCGAGGACGAGATCGTTGCGATCGCTGAGCGTGAGGGTTGGCGGGTCCGGCGGTCGCCGCGGGGACCGCTCTTCGACGTCATCGAGTTCTGGGTGGAGGACCGGCTGCATGTCGAGGTGCTCACCAAGGAGATGCAGGCCGACTACCTGAAGAACGTGAATTTCGAGATGTGGGACTGACCCCCAACGGGCGCCGACGAAGCCGACATCAGGCGACTCCGTTGGCTAGTCGTGAGAGAGCTGAAAACGAAAGGCAGCATCGTGAATTACTCGAGAGTTGAAGCCTATCCGCCGACCCTGACCCTGTCGGAGCGTGATCGGCGGTGGGGCTTGCTGCGCGAGATGATGCGCCGCAACGACGTGGAGTGTTTGCTGGTTCCCCCGGCTCCGTTGAGGTATCCGGCAGACACCTACTTCACCAACGACCTTCCTGGCTCCGCGGTAATTCTTCCCTTGAAGGGCGAGCCCGTCGCGATCCAGCGAGGCGCCTCGGTCGCGGGATCTTGGTTGCAAGCACAGGAATGGGGCGAAGCGACCTGGATCGAGGACATGCGGTTCGGGCCTCGAGCGCCGACGATCGTCTCGGTGTTGAAAGAGCGCGGGCTCACCGAATCCCGGATCGGGACAATCGGAATCCTCAGCGGCCCGAACCTGCTGCCGTACGGGTGGACACCGCAACCGATGTGGTCCTACATCCAAGGCGAATTGCCGAATGCGACGTTCGTCGACCTGCTCGACGAGTTCACCCAGGTCTGGCTGGTCAAGAGCGACGAAGAACTCGCGCTCTTCCGTCACGCCTCGAAACTTGCGGAGCAGGCCTGCGAGGTGATGCTGGATGTCACCAAGCCGGGCGTCAGTGAAGTGGAGATCTACTCGGCAGTTCTCCATGAATTCCATCGCAACGGTGCGAGCATGGCTCACGACCTCTTCGTCCACTCCGGACCGGACAACCTCAGCTGGGACGCCCCACGATGGCTGTATCGAACTCAACCGCCGCGGATCGTTCAGGAAGGGGACATGGTCCTCGCCGAGATGATGCCCGCAGTCGGAGGCCTCGAAGCGCAGGCCCAGATGTGTATCGCGGTCGGGGACGTCGCTGAGCCGTTCCACCGCGCCGCCCAGGTGGCCCGAGAATCTTACGAGCGCGGACTCGAGGCTATTCGTCCCGGCGTGAAGTTCGGCGAGGTTGCCGATGCCATGGACGAACCGCTCAGGCGTGCCGGCGCATGGCACTTGACCCCGTTGATCCACAGCCTCACGCCCCTGACGATGGTGGGCCCGGTGACCGAGCGGATCGATAGCAGCCTCAAGGATCGATTCCGTCAGGTCACGGAGCTTCCGGGCACGGACCTCGATGTGGTTCTCGAGGCGGGAATGACGATCCAACTCGAGCCCGACGCTGTGTTCGGACGACATCAGGTAAACATCGGGGGCAACGTCATCGTCACCGACAGCGGGTCAGAGGAACTGAACTCGCTTCCCACGGAATTACGGTTCGCGAGTTTCTAGTTTCAGCGAGCCCAACAGGCGAGCATCCGATCTCCGCACCGCCGCCCACGCCCCACGCCACCGACCAACCCGCACAAGGAGCCCCGCATACGCCATGAGCGATCTCGAGTACGACATCACCGATCACGTGGCCACGATTCGACTCAATCGTCCCGAAAAGCGCAACGCGTTCACCCTGCCCATGGTCGACGCGTGGGCCGACCGATTGATCGAGGCACAAAAGGACCCTCGGGTGCACGTCATCGTCGTCACGGGCGCGGGTCGCGGGTTCTGCTCAGGCATCGACCTGTCCTGGGTCGAGGACCACGACCAGAGTCCGCTCGAATTCAAACAGGCCTTGACCGAGCACATCCACCGCGTCCCACTCGCCCTCGAGTCCGTGGACAAGCCTGTCATCGCGGCCATCAATGGTGACGCGATGGGTGCCGGTTTGGACATGGCGCTCATGTGTGACCTGCGCCTGGCATCGACCGAGGCGCGCATGGCGATGTCCTACGTCAAGGTCGGTCTCGTTCCCGGCGACGGCGGATGTTGGCTGTTGCCACGGCTGGTCGGCCTACCTCGTGCGCTGGAGCTTTTGTGGACCGGCGACATGATCACCGCCGAGCGGGCGGAGCAACTGGGCATTCTCAACGCGGTCCACGAGCCTGAGAAGCTTCTCGACGCGACATACGAGCTCGCGGGCCGCTTGGCGGCCGCACCACCCGTGGCGGTGCGCATGATCAAACGGGCGACGTATCAATCGCAGCGGATGGACTTCCGGACAAGTCTGGATCTGATCTCCTCGCATATGGGTGTGGTTCGTAGCACCAACGATTCGGTGGAGGCGTACAGGGCTTTCGCCGAAAAGCGCACGGGGGAGTTCGCAGGCCGATGACAGCTCTCGATGGACTCCGAATAGCGGACTTCTCCCGCATCCTGGCCGGACCGATGGCGACGATGCTGCTCGGCGACCTGGGCGCCGAAGTCATCAAAATCGAACGACCGGGCGGCGGCGACGACACCCGATCCTGGGGGCCACCGTACGCAGCGGACGGCGGCGCCACGTATTTTCTTGGAGTCAACCGGAACAAGCGGAGCCTCGTCCTGGATCTGGCGACACAGACAGGACGATGGCGCGCCCAAGACCTCGCCGTCGAGAGTGGCATCGTGGTGGAGAATTTCCGACCAGGGGTAATGGACCGACTCGGCCTCGGATACGACGAACTCGTCGACCGTCGACCGGATTTGATCTACTGCTCCATCAGCGCCTTCGGTTCCGGCGAAGGAGCCCACCTGCCGGGTTACGATCTGATCGTTCAGGCAGTGGGCGGGCTGATGAGCATCACCGGCACCCCAGATCAGGAGCCGCAGAAGGTCGGCGTAGCGGTGGTCGACGTCATAACAGGGCTCTTCGCGGCCCTCGGAATCGTTGCCGCCGTGAGGCATCGTGAGCGCACCGGCGAGGGACAGCACATCGAAGTCGACCTGCTGAGCTGTGCCCTCGCCGCGCTCACCAACCAGGCCGCCGGCTACACCGCTGGAGGTGTGGTGCCGCAACGAATGGGCAATCAGCATCCGTCCATCGCACCTTACGAGACGTTGCCGACAGGCGATGGCGACCTAGCCGTTGCCGTCGGCAACGACAAGCAGTTCCACGACCTCTGTGTGGTCCTCGAAGCCCTCGAACTAAAGGGCGACCCCCGGTTCGGCTCCAACACCGCGCGTGTCGAGAACCGAGGGGTTCTGCGGAAGGAGCTGGTGACGAGGCTCTCTCGGCGTGATGCGGGGGAGTGGGCGAAGCTGCTCAATGATGCCGGGGTGCCCGCAGGACCGGTGAACGACATCGCCGGAGCGTTCGACTACGCACACGCCCTGGGACTGCAACCGACCGTCGACGTCGGCGGGATCAGTCTGACCCGGAACCCCCTCCGTATGGCGCGCACACCAGTGCGTTATGTGCTGCCACCGCCCCGGCTGGAGGGCGACTAGCGTGCCGATCAGGACTTGACTTGGCAGTCCTACCCGCGAACGGAAGTTCCTGCGCTTTCACACCTCGCAGCGAGGACAACCGAATTCCGAAGGCCACTACAGGCCCCGAGTAGATCGTTTATTCCGATGAATTCACACGAAAATGGTAGATGGCGCCAGCGGCGGCGCGCCGCGTGGTCCGAGGTCAATCGGCCACCCAAGCATCGCGATTCCGAATCCGAGCGCCTCATCGAGTTCGCCAGTATGTGGGCACCATACGGTGGTGCGAACGAGGAAGAGATCCTCGTTCATTTCGGAATGTCGCGGCCCCGGTTCATCGAGCGTTTGTGGCAGGTCCTGCCTGAATCGAACTGCGCCCACGAGGAAATACGCAGTCTAGCGAGCACATACACCGCACCCCCGGACGGCGGGCGATCTTTACCCCGTTCCGTTAGTCGCTCGGCGGGTCGTACGGACGGAGCGGGCGGCCGACGATCCGACAGATCTCGAGGCAGATAGCGGACCGGGGCACGCGCCCCACGTAGCAGCGAATGTGAACCAGCCCGTAGTGCAACGATATCTCTCGACGGCGCCCTTCCTTCGGAACTGTCGTCGGGCGTGCTCCGCCGATCACACCATCGACTTCGCAACCGACAACATCGAGTACAAATGCCGACGCATAGCAGCTGTCGGATCCGAGTGTCTCACTTCGGAAACTACCTATCCCTCGACGCACCAGTGAGCGTTATTACCAGGCAACAGGAGACAATCGTGGAACACCAAAGCGTAGTGGAGAAGGTTGCGGCGCGGACAGCAACACCGGGCAAAGTCAGCCGCAGTCCCTTCGGACCCGATGATCAGATCGGGATGCTGAATCTGATGACTGACGAGTCACGGGCCGCAGTCTGGGCGGCAGCAGATCCGACCACGATGTACGACATCTCCGTCGACTATCACGTCGGGATGCCATCGTGGGCCGGCATGGGCGACCCGACATACCAGATCTGGATGTCGCACACCCCGCAGGGCAGCGTCAACGAGAACGTCCTGGGTCTCGGCGAGGAGCAGAACCACCACGTGACCTACTCCGGTGACTGCATCACGATGTACACCCACACGGGTACACATCTCGATGCACTGAATCACTTCGGCCTGGACGGGATGGTGTGGAATGAGGTACGGGCAGATCAGGATCTCGGGAGCCGGCACTGGCTGAAGAACGGTGCCGAGCAGTTTCCGCCGGTGATCGCGCGGGGTGTTCTGCTCGACGTCGCGGGCGCGGCCGGAGTGGACGTGCTGCCCGACTCGCACCGGATCACCGCCGACGAACTCGGGTCGGTGATGGAGCGTCAAGGGACCGAGGTGCGCCCGGGAGATGTTGTCCTCATCCGCACCGGACGTATGACTCTGTGGCACGACGGATCCCGATACCTACAGAACGAGGCGGGGCTCGACCGGGAAGCGGCGGCCCTGCTCGCCGAGGCGGGCGCGATGATCGTCGGTGCTGACAACGTCGCACTCGAGGTGATGCCCAGCGTCGATCCGGCCAACTGGCATCCTGTGCACACGTATCTCCTGGGCGAGTGCGGGATCCCGATCATGGAGAACGCCTACCTGGAGGAGATCGCCGCTGCTCGACTCTGGGAGTTCGTGATGGTCGGGGCCGGCCTGCGTCTGCGTGGCGCGACCGCATCTCCTATGCGCCCGCTGCTCTTCCCGCTCCGCGCGGGGACAAGTCTCGCCTGATCTCGGCATGGTCGTCGAGCTCTCCCTGCGCTTGCCGACAATGTGGGGACGGCGAATCCGATCTGTTGTGGAAGGAAGGCATCAGTAATGGACCGTTCAGACCGTCCCATCATCGGTGTGGTGACACTACGCCCGCTCCCTGGACGAGAGAAGGACGTCGAGCAGGCGTGCCGCGATGCAGTTCGTGCAACGCACGAGGAATCGGGTTGTCAGAGGTTTGCGCTCCACCGCGTCACCACTGAGGGCGGCGGGCTCGCCATCATCGAGAAGTGGGCCTCATCGCAGGCACTCGAAGAACACTTGCAGAGCCCGGCTTTCGCGCGGCTCGGCGACGTGCTCAACGACGCACTCGTCGGCCCGCCGGAGTTCATTTCTCTCGATCCGCTGGTCGAAGGCGACCCGGTCCTCGGAGTGATCTGACGGACCACGTCCGGTAGGAAGTGTGGCACCAATGATTTTGGAGCAGAGGATGAGTAGTACTCGTGCCAGGGAGGTCGCTGGGCGGGGAGGGCGTGATGCGTGACATTGTCGACCAGCTGATCGGCTGGCACGAGGACGGAGTTCCATTCGCTGTTGCCACCGTGATCCGCACGTTCGCGAGCGCGCCGCGAGAAGTCGGTGCTGCGATGGCAGTCTCGGCCGCGGGGGAGGTGGTCGGAAGTATCTCCGGCGGCTGCGTCGAGGCGGCAGTCGTCGACCTTGCAGAAACGGTCCTCGACAGCGGTGTTCCGGTCCACCAGCGGTTCGGAGTTTCCGACGACGACGCCTTCACCATCGGCCTCACCTGCGGCGGAACCATCGATGTGTTCGTCGAACCGGTGACACACGAGATGGGGACCTACCTGAAAGAGGTCCGGAATTCGGTAGACACGCACACACCGACCGCGATGGCCACCGTCATTGCGGGGGACGTGCCTGCCGGTCGCCACGTCCTGCTTGTGAATGACACACTCGAAGGCACCCTGGGATCCGAAGCGCGCGATCGCGTGGCACGGAGGGAGGTTCTCGGCGCCCTGCATACCGGCGCCGACGGTGTTGTCCGATTCGGGGGAGCAGGACAGGATTGCGTCGACGACGTGACGCTGTTCGTACGCACCTTCACCCCGCCGCCGCGCATGATCGTCTTCGGTGCCGTCGAGTTCGCGGCTTCGCTCGTGCAGATCGGCAAAATGCTCGGGTACTTCGTGACGCTGTGCGACGCTCGCGCGACGTTCGCGACCCGGGCACGGTTTCCCGAGGCCGACGAGATAGTCGTCGAGTGGCCGCACCGGTACCTCGATACCGTGACGGTCGACGAGCGCACCGTTCTGTGCGTGTTGACTCACGACACCAAGTTCGACATCCCCGTGCTGAAGAGGGCTCTTCGGCTACCCGTTGGGTATGTCGGCGCCATGGGTTCACGACGCACTACCGTCCGCCGTGAAAACGAACTACGCGAGCAGGGGCTGACAGACGTCGAACTGGCGCGGTTGCACGCGCCGATCGGCCTCGACATCGGCGGACGGACACCCGCCGAAACAGCGGTCTCGATCGCCGCTGAAATCATCAGCGTCCGGGAAGGACGTTCCGGGATCAGACTCAAAGACAGTGACACTGCGATCCATTCGGGTCCGGGAGCGGTGGATCCGACGCTACCGTTCATGGTCGCTGTGTAGATCCAGGGCCGACGGCGAAACCTCATTGTCAACAACAGTGCTCGTGAAGTGAATCGGAGATGTGTCGGACGTGAGGGGATACGAGTTGCTGGCCGCTGTATCGGCCGACTCGCTCGATCCGGTCGAGGTGGCAGCGGCTGTCGAAGGTCCTGAACACGGCGCAATGGTGGTGTTCACCGGAGTGGTCCGGGACCACGATCAGGGCCGTGCCGTCAGCGCACTCGAGTACAGTGCACATCCCGAAGCTGAGCAGTTCCTGAGCCGTTGCTGTCGGCAGATGTCCGCCGAGTCGGGCTTGCCTGTCGCCGCGGTCCATCGAGTCGGGAACCTGACCATCGGTGATCTCGCCTTGGTCGCAGCGGTCGCCGCTCCTCACCGGGCGGAGACATTCGCCGCCTGTGCCGAGTTGGTGGAACGAATCAAGCGTGACGTGCCGATCTGGAAGCGGCAGCGCTTCGACGACGGGCTATCCGAATGGGTTGGCTCGAGCGCCTGTTCATAGACCGGTCGTACCACACGTGTGAGCGAGAAGGAGGTGCCGTGACCGCAGTGGACATGGGTATTCCGGCGATGCCCGATGTTTTCGCCGAGCGAGTCCCCGCACACCCGGACAATCAGGAACTGATCGATCGCTTCGGGCGCACCGCCCGGGACCTACGTGTCTCGATCACTGAAAAATGCTCGCTGCGCTGTACGTACTGCATGCCCGAGGACGGGCTTCCGGCGATTCCCCACGAGCGGCTGCTCACCGCGGACGAAATCATCCGGCTCGTGACCGTCGCGGTGCATCACCTCGGGATCCGTGAGGTCCGATTCACCGGGGGTGAACCGCTCATGCGCCGCGACCTCGAACAGATCGTCGCCGGATGCACACGTGCCGTACCGGGTATCCCGCTGGCGATCACCACGAACGCGGTGGGACTCGCGCACCGTGCCCAGGCCTTGGCGGATGCCGGACTGTCCCGAGTCAACATCTCACTCGACTCGGTCGATCGCACCCTGTTCGCGCGGCTGACCCGACGCGATCGCCTCGACTCGGTGCTGGAGGGCATCCGCGCAGCCAAAGCAGCCGGATTGGGGCCGGTGAAAGTCAACGCCGTACTCATGCCGCAGACCGTGGACGGTGCGGCCGAGCTGTTGGCATGGTGCCTCGACGAGGGCATCGAGTTGCGGTTCATCGAGCAGATGCCGCTCGATGCCGACCACATGTGGGCCAGGGCGAAGATGGTGGCTGCGCAGACACTGCTCGACGCGCTCGCCGCTCGTTTCACGCTCACCGAGATCGGGCGTGAGGATGCGTCGTCGCCCGCCGAACGGTGGGAAGTCGATGGCGGACCGGCCACAGTCGGAATCATCGGATCGGTGACACGAACTTTCTGTTCCGATTGCGATCGGACCCGTGTGACCGCCGAAGGGACGGTGCGCGCGTGCCTGTTCAGCGATCGGGAGACCGACCTGCGGGTGGCGCTGCGCAGCGGCGCGAGCAACGATGAACTCGCCGAATTGTGGCGCGGCGCGATGTGGAACAAATGGGCCGGTCACGGCATCGCCGCGGTGAACTTCACTCCGCCGGAAAGAAGTATGGGAGCAATCGGTGGATGAGACGGCGACGGGAATTGAAGTCCGATACTTCGCAGCCGCCGCAGACGCGGCTGGTGTTGACAAAGAAATCGTGGCGCTGCCGCCGTCGACGGATCTTGGGTCGTTGAAGGCGGCGCTGATCGAGCGGCACGGCGCGAAGATGGCGAGGGTGCTGTCGGTAGCCGGGTTCCTGGTCGATTCGGAACTGACTCGCGATCTTGCCTGCATGGTGGGGCCGGTGGTGGACGTACTACCTCCCTTCGCGGGTGGATGAACGCGCCATGGTGCTCAACCACTGTCTGGTCGATCCGGTCGAGAACAACGCAGGAGGAGCAGTGGAGAACATCCACATCGATGTCTGGATGGATCTGACCTGTCCGTATTGCTACCTCTGGCAGAAGCGACTGAGAGGCGCTCTCGCGGCCGAAGGCGTCGCAGAACGGACGAGTATCACAGTGCGTTCGTTCGAACTGGACCCTGAAGCCCCGGTGGTCGCTATACCGGCTGCAGAAAGGATGGCGGCACGACGCGGTCTCACTGTCCGCGAAGCCCACCAGGTCGAAGTCGGGTTCAAGGACATGGCGACCGCGGAGGGGCTGGACTATGACGTGAACCGGCTACGCGGCAACACCGGCAATATTCATCGGGTCAATCAGTATGCACGGGAATCCGGGAAGGATTTCGAGTTGTTCACCCGCATCCAGGAAGTGGCCTTCACCGGACGAGCGAACCCCTTCGAGACGGAAGAACTGGTCAGAATCGCGGTGGATGCCGGCTTGGACGAAGCCGGGATCCGTGACGCCATGATCAACCCGAGCATCGCTGTAGCCGTGGAGGAGGATCGGGCGAGCGGTGCGACCGTGGGTCTTCACGGGGTACCCCACACGGTCATCAACTCGACCATAGTGCTCCCGGGCATGCAATCGGCTGAGGACCTCCAAACAGCACTACGCGGAAAGCTTCACCTGACACTGTAGGCATTTCCACACGACGGAGAGGGTCCTTGCTCCGGGCAGTGGACGAGCCACTCGGTGCCGCCTCTGGGGCAATCCAGTCTTGTTCTCGCTGCACCCATACACGTTCCGTCGCCAATGACGGAACCGATCACAGAGGAAAACACATGACCACTGCTGCCCTTTCCCTCCCCGGCCTGAGCGCCGGAACCTGGGCCATCGACCCCACCCACTCGACCGTCGGTTGCGTGGTCCGACATCTCGTCGTGAGCAAGGTCCGTGGCACGTTCAACGACTTCACCGGTGCGATCACGGTCGCCGAGGACGGTACCCTTTCAGTACAAGCGCAGATCCAGGTCGGGTCGATCGACACGAATAACGAACGGCGTGACGGCCACATCAAATCTGCCGACTTCTTCGACGTCGAGCACTTTCCCGTCGCCACCTTCGTCTCGACTGGCGTACGTGCCGCGGGGTCGAACTACGTCGTCGAGGGCGAGTTCACGCTCCACGGCATCACAAAGCCCGTCGATCTGGCGCTCGAATTCGCCGGCGTCAATCCTGGAATGGGAAATGGCCCCGTCGCCGGATTCGAGGCCACCACCACCATCAACCGCAAGGACTTCGGCATCAACGTCGAGATGCCGCTCGAGGGCGGCGGAGCCGTTGTCGGAGAAAAGATCACCATCAATCTGGAGATCGAGGCCGGTCTAACAGACTGACCGAGTTCGCGCGCCGACAGACGGGGCACACGAGGGATTCCCGCTTCGGTGCGAGTGACGCCGTTCCGTCGACTGCTTCGAATCCGAAGACCACCGAGCATCAGCTTCCGGCCCCTCGGCGGATGCACGCAATAAACTTCGAACTGAGAAGTGGAACTCACTACCGGCCATTTGAGGAGAAATCGATGATGACGATCGTCACCAGGGTCACGCTTCGCGCGGAGGGCGTCCACCAATGGGACAGGGTGATGCATGCCCGGCTGGAGGCTGCGCGGGAGAAACCGGGGTGGGTGTCGGCCCAATTGCTCAAGGGCGTCGACCAGCCCCTCGAGCGCGCAATCGTCGGGGTCTGGAATTCCAAGAAGGACTGGGCGGCATGGCATCATGACGAGACATTCCGCGCAACGCGCGAACAGCTCGCCGGGCTCGAGGACTGCGCCGCGGAATCGACCTGGTTCGAGGTAGTGGAGAACGCCGAGTAGTCAGTCCGATCTGTTCTGGCCCGATCCGGTCACGTGCACGAGTAGTTCGAATTGTTGCGATACGTGACCGGCCGCAGTTGTGCGTGCGCTTCAGCCGCGTCGAGCACCTTCGACGTCATCACCAGGCTCGGACAACTGGTCCCGCCACTCGACAGCCGATGGTAGATACGCCGCACAGAAAAAGGAACGCCTTATGAAGTACGCCCGCATCGCAGTCGACGGAACACCCACGTGGGCCATCGTGCACGACGACACCGTCGAGCTCATGGACGGAACACCCTACAACGGTGGCCGGCCGACCCAAGCCCGGCTTGCACTGGCGGACGTGCACCTGCTTGCCCCGGTGACACCCTCCAAGATCTTTTGCTTGGGAAGGAACTACCGGGACCACCGTACCGAGATGGGCTACGCACATGATGGCGCACCGTCAGTATTCATGAAGGGACCCACGACCGTCATCGGGCCGGGCGACGACATCGTGCTGCCCCCGACCAGCCTCAGTACACACGTCGAACACGAGGCCGAGCTGGCGGTCGTCATCGGTAAGCCTGCTCGATTCGTGAGCGCTGACAAGGCTTTCGAGTACATCCTTGGTTACACCTGCGCCAACGACGTCAGTGCACGCGATCTGCAGCGCAGCGAACCACACCCGACGCGCGGCAAGGGATTCGACACTTTCTGCCCAGTCGGCCCGTGGATCGAGACCGACCTCGACCCCGGCAGCGGCGTTCGGCTGCGATGCAGTGTGAACGGAACCCTCCGGCAGGACGGGTCGACAACGGATATGACCTACGGTATCCCCTTCCTGATCGAGTACCTCACCAGCTTCGCGACCCTTCTTCCGGGCGACCTCGTGATCACCGGTTCTCCCGGTGGAACCGCACCATTACATGCAGGCGATCAGATCGACATCGAGATCGATGGCATCGGCACACTCACCAACGGCGTAGTCGCCCACCGCCCCTGACAGCCCGCCCGGCACATTGGGGGGGACTTCGCTTCTCGATCCGCTTTCCGAATTTGCGTCGCGTATGTGCGGCACACTCGCCTGCTCAGCGATCCGGTTGGTAAGGCTGGTTCCGGTGCAGGGGCCGGGATCGCGTACGACTTCTGGGGATCATTGGGATACGTCATGGTGACTCCAGGTGGTCCATCTAAAATGCCTGGCCTACTGCCGTTGAAACCGCGGGTGTCTGAGAGGTTGTCGGAATCCGTCGATGAGCAATGAAATAACGCAACTTCACTGAGTGGGGCACAGCGAGATCCGTGGAGCAAACAGAGGGATCGAGAATGCTGGCTTCGGAGCTGTAGGAACGGAAGGATCGACGAGACCTCGAATCACCCATGTGCGGGCCCTGTTCGGGGACGGACCACCTTTGGGAACGCTGCCCGGACTGCCTTGCGGGCATGATGGCGATGCCAGCCGGTCGTGGAGCCCAGCTCGCCGCAGGATCTTCGCTTTGCCCGGCTTGTCGGCGCTTGTAGCGGGTCGCGATCGCCGTGGTAACGGCTCTGCGTTCAAATGAGTCGAATGGCCGCCGTTGACGAAAGTGACCCAGACCACTAGTCTCGTATCTACTACATCATGTCCTGAGTGAAGGACTTTGCCATCTCGGGCTTTCCCTCTCCGGAATCAGAGCGCTACCCGGAGAACGCAACCAGTGAACCCTCAGATCCCGCCCCGTAACGGAGGAACTTCCATGACGACCCTAGGACAGGCGACAGGTTCATTTACGCGGTTCGTCGACCACGAGAATGGACTCATCAGCCGCGCGATCTACTCGGATCCCGAGATATACAAGAGCGAGCTCGAGAAAATTTTCTCGCGGGCGTGGCTCTTCATGTGTCACGAAAGCCAGATCCCGAACCCGGGCGACTTCTTCCAAACCTATATGGGCGAAGCGAAGGTGATCGTCACTCGTGCGAAGGACATGTCTGTCCAGGTTCTCCTGAACACGTGCATGCACAGGGGAAACTCTGTCTGCAAAGCTGACTCGGGCAACACCAAGACATTCATGTGCACCTACCACGGCTGGACGTATAACCTCGAAGGGAAGCTGGTAGGCCTTCCTGGGGCCAAGGATCTTTACAACGGGACTTTCGACAAGACGGCTTGGGGCCTCCGAAAAGCTGCACACGTCGACGACTACCGCGGGTTCATCTTCGCCACTCTTGACCCGGCTGCTCCCTCACTTGACACCTTTCTGGGAGCGCCGGGGAAATTCATCATCGACCAGCTCGCCGGCCGTGGCGAGATGAAGGTTCGCCCTGGCATCATCAAGCATAGAATGCGAGCCAATTGGAAAGTTCCGATCGAGAACGACTCGGACTACTACCACCCTGCGACCACGCACGCGTCCTACGTCACTGAATTGGGCTCGACGGTCGACGAGATCAACGGTATGTTCTGGGCCCAAGAAGGACGAATTGTCCTAGGCGAGTACGGCCACGTCGCAGATACTCTGAATGAGTACGATCATTCGACCATCTTTCCGCACATGACACTACTCACCTCATCTCTGCAGGTCTTGGAGATTCGCCACCCCAAGGGCCCAATGGAGACGGAGAATTGGTACTTCTGCTTCACCGACGTGAGCGCCTCTGACGAAGAACGTAAAGGCGCGCGCATGAACCAACTGCGGCGCGTCGGACCAGCCGGCCTGGTCGAGCAGGACGATGGCGAGAACTTCGAGCTGAGTACCCGAGGTACCGAGACCGCGGTGATGCGTGACGCACCTTTGAATATGAGCATGGGCCTCGGGCTCGGGGAGATGATCGACGACGAAGAGCTTGGTTTTCCAGTTATGCAGTCGCGCTACACCACCGAAGCCTACGTTCGCTGGTCGCGCCGCGCGTGGGCGGACTGGATGAATGCAGCGGACTGGCCCAGCCTGATAACGAGCCATACCCTACCTGGAGAGGCGCGGTGACCGAAATTATGTCAACACCATCGAACGGCAGTGCGACGAAGTTCCCGTCGATCGTCCCGCCGCAGTCGGACCCCACGGAGGAAGTAACTCCCGTAGTCCCACAATATTTTCCACCGCCGATACCTTTGATTTCCGCAGCGGAGCAACACGAGATCGAACAGTTCTACTACTACGAGGCAGCCCTTTTGGACGCACACAAGTTCACCGCGTGGGTGGACTTGTTCACAGATGATTGTCGCTACTTCATGCCGGTCAGGCAGACTCGACTGACCGGTCAGCTGGACGAAGAGTTCAGCAACAAGCCCGGCGACATGGCCTTCTTCGACGATGACAAAGAGCTACTCACTTTTCGCGCAAAAAAGCTTGAAAGCCAATACGCATGGGGGGAAAATCCACCCTCCCGAACAAGGCATCTCTTCACCAACATCCGCGTGGTCGAGAAAGACGACGACACAATCCAGGCGCACAGCAACTTCGTGTTCTATCGAGGTTCTTACGAACGCCACACTGACTGGTGGGTCGGTCGACGGGAAGACGTCCTGCGGCGGGAGAACGGCGGCCTGAGGATTGCCGGCAGACAAATTCTTCTAGATCACACCGTGATCCTCTCGCAGAATATGAGCCACTTCTTCTGAGAGAAGCTCACCCCCTCGTCAACTCCCACATCGGGTCCCGGCCGGGCCCTGGCGCCGAAAAGTCGTCATCCCGGCCGGCCGGCCCGTCAGAGCTGACCGAAGGTACTTCCCGGGCTGGGAATCCTCCACTGATGCAAGATCTTCGGGGGTTCCACACCCGACCACCGTTCCGCCGCGCCGACCACCATCAGGTCCGAGATCGATCACCCAGTCGGCACAGCGGATCACGTCGAGATTGTGTTCGATCACCACGACGGTGTTGCCCTTCTTGACCAAGGCCTGGAGCAACTCCAGCACCCGGTACACGTCCCCGAATTGCAGACCGGTCGTCGGCTCGTCCAGGATGTACAGAGACTGCCCGCGGGTGCGACGCTGGAGCTCCGTCGCCAGCTTGACTCGCTGTGCCTCACCGCCCGAGAGGGTCAGCGCGCTTTGACCGAGAGCGAGGTAGCCGAGACCCACGCGGTCGAGTGTGGTGAGGTAGCGGGAGATGATGCGATGCGACTCGAAGAATTCCGCGGCCTCGGTTATCCGCATCTCCAACACATCTGCGATGGACCTGCCCTTGAACCGGATGTCGAGCGTGTCCCGGTTGAACCGTCGTCCACCGCATGTTTCGCACTCGACGTGAACGTCGGGAAGGAAGTTCATCTCCACCGTGGACGTGCCCTCTCCGAGGCAGTCCTCGCAACGACCGCCCTTGACGATGAAGCTGAATCGCGGGGGTGTATCCCCGGACTTTCGCAGCAGTGGTCTGCGCGAACAACGTCCGTTGTCGAATACGCCCGTGTACCTTGCCGGGTTCGAACGCGGACTCCGCCCGATGGGCGACTGATCGACGTGAACGACCTTGTCGAGGTGTTCCATTCCGCGCATCCGGGTGTGTCGGCCGGGGCTGTGGCTGCGTCGAACCCGAACGCCCCGCCCGTACGAATGGCGGAGGCGAAGGCCTGCTTGCTGAGGGCCCGGCGAGTTTCTCGTTCGCACTGGTCCTGGTGTGCGAGGAGACCGGGTAACAATACGGTCGGGCTGCCCACCGACCGGCTCAACTCCGCGGCGGCGGCCATCAGGACGGCCGCGCGCTGGGGTTTGTGCTCGTCGGCCGCGATCCATGCCAGCGCTTGCAGGCACATGCAGGCGTTGAGGCGGTCGTGGACCTGCCGTGCCAGCTGAAGCGTCTGCTCGAGTAGCGGCACGGCCCGCGAGCGGTCGCCGTGCCGCCACACCACGACGGCGAGGGCCCACTGCGTGTACGACCGGTACATCGATTCGCCGTGCGCCTCGGTGATCGTGAGTACCCGCTCGTAGCATTCGATCGCTCGCTCCCTGTTATCCAGGAGTTCGTATGCCATGCCGAGACCGACCAGGGCCGCGACCTGGAGGACGAGTTGGTGCCGGTCGGCGAAGGCCTGGGCGGCGTTTTCGAAATGCGTGCTCGCCTCGGCTAGGTTCCCGTTGAAAATTGCCAGATAGCCCTCGGCGTTGTCGAGGTGCGCGCGCACCGCTGGGTCCGGTGTCCGGTCGCGGAGCGTGCGACCGTCCTCGACGAGATCGGTTGCGTCGCACGTCGCCCTGCAGGCCCGCCACCACGCTGGCAGCGTTGGTCGCTTTGGCCCGGTCGGCGGTGGGCGACCTGGACTGCTGCGCCAGTAGGCGGTCGAGAAAGTGGCGCCCTTCACTGAACTGGCCCCGGGAGATCCAGAAGGAGAAAAGCGAGCCGGCGAAACGGAGACCGGCCTCGGGACTGTCGGTCACGCAGAACTCCAGCGCTTCTGGGAGGTTCGGTTGCTCCCGCTCGAGCCGGCCGATCCACTCGAGCTGTCTGGACTGATCCAGTCGGTCTCCGCGTCGAGGACCATCTGTTCACACCAGGCCCGGTGCCGGCGGCGGAGTTCCTGGTACCGGCCGGCGTCCTGCGCCTTGTCGCGGCCGTACTCGCGCAGGGTCTCGAGCATCCGGAAACGCACTACGGCGCCCGACGGCTCTCGGAACAGTATCGACTTGTCGACCAGGAAGGTCACCGTATCGAGGAGTTCCCCCATGCTCAGGTCACCGTTGCAGAGCTGTTCTGCCGCATCGAGTTCGAAGCTTCCGGCAAACACCGACAATCTTGCCCACGCCTGCTGTTCCTGTGGTGTGCACAGTTCGTAGCTCCAGTCGATGCACATCCGCAGCGTCTGCTGCCGCGAGGGTGCGTCCCTGCTGCCGCGGGTCAGCAGCGAGAAACGGTCGGTCAGGCGCTGCAGGATCTGCTCGGGCGTCATCGCTCGCAGTCGGGCCGCCGCCAGTTCGATCGGCAACGGCAGCCCGTCGAGCCGCTGACAGATCCGCGCGACGGTGACCGTGTTGTTGTCCTCGGTGACCTCGAACCCGGGTAGGGCGGCGGCGCCCCGTTCAGCGAACAAGGTCACCGCATCGTTGCGGGATGCGCCCTTCGTCGGGCGGCCCGGGTCCGGGACAGTGAGCGGGTGGATCAGCAACACTGCTTCTCCTCCGATACCGAGCGGTTCGCGGCTGGTCGCGAGAATGCGTAGTCGAGGACAGACGCGCAGCAGTGATTCGGCGAGCTTCGCCACACCGTCCACCACCTGCTCGCAGTTGTCGAGCACCAGCAACAACTCCCGGGAGGCCAGGAACTCGACCAGCACATCGTTGACAGGCCTCGCGGACTGGTCGCGCAAACCTAGGACACTCGCCACCAGAAACGCCAGCAGTGACTCGTCGCGCAGCTCACCCAACTCCACCAGCCACACGCCGTCGAGGAAATCGCGCTCCAGTTTGCCGGCAACCCGCAGCGCCAGGCGAGTCTTTCCCACGCCGCCGATTCCGGTGAATGTCACCAACCGTGCGGTGGACAGCAAGTTCTTCGCCTCGCGCAGCTCGGTGCGCCGGCCGACGAAACTGGTCAGCTCCAGCGGGACGTTGCCCTTCCGGCGCGAATCCGTCGCCGGCCCTGTCCGCCAGTGTCCTGCCGGCGCGTCCGGCCCCGCAGAGGAAGTGGCTCGCGCCGGCGGCTCTTTTTGTTGTGCGGCTTCCGGTTCGGTGTGCAAGGCCATGTCGTCGACCGGGAAACCCCTGGGGACGCTGGGCTTCCTGGAGTTGTTCGCCCAGCTCCGCCGCGGACGGGCGGGCTCGTGGGTCTGCGGTCATCGCACGTTCGACGATCGCGCTCACCTCGGCGGTGATTCCGAGTTCCCCGAGATTTGGAATCGGTTCCGAGGTGATCCTCAGGAACTGTGCGACCAGTTGCTCGCCGCTGCGGCGTTCGAAGGCGGCATGACCGGTGATGGCAGCGAATAATGTTGCGGCCAAGCCATATACGTCCGCGGCGGTGGCAGCGGGTTCGCCGCGGACGACCTCGGGGGCGGTGAACGCGGGTGAACCCGTCACGATGCCCGCGGTGGTCTCGAAGCCACCGGCGATGTGCGCGATGCCGAAGTCCGCGAGCGCTGGATCGCCGTAGTCGGTGAGCAAGATGTTGCCGGGCTTGACGTCGCGGTGAAGGATGCCGAGCCGGTGCGCGGACTCCAGGGCACCTGCCATCTTCACCCCGAGCCGCAGGGCGTCCTGCAGGGGGAGCGGGCCGTCCCGGCGAATGTGTGCGTCGAGGGAGTCCAGCGGGTGGTACGGCATGACGATGTAGGGCCGGCCGTTGTCGGTGGCGCCGACATGGAGGACGTTCACGATGTTGGGGTGTCCGGTCAGCCGCCCCGCCGCGTGCTGTTCACGGAAGAAGCGTGCCCGGTTCTGCTCGTCGAGGGCCGCAGTGAGGACCTTGACCGCGACAGTGCGGTCGAGTGACGTTTGCGTGCAGCGGTAGACCACACCGAAACCGCCGCGGCCGATCTCCTGGGCGTCCTCGAACCCCACCGCCGCCAACTCCGCCGCGACCGAACCGGACTCGTCGCGTTGGGTCGCGAATGGATCGACATCGGACATCGATTACATCGATTCATCCCGTCGGCGGGTGCGGTCGATATTGCCACATAGTTCACCTCTCGATGATCTACCCAGGATATCGCCGACCACCTCAGGAGTGCGCGACCTTGCGTGTGCCAATCCAGTCGTACGGCAAACGTCCGCGTTCGAACAGCGCACCCACCGAGGGACAGTAGTTCACGACAAAACGAGTACCGGGGGTCGCTCCTCATCGGGCGAGGTTCGCGAAGGACGTGAGGCGGCGCCGGCTCAGGGCAACCGGGTGATCGCCTGACCGGCGATGCTGCCGTCGAACAGCCCGACGGGGACGGACTCGGTGATCGCGTAGGCCATGCTGTGGCCTGCCTAGAGATCACGCCGCCCGAGGCAGCAGGACGACGACTCGGTTACGGTCGATTCGAAGTAACGCGCCTCTGCCAGGCAATCGCCATAGGCGTTCCGACGGTTTCGAGCACGACCGCTGCCACGGTAACGGGGTGCGGTCGCCCGCTCTGTTGCCAGGACCTCAGGCGAGCCAGACCGCCGACGAACACTGTCGAGAGTGCGAATGTCAAGGCCGGCGATCGCTCGACACGTGCGAGCTGAGACCAGATGACGGGCCCCACCGCGAACTTGTACACGTTGGCATATCGAAGAGCGCTGTCCACCGTCGGTACCACAGCTGGCGATCCGCCCGGAACTCCCTGAGGTCCGCGCACGATTTCCCCGACCGCGCTAACCGTGGGTAGTAGCGCCAGTATCGCGAGGGTCCACTGCAATCTCCGCCGTGTGGGACTACCACCTCGGTGGGATGCGAACTGTGCCTGGTCGTCTTTCATCCTAATGTCCTTCCGTTGACCGATTATGTTCCCGGCGGTGCTCTTGGCACGCCGGGTATTTTCGATGGTGCGCGAGTGCGGGCTGTTCGAGGCAGCAGGTTGCGGTGCTGCGCCGGAAGATCTCCCGGCGCCTCGACCCGTCGCGGGAAATCGTCGGGCAGCGCCTCGCACGCTGCCGCTCGAGCTCGACGGCCACAGCATCGGGTACGAGTTGGTTCTGTTGACCAATTCGCCAACCTCTCGGGCTCCAGTTGCCCCTGGAGGGCAATGCGGCGTCGGGTCGCGACAAGAAACGACAGGCACTACTAGCTAGGTGTTTCAGTCCGTCAGCTGAGAAATTCCAGCAGTTGTGGGACGAACAGCTCGCGGCACTGGAAGACGCCCCCGTGGCCAGCGTCCGGGTAAATCCGGAGAGATGCGTTCGGAAGTAGGTGCGCAAGGTCGAACGAGCTCCGTGTCGGGAGCATGCGGTCGTCCTCGCCATTGGCGACCAGGACCGGTTGCTTGATCGAGGCCAGGTCCATGGCGTCTTGGCATCCCCAGCGGCGAATCGCAACGATCTGTGCAGCGATCCCCCTCACCGACGTCCGGCCGACGCGGTCGTCGGTGCGCTCCTCGAGCCGGTGCATGTACGCCGCCGCGGCTGCCTTGCCGTTGGGTGTCCTGGTGAAGAATAGGTAGCGCTTCGGGTCCTTGAAGGTGAGCAGGCCGTGCAGGGTGTCGCCGAGAAGCTTCGGGGTGATCGCGCCGACGCCGGCCCCTCCGGCGGGGCCCGTGCCTGCAAGGACGAGCTTCCGGATAAGTTGCGGTTCCTTCGTCGCGATGGCCTGCGAAACGAATCCACCCAGGGAGAATCCCATCAGGTCGACCTGCTCCAGGCCACGTGCTCGAATGAAAGCGATCGCGTCGTCAGCCATCGCCGCAACCGTTGTGGGCGTTCGTCCCCCGGATCCGCCGACGCCGCGGTTGTCGAAGATGATCACGCGGCGCTCGGAAGCGATGCCGTCGATCACGCGGGGATCCCAGTCGTCAAGGACCGCGGTGAAGTGGTGCAGGAACACCAAGGGGACGCCCGTGCTCGGCCCGAACTCTCGATAGGCGAATCGCGTTCCATCGATGTCGACGTACAGCGTCGGCGCGTTGTTTGCGTTCCTGACTCTCAGGGTCATCGTTCCTCCTGGGTTGAAAAAAGCCCGTACGAACCAAGCTGGACACAGCGAGGTATGACACAGCTGGTTCGGTTGTCTCGCGGCGGCTATCACCGGCGTTCGATTTTCGACTGCCATGTCTCTGCGAATTAGGTGCCGTCGCGTTTACCAACGGCGTCACCGCCTGTTCCGGTGACGGCCCCGGGTGAACGGTCCGAGCGTGCCCCGATGTCAGCGGTGGTCGGGGCTCATCGAGACGACGACCTTGCCGGCCGTGGTGCGGCCCTGTTCGACGTGCGCCATCGCCTCCAGCGTTTCGTCGAATGGGAATATCCGGTCGATGATCGGGCGGAGCTTCCCGCTGTCGTACAGGGCGCCGAGCTCGCGCAGCTGGGATCCGCTGGCCTGCATGAAGAAGAACTCGTAGCGCACTCCTAGTGCCTTTGCCTGCTTGCGAATCTTGCGGCTGAGCACGTTCATGGCCACACCCAAGAGTCTCGGAGCGCCGAGTTGCTTGGCGAATCCGGCGTCGGGTGGGCCCGCAACGCCGATAGCGAGGCCACCGGGCTTCAGGACCGTCAACGACTTCTCGAGGTTCTTCCCGCCCAGAGAGTCCAGTACCAAATCGTAGCCGGACAACATCGTTGAGAAATCTTCTCGGGTGTAGTCGACGACAATGTCGGCGCCGAGCCTTCTGACCAGGTCCGCGGTGGGCGTGTTGGTGGTCGTCGCGACGGTGGCACCGAGGTGCTTGGCCAGCTGGATGACCGTCGAACCGAGGCCACCGGCTCCTGCGTGGACGAGCACCTTGTGCCCCGGCTTCACGCCGGCCCGAACAACGAGGATCTGCCAGGCGGCAAGCGCGACCAGCGGCACCGCGGCTGCCTCCTGGACGGTGAGCGAGGCAGGCTTCGGCGCGATGTCGGCCTGGTCGATAGCGATGAACTCCGCGAAGCTTCCGATGCGCAGGTCGCGGGGACGGGCGTAGACCTCGTCGCCGGCCGTGAAGTCGCGTACGGCGGAGCCGACCTGCGTCACCACTCCGGCGACGTCGTGGCCGAGAAGGAACGGGGTCTTGTACTTCAGGAGCTGCTTGAACTCCCCGTCGCGGACCATCTTGTCCAATGGGTTGATGCTGGTGGCGCTCACTCGAACGAGGACGTCGTCGTCACCGACAGCCGGCTCGGGTACCTCGGCGGCGCGCAGCCCGTCCTTGCCGTACTTCTCTACGACGAATGCCTTCATTTCAGTCAACCTTCCGGGGGAATCCTTCAGACGATAACGAAGTTATACCAGGATGGCAACCCCGGTAGTCGCGAACGTGGCGGACTCGGGCAAACGTTGGAATCAGAAACTGTGACCTCGGGGAGCGGCTTGTTCCGACCTCGCGGCTCAGCCGAGGGGGTCCGAACCGAGCATGGCGATCGCGGTTTGGATGCCGTTCTCCAGGAATGCGTTCGAGAGATTCCGGTCTGCCAAGGCGCGGAGAGTTACCTCGTTCCGGCCCTCATCACGAAGGGCCGAGAAAGCGAAATCCGGTCGCGTCGATCGGCAACGGCGGCCATTCGCACGGTTATCGCCGCCACTGGATTCCTCGGTACTCGTGTGGGCCGCACGGGGGACGCGGATCGGCCTGACAGTTGACTGCCGCGACTAGGAACTTTAAAAAAAGATACCATTGACAATAACACTTGCAAGTTCTTACTGTGACTGCAATAACATCGACGACCGGCGTCGGCCGGCCGCAGGCACGGAGGAAATCTAATGGGTGACAACGAGAGCCGGACGTCGGTCAGCGGAAAGGTCGCGGTGATCACGGGCGGTGCCCGTGGCGTCGGTGCCGCGACCGCGCAGCTCCTTGCGGACAAGGGTGCGCACGTCGTGATCATTGATCTGGAGGAGTCGCAGATCGCCGTCCACGGCGAGGCTGCGGGCATGTTGTTGCTCAAGGGCGACGTGACCGACGCCAATGACATGGCCGCCGCCGTCGAGAAGGTGTTGGACCATTTCGGCCGGATCGACATCGTCATCGCGAATGCCGGTGTCGCAGCGCGGGGATCGACCGTGCGCGCCTCGTCGAATCATGTCAACGATCGGCTGTGGGACATCAATGTCGGCGGTGTGCTCACCACCGTCCAGGCGTGTCTGCCGTCGATCATCGCGAACCGAGGGCACGTCGTCCTTCTGTCCTCGGTGTTCGCCTTCTTGAATGGCGCCGGCACCCTTCCGTATGCGATGAGCAAAGCGGCCGTTGAGCAACTGGGTCGGGGACTGCGGGTGGAGCTCGCATCTCACGACGTCACTGTGACGACCGTGTACTTCTCGCTCGTGGACACCGAGATGATCCGACAGAGCGTCGACAGCGACCCCACCGCGCAGAAGCTGCTCGGAACCCTGCCTCGTCCGTTTCGGAAGCGGATCACGCCCGCGGAGGCCGCGACGGCGATCGTAGGCGGAATCGAACGTAGGAAGACGCGGGTGTTCCGTCCGCGACGATGGGCCGGGGTCTCAGCCTTGCGGGGGGTGGTGGGCATGGTGCTCGACGCGCATCAGGCCTCCGATGCCGTGACGCAGACGATGCTGCGCGAACTCGACCGGCGAGACGGTGAGGGCCGATTGACCAGCTGAGCATGGACTCTTGCGTGCGACATTGCCATAACATGTAGTTAACGCTATTGTTTTTTAAAGTAGATGTTGAATTCGGGCACTATGACAGTCCCTTCAGGAGGAACACCGCATGTCTGTCGCATTCACACCGGTACGGATCGGATCATGGGATCTGCCTCAGTCGTTCGTCATGGCGCCGCTGACTCGCAGCCGCGCGGGAGAGGGTAACGCCCCGACCGCGCTGAACGCCGAGTATTACGCCCAGCGCGCCGGGGCGGGGCTCATCGTGACCGAGGGCATCGCACCCAGTGCGGTCGGTCAGGGTTATCCGGCTGTGCCCGGGTTGTACACCGACGAGCAGGTCGCCGGGTGGCGGCTCGTCGCCGACGGCGTGCACGAGGCCGGGGGAACGGTCGTCGCGCAGTTGATGCATGTCGGCCGGGTCGCGCATGCGAGCAACAAGGATGGGGCCGACACTGTTGCACCCAGCGTGGTTCAGGCTCCCGGGCAGATGTTCACGTTCTCGGGCATGGTCGACCACGACGTGCCGCGGGCGCTCGAGTCCGGCGAGATCACCGCCGTGATAGCTGAATTCGTCGCCGCGGCCCGGAACGCGATCGGCGCCGGACTCGACGGGGTCGAGGTCCACGGGGCGAATGGCTACCTGCTGCACCAGTTCCTCGATCCCACGGTCAACCTGCGCGACGACGAGTTCGGCGGTTCGCCGGAACGGCGGGCCCGGTTCGTCGTCGAGGTCGTGACGGCGGTGGCCGATGCGGTCGGCGCGGACCGGGTCGGTCTGCGACTCTCGCCCGGCCACCAGTTGAACGGTATCGGTGAGGTTCCCGGGGAGGACCTGACCGCCACCTACCGGGCGGTCGTCGACGGGATCGCTCCGCTGGGTCTGGCGTACCTGAGCATCCTCGCCAACCCGTTCGAGGCCGTCGAACCGCTTGTCCGCGACCTGCGTCAGCGATTCGGTAGCTCGGTGCTCCTCAACCTCGCTGCTCCAGCCGCCACCTCGCTGGAGACGGTCGAGGAGCTTCTCGGCAACGAACTTGCCGACGCGGTCGTCGTCGGGCGGGGATTCCTGGCCAATCCGGACCTCGTGGAGCGGTGGCGCACCGGTGCCGAACTGAACGAGGTCGACTTCGGCACCCTCTACGGCGGCGGCGCCCACGGCTACACCGACTACCCGACCCTGGCCGAGATCTCTTGATACGAACTCTATTTCGTCGACACTGTCGGCATTTCGTCGACGTCACACGGCTGCGTCCACGGCAGGGAGTGGGCGCCGATGACGTCACCGGCGGACCGGGTTTCGGTCGCAGAAGTCATACCATTACGACAATTCCGAGGGAATCGACATGAGCACCTATACATCGATCAACACCGCTGAGAACCTCCAGGTCGACGGAGCGCTGGGCCGCTTCACCTACCGCCGGTTCGGCCCGCGCGGTGGGATCCCACTCGTTCTCGTTCACCGCTTCCGTGCCACCGTCGACTGGTGGGATCCCGAGTTCCTCGACATCCTCGCCGCCGATCGCGACGTCATCCTCTTCGACAACATCGGGATCGGCTACACCGGCGGTGAAGCCCTCACCACCGTGGAGGACTTCGCCGCCGGTGCGATCGACTTCATCGACGCACTGGGACTGACCGAGGTGGATCTGCTCGGATGGTCGTTCGGCGGTGTCGTCGCGCAGGCCGTCACCCTGACGCGGCCGAGTCTCGTCCGTAAACTGATCGTCGCGGGAAGCGGGTCCGGTCTCGCCCCCAACATGCCGAGCATGTCCGAGCGTGTCCTGGGGATCATGGCGAAGCCGAACGCTGACCTGGAGGACACTCTGTACCTCTTCTATCCGGAGACCGAGGAAGCCCGGAAGCTGGGGCTCGAGCACTTCGACAAGGTCTCCGCCGCGATGCCCGCAGGCGCACCGGTCGTCAGCGAAGAGGCCGCCATGGGTCAGCTTCAGGCGATCGCCGCGAGCCTGGCGACACCCTGGGAACGGGTGGTGGAAAACCTGAAGACGATCACCCAACCCGTCCTCTACGCCAACGGGATGCACGACGTGATGATCCACGCCTTCGCCTCCTACTCGGCGGTCGAGCACCTCCCGTCGGCCAAACTCGTGCTCTACAGCGATGCCGGTCACGCGTTCCTCTTCCAGCACCTCGAGGAGTTCACCACCGAGGTCAAGCGGTTCCTCGCCGGTTGAGGCACCGGCGACCTTCGCGATGAATCGCAGATGGGTCGCGGTCTCTGACTACAGCGTTGGACCCATCTGGTGCCCTGATGAAGCCGGCCCCTCGCGATCGGTTTTCCGCGGACGTGGTGGTCGGCTTCGTCGGGCACGCTGTGGTCGTCCACCCGGGCTCGGTGAAATAGCAAGCGGTAACAACATGAAAATGAAGTAGCGACTATACTATGGGTATGAATGCTCGAACGTACGGCCAGAATTGTGGGCTCGCTCGTGCGCTCGACCTTCTCGGCGAGCGGTGGACCCTGCTCATCATGCGCGACCTGGGAATGGGTCCCCGCAGGTACAAGGACCTGGCGTCGGGACTGCCGGGTATTGGCACCAACCTTCTCGCGAGTCGCCTCAAGAGCCTGGAAGAGGCCGATCTGATCGAACGAATCGTGCTGCCTCCGCCGGCATCGGTCGCGGCGTACGCACTCACCAGCGCTGGTGAGGAACTACGTCCGATGTTGGGGCAGTTAGCAGCCTGGGGACTCCGGCACGGTGCAGGGTTCAACGAGGCGGACATGACACGCGCAGAGTGGATCATCCAGGGGATGTTCGCGCGCGCCGACGCAGACGGCGCCAGCCGCTTCGGTGGCGTGGTCCAGTTCGACGTGGGCGAGGAATCCGCATGGATCGGTCCGTCAGCGAACGGCATCGTGCTCAGGCCGGGCGCTGCCCCCACGACGCCGAAAGTGCGTCTCGAGACCGATATCTCGACACTGTTTGCCGTGGCGAACGACGAGATCACAGTGGCAGACGCCCTGAAGTCCGGCGCGCTCATCGTCGAAGCGAGCGCCGAGGACATGGACGAGTTCCTCCGCGTATACAGACTCGGCGGCGTGGGCGCGCCGGCGAGCTGATTCAGGCACGCCGCGAGAGGGGAATTCGTCTCCTGGATGCCATGCGGAGGGTCAAGTCGGAGGACTCGTGAATGACGCCGATGAACTCGACCCGCTTGACTTCGCGGTGTGGTGCCTGCCGACCGGTGAGCGACGAAGTCGACCCCTTCGGGCTGCGGTGCGAGCGAACGAGTCAGTGATGACGCACCGGTAGTGCGTACCTATGCGCACAGAAGCCAGTGCCGCACGGCATGGGTGACCGCCGGCGTGGTCCAGATCGTGGGGCGACGACGCGTAAGCGCGCAGCTGTCACGTAGACGGCACTTCCCAGGTGTGAGGTGGAAGTGGCTCGGCCTCGGGAACTTCGGTTACATTGCCGCTTCCTTCGGTCAATGAAGGCGAACCGGGAGTAGTTATCTCGGTCGTCGCGACCGCACTCAGAAGTCAAAGGCGTTCCGCCACAGCGCTCGCGGCAGCGAGTGCCGAATCGTGGGATGCGTAGGCCAGCTCGACGATGTCGCCCAGCCCGATTAGGACGTTCGTTGTCATTGGTTGCAGGACATGGCGGACAGGGTCGCGGAATTGGGTGAAGTGGCCACTCAGTTCCAGGGTGATGAAGCCGTGGACGCAGCTCCACAGTTGGGTGGCGACGATCTCGGGGTCTTGGTCACCATGGATGCGGCCGCTGCGCATGAGGCGAGTGCATGCCTGGACTACATGGGCAAAGGCGGCCTGGAACGTCTCTGATCGTGCGTTGGTGCCGGGGGTCGGCGATTGAAGTGGTCGGTAGCTTCCGCGTGTTGAGAGTCCGAACACCAGATCGTAGAGGTGCGGGTTCTGCTGGGCGAGCCGGCGGCTGGATAGTGCCATTGTGAAGAGGTCGGCCACGGGGTCGTCGCTGGGACGGACCGCTTCGAAGGCCCGGTCGAGGTCTCGGAATCCTCGGTCGACGACGGCGTGGAGTAGCTCCGGTAGTCCGCCGACGTGGTAGTACACCGCCATCGTGGATACACGCGCGGCCTCGGCGACCGACCGTGCTTTGATCTCAGCAGGGCCCTTGTCGGCGAGCAGCTTGGTGGTGGCGTCGACAAGTCGCTCGGTGATCTGTTCCCGCGCCAATCGGGGTGGCGGCTTCCCTGATGGGCTTCGGCACCGCGCCGTGAACCTCCATTATCGGACCTTGCTGGTGGTTGTAGAAACGAGGTCATATTCAGGTGTGCGACAAGGCTGACGGGACGGGTCTGGGTGTCGCCTGATCGATGTGTTCGTCGACCTCGAGAAGGGGGCGCCTGGAACGCGCCGGCCGTCCGTGCCAGATGTATCCATCACTCGCACACCCCATGCGCACACAACGACGGCTGTCCACTTCGGGAGACTTCGGTCTTTCGCCCGGCACACGTATCTCATCTGCTCTTGACGACGACGTTGCGTTGCGCGTCCCCGTTCGACATAAACGAGAGCCTCTTTGGTCGCCTCGAACAGAAAGACGTGATCGACGACCCGGGCGTATGGCGTGCCATCGATGACGAATGCGAGCTGGCGTAGTTGGTCTCCGCTCGATTTCATGAGCAGGAAGGAATCTCACCCCGCAGCGTTTCGCTTTCCGGTTGATCCGAAAGATCAACAGGCACAGCACCTGTTGCACGGTCCTGTTCAATCCGGCTTCTCGATCTTGAAGATCCAAGGGATTCACACTCGCGGCGGGGACCTGAACCAAGACGTCACCATCTCGCAACTGCGGGGTGGGTATCTCGCTTGACCGCACACCGTCGTTGTTCCCGTCACGATCGAGAACGTAACGCTTTCACCGTATTTCCTCTCCCGTGTCTTCGTGAACCCCAAGGCGCCATGTCCGGCCCCAAGCGCCGATCACAGGTGCGGCTCGCCCAC
Source organism: Rhodococcus sp. NPDC127593 (assembly GCF_042671975.1). NCBI lineage: Bacteria > Bacillati > Actinomycetota > Actinomycetes > Mycobacteriales > Nocardiaceae > Rhodococcus > Rhodococcus sp. NPDC127593. The sequence continues at coordinate 53,657 of NZ_JBHXWI010000037.1, read as the reverse complement.
CGCGCGGCTTCCGCCACTGGTCCGATCATCGACGGACGAGTCGACGCGAGATCCTCGTGCGGAGGTCGCCGCTCGTTGCCGGGCTGCTCTCCCAGGTGCCACCAGTCCTCACCACGTTGCCAGCGAGGAGGCCGTAGCCGCCGGCGCTCTACCGCGAGAATGAGCTTCTCGATGCGGGTCGGCGATGCGGCATCGCTGCGGGCAAGCCTCGCGCGTGACCGACTTCATCAGTTGACTGCGGATCTGTTGGCGACACGATCGCCGACGGGGCGCGAGCTGAGCTCGCGCTTGAGAATTTTGCCGGTGGCGGTCATCGGCAGTGACGCCACGATCTCGACGATACGGGGATACTTGTAGCCCGCCATCTGTTCCCTTCCCCAGGCGACCAGCTCGTCGACGGTGGTCCGGGCGCCCGGATTGAGGATGACGAACGCCTTGGCCTCCTCGCCGTGGCTCTCGTGCGGCACGCCGACCACGGTCGCGAGGCTGACGCCGGGGTGCGTCATCAGCACCTCCTCGAGCTCACGCGGATACACGTTGAAGCCTCCGCGGATGATCATGTCCTTGGCGCGGTCGACGATGTAGTAGAAGCCGTCTTCGTCCTTGCGTGCGAGGTCGCCGGTACGGAACCACCCGTCCCTGATGACCTCGGCAGTGGCCTCGGGACGTCCGTAATAGCCCTTCATGACGTTGGGGCCCTTGATCGCAATCTCCCCGATCGCACTACCTGAACCGTCGTCTGTGATTTCGTTCCACTCCTCGTCGACGAGTTTGCACTCCACACCCCAGATGGGGACGCCGATCGAGCCTGCCCGGGGCTCCCGGTCCGGGTCGCTGAATGTCACGACGGGGGAGGTCTCCGAGAGTCCGTAGCCCTCGAGGATCTGGACGCCGAGACGCTCCTTCACCTTGGTGATGATCTCGAGCGGAAGGCTGGCCCCGCCGGAGACGCCGATGCGCAGGTTTCTGGCGATCCGGTCGATGTCGACGTCGTCGGTGAGCGCATCGAGCAGCGCCCACCACATCGTCGGTACCCCGGCGAAGAAGGTGACGTCCTCGGTCTGCATGAGCCCGATCACCTGCTGCGCGTCGAAGCGGGGGACCAGGAGCAGCGTCGCCGCCATGGAGAAGCCGGCGTGCATCTGCACGGTCGCACCGAAGGTGTGGAAGAGCGGAAGGGTGAGAATGTGGGTGTCGCCGGTGGGCTGGTTGTCGAAGAGCCGGTTGACGGTGAGGGTGTTGAGCATCGTGTTCGCGTGCGACAGTTCGGCGCCCTTGGCCTGGCCGGTCGTCCCGCTGGTGTACAGGATGATCGCGGTGTCGGTTGCCTCCGTGACGACGGAGTCGAAGGTCGTGGGCTTGCCCGCCAGCGCCTGGCCCAGCGTCTCGACGCCCTCGATCGGGCTCGGCGCCATGGGGTCCGCGGTGATCAGGAAGAAGTGCTCGGCGGGCGACTCACCGAATCCGGCGTGGCCCTCGGCGCCGATGGCCAGCTCGGGGGTGCCTTCGAAGCAGAAGTACGCCGTCGCGTCGGCGTCGGCAAGATGGTAGGCGACCTCGCGGCGCTTGAGGAGCACGTTGAGCGGAACAACGACCGCGCCGGCCTTGAGGACGCCGTAGTAGATGATCGGGAACCAGGGCAGGTTCGGGCAGCTGAGCGCAACCTTGTCGCCCGGCTGGATGCCGCGTTCGACGAGAAGGTTGGCGACCTGGTTGGCGGCGGCGTCGACTTGGGCGTAGGTGAGCCGTGTGTCGCCCAGCACCAGCGCGGGACGGGTGGGATATCTGCGGGCGGAGTCCTCGAGAAGGATCGACAAGTTCAACATGACACTCCTTTGGGTCAACCGCGCTTGGGCCGGAACGACGTCCGACCGTTCCGGCGCACCATGGCGACGGCGGTAGTGAGGCGTCCGCGGTCCGGGTCTGGTGCGAGCCCGGCGCCGAGACGATGCAACTGGTCCGTGTGCCAGCTGAGGTCGAGCAAGCCGTCGAGCGCCTTGACGTCGGCGATCTTGCCGAGCACACGGCGCATGCCGAGGCGCAGCTGGTGGGCGACGAGGGCCGGAGCGCGTCCGGCAAGGATCACGTCTGCGGCGTCCGGCGTGGTGACCGTGGGGCGACCGATGCCGACGACATCGCATTCGCCGCTCTCGATGGCGTTCTCCATCGCGGTACGCGATCGGAAGCCGCCGGTGACCGCCAGGGGGATGTCACCCACCAGTGTGCGGACGGTGCGGGCGTACTCGAGAAAGTAGGCCTCGCGTGCCCGGGTGGATGCCGCCGCCGTGCCCATCATCGCCGGAGATTCGTAGCTGCCGCCGCTGACCTCGAACAGGTCGATGCCCTCCTGGGCCAATGCGGCGAGGACGCCGCGGGACTCCTCCTCGGTGAAGCCTCCGCGCTGGAAATCGGCCGAGTTGAGCTTGATGCCGACGGCGAAGCCCGGAGAGACGCGGGACCGGATGCGGCGCACGACCTCGAGCACGAAGCGCATGCGGCGTTCCGGGTCGCCTCCCCACTCGTCGGTGCGCTGGTTCGACAGGGGCGAAAGGAATTGTGCGACGAGGTAGCCGTGGGCACCGTGCACCTGCACGCCGTCGAAGCCGGCCTCTTCGCACACGGCCGCGGCGTTCGCGAATCGCTCGATGATGTCCTCGATCTCGGCTGACGTCAGCTCGCGCGGCGCGGTGGCACCGGGGAAGTCGAGCGGGATCGGGCTCGGGGCAACGGGGGTGTGTCCGAGGGCGAGCGGGTTGGACTGGCGGCCGGGGTGATTGAGCTGCACCCAAATCGGGACGCCGGCGTCCTGCGTGGTCTTGGCCCAACGCGAGAGCGCGTCCAGATCCCGGTTGTCCTCGATCACGACGTTGCCGGGCTCACCGAGCTGACGGCGATCGACCATCACGTTTCCGGTGATGATCAGGCCGTACCCTCCCTCGCTCCACGTTCGGTAGAGCTGTTCGAGCCTGTGGTCGGCGGAGTTCTTCTTGTCGCCGAGCGCCTCGCTCAACGCGGACTTCATGATTCGGTTGGGCAGCACCCGCCCGTTGGGCAGGGTCAGGGGTTCGTGCAGGGAGGTCACGTGTGCTCCTTCGGGTGCGGATTCGACAAAGTATCCACTTCATAAAAATATAACGAATGATATTGGTTAATGAACCGATCTGGTTCGATGGTGAGTGGAACCGCTGAGTGACCGTTCGAGCGCGGCGCCCGCGCAGTGATGGGCGAATGATGGCCTGCGCGGAGGGGTATCGAACGGGCCGGCGCCTCGCGGGCCAGGATAAATGCTGTGGTCGAGTGGGCAGGATCGCCTGGCGGGCCGAATGGTGCTCCGTCTCCTTACGAGTAGGCCGGCGGTGGCACGTAGCCGTCCACCTCGCGGCCCAGCAGCGCCGCGAACTCGATCGTGGTGAGATCACCCCCGGCAGGGCCCATGACCTGTAGCCCGACCGGCAGTCCGGTCCGCCCCCGGCGCACCGGGATCGTGGTGGCCGGACCACCCGAGATGTTCGCGAGGGCGCTCCACTTGACCTGGTCCCAGTAGGGGCGCTTTCGCCGTCGACGTCGATCGAGCGACCGAACTTGTCGATCAGCTTGCCGTGATGGGGAGGCGCGACGGTGGGGGCGACGGGCATCAGCACGACGTCGAAGTCCTTGAAAAACTCGATCCATCGCAGCCGGATCGCGTGGCGGGCGGTGTCGGCCTGCATCCAGCTGTAGTGCGACTGGAAGGTGCCCTTCAGGGCGTGTCCGGCGTCGCCCCGGGGGTGCTGCAGCAGGCGGCCGAGAAGTGCGGCGTTCGAGGCCGGTGTCAGTCCGGAGCGGTCGTAGCTGAACGCGCCGTACACGAGCGGCCGGAACGCTTTGTGGGAGGTGGCGATGTCGACGGGCAGGCTCGCGGGATGCTCGACCACGGTGGCGCCGGCCGCCTCGAGCACCGTGCGGGCGTCGTCCATCGCGGTCGCGATGTCGCTCTCGACCGGGCACGCCGGGTCGTCGATCCAGACCGCGACGCGGAAGTCCTCGAGTTTCGTCGCGCGCGGCGGCCGAAGCGTGTAGCTGAAGCCCCCGTCGGGATCCAGGGGGCCCACGGTCGCCTGCAGGATCGGCACCAGATCGCGCGGATCGCGCACCTGTGCGCCCGCGCACGCCATATCCATGTCGAGCCAACGCCCGTCACCGGGACCGCCGGGCACGTGCCCCGCCAGCGGGATGGAGTGCCATGTCGACTTGTGCCCGTACAGGCCCGTGAAATGTGACGGGATCCGCGTCGAGCCACCGATCTCCGAGCCGAAGTCGAAGCTCGTCAGACCGGCTGCCGTCGCGACCGCGCCACCGCCTGCAGAGCCGCCGGACGTGCGCGAGGTGTCCCACGGGTTCGAGGTCGGGCCGAAGACGGGATTGTCGGCCTGCACGTCCTGATTGCCGGCCGGCATGTTGGTCTTGCCCATGATCACCGCCCCAGCCGCGCGGAGCCTGGTGACCGCCTCGGCGTCCTGCTCCGGCACGTTGTCCACGAGATCCGGTCGTCCGCAGGTCGTCCGCATCCCCTTCGTCTCGAAGCTGTCCTTCAGGGTGATCGGCAGGCCGTGCAGCAGTCCGAGCTTCTCGCCCGCGGCGCGCTTGGAATCCGCGGCGGCGGCCTCCGCGCGCGCCCGGTCGGGATCGAGGGTCACGACCGCGTTCAGCCGGCGATTGTGAGTAGCGATCCGCTCGAGATACAGGTCGACGAGCTCCACGCTCGACACCTCGCCGGAGGCCACGGCTCGGGCCTGCTCATGGGCCGGCGAGAAAGCGATCTCACTCATTCGTTCTCCATTTTTCAAGTGAACACTTGAAAAAACGATAGCACAATCGGCGCGGCGGGCGTACAGATTCGAGCGGAGCGGGGACTGGGGGCTGACTGGGCTGCTGGGGCTGACGGTTTGTCGCTCGGCGACTCCACGGGGCTTCGCAGAACGAGACCGGGCCGCACAGCGCGGATGGCCTTTCGCGCTGTCTGAGCGTGACATGAGCGGCAAGTTGCCCCTTAGCGGTACGCTTCCATTATGGAACGTACCAGCTTCCGGGACATGGACTGCCCGATTGCGCTCTCACTCGAGCGGGTGGGGGATTGGTGGAGCATTCTCATCCTGCGCGACGCCACGCACGGCATCACCCGTTTCGACCAGTTCCAAAAGAGCCTGGGGATTTCGACGAACTCGTTGTCTCGTCGGCTCGGGGTTCTCGTCGACGCAGGCCTGCTGGAGCGTCGTCGCTACAGCGAACGCCCACCGCGGCACGAGTACGTCCTGACCGAATCCGGACGGGCCTTTCGGCCCGTGTTGATCGCGCTCTACGCCTGGGGCAACGAGAACTTCCCGCCCGAAGCACCCAATGTCCGTCTAGTGCACAAGGATTCGGGTGTAGATGTCGATCCACTGCTGATCGACCGCTCTACGGGTGATCCACTCGATGAGGAGCACACGAGCTTCCAGCCCGGACCGTCCGCCGACGATCGGTTGCGCGCAGTGCTCGCTCGGCGGAACGGGGTCACCGCCTGAACTCGGACGCGTGACGTTACTGCCTGTTCCGGCAGTCGGGTGCGGGATAGCCAGACCGCACGTTGTGGATAGACCCGGATGGCCGCCGGGCAAGCGGCCAGAGCGCACGCAGTCCAAAGCTTTCCGGCAGCGGGTTCCGGCTCCGGGAGACGGTCGTGTGCATGGGGCCGTATCTGTTGACGGAACGGCGGGTGGCCCCGTACCGGTGGGCCACCCGCCGTCCGCTGTCGCCCTCAGGCGTTGACGTCCACCACCGTTCGCCCACGGACGGTTCCGGCGAGGACCTGTTGCGCCACCGCCGCGGCCTGGTCGAGCGGGACCGTGGATGTCATCTTCTCGAGCAGTGCGTCGTCGAGATGCTTGTCCAGAAGATTCCACGCCTCCTCTCGGCTGCTGACGGGGGCATTGACGGAGTCGATCCCGACGAGGGTTACGGCGCGCAGGATGAACGGCGCGACGGAGCCGGGGAGGTCGAGTCCCTGAGCGAGCCCGCAGTTCGCCACCGTTCCTCCATAACGGATCTGCGACAGGACATTCACCAGGGTGTGGCTTCCTACGGTGTCCACTGCCGCTGCCCACCGCTCGGCGCCGAGTGCGGCCTCGGCAGGTTCCGCCAACGCCGAGCGCGAGATGATCTCCCCGGCTCCCAGGGCGCGCAGGTATGCCTCCTCGTTCGGTCGCCCGGTCGAGGCATGCACCTCGTGCCCGAGCGCGGCCAGCAGGGCGATCGCCACCGAGCCGACACCGCCGGCGGCACCCGTCACCAGCACCGGACCTTGACTCGGAGTGACGCCGCGGCGCTGGAGCGCGACGACACTGAGAGCAGCCGTGTACCCGGCCGTCCCGATCGCCATGGCCTGCCAGGTGGTGAACCGTGCAGGGATCCTGGTCAACCAGCTCGACGGCACTCTCGCACGTGTGGCGAACCCGCCGTTGTGGTCGACCGCCAGACCCCAGCCGTTCACCGCGACGGTGTCGCCCGGCGCGAAGCCCGACTCCGTGGGGGCGTCCACGACCGTGCCGGCCAGGTCGATTCCGGCGACGACCGGGAACCGCTGAACGACCGGCACGATGCCCGTCACGCCGAGGCCGTCTTTGAAGTTCACTGCCGAGTAGTCGACCGCGATGGTCACGTCGCCCTCGCCGATGTCATCGTCTGGAATCTCGGTCAGTTCTGCGCGCTGCCCGGATTCGTCCTTCACGATCTGTACTGCTCTCATACAGAAGTCCTTTCACATAGTTGTCACACATTGATGGGATGGGTTCGCCCGGCGTCAGGCCAGACAGAAGCCGGCGTCGACCTTCATCTCGAGTCCGGTCACGTACCGCGCCTCGTCCGATGCGAGGAACAGCACCGCGTTCGCGACATCCTCGGCATCGACCCAGGGCGTCGGCATGGGGTTGAGGGTGGCGAACACCTCCGCGGCCTGCTCGCGGGTCGGGTCTTCGACGTCTGGGACGAAAAGCTGATGCACGGCGGTGTTCTGCACCATGAGCGTGTCTGCGATGCTGGGGTTGACGGTGTTGACCCGGATCTTCTCGGCGGCGAGCTCGAGAGCCATCGCCCGCATCAGCCCGATCACGCCCGTCTTCGCGGCGACGTAGTGCGGCAGATTGGGCATGGCGCGGATACCGAGTGCAGAGCTGCTCAGAATGATCACCCCACCGGCGCCGCCCGCTCGGATGTGCGGGATCGCGGCCTTGGCTGCGTGGTAGACCCCAGTGAGGTTCACATCGATCATGTCCTGCCAGCTTTGCTCCGCCAGGGCCTCGGTGGGCGCCGCCGAGAGGATGCCGGCGTTCGCCACGGCGATGTCGAGGCGCCCGAACTCGGCGACACCAGCGGCCACCGCCGCCTCCAGCGCGGCGAGGTCGCGCACATCGGCCCGGCTTGCCACGATCCGTCGACCCAGGCCCTCGACCAGGCGCACCGTCTCCTTGAGATCGGTGTCGGTCGCCAGCGCGTAGGGTACCGAATCGATTCCCTCACACAGGTCTACGGCGATGATGTCGGCCCCCTCCGACGCCAGCCGCACGGCGTGCGCGCGACCCTGTCCACGAGCTGCGCCCGTGATGAATGCAACCTTGCCTTCGACACGTCCGGTCATGATTGTTTCCTCAGTTCTTGTTGTTGAAGCCGGCGTCGACGGACAAGGTCGTGCCGGTGATGTAGCGGCCGTCGTCGGATACCAGGTAGAGGACGGCGTTGCTGACGTCCTGGCAGGGGAGCAGGTCGATCGGCATGGGGTTGGTGATGTCGGGTGCGAGATGTGGGTTCGCTTCGACGAAGCCGATCATCGAGGTGGCGGTGATCATCGGCGTTTCCACGCCCGAAGGGTTCACCGTGTTAACCCGAATCGAGTGCGCCGCAAGGTTGTTAGCGTATGAGCGCATCAGCCCGACCAGGCCGTGCTTGGAGGCGACATAGCCGAGCGCGGCTCGGGAAGGGCCGAGAATGCCGCGCAGGCCGGCGGTGGAGCTGGTCAGCACGATGGCTCCCCCCTGGCCCCGCTCGACCATGGAGGGCACGACAGCCTCCAGCGTGTTGAAGACGCCCGTGAGGTTGATGTCGATCGTGTCTTGCCAGGCCTCGTGAGCCTCATCGACGGCGAAGAGGGCGACGCCGGCGTTCGCGATGACGATGTCAATGGGACCGATCTCCGCTACGCCCTCGCGGATTGCCTGCGCGAGTTGGTCCTCGTCACGCACGTCAGCTTCGACGCTGACGCAACGCCTGCCAAGGGCCTCGACTGATTTGCGGGTGTCCGCGAGGTCGTTCGACGACGCGAGCTGATAGCGAGCCGACGCGAGCGGTTTGCACATGTCCAGGGCGATAATGTCCGCCCCCTGCTCGGCGAGCAGCAGTGCGTGGCTGCGGCCCTGACCGCGGGCGGCGCCGGTGATGAAGGCGACTTTCCCTTCGACTCGTCCCATTTGCAGTTCTCCTTGTGGTTGGGACGACACGGCACGGCTACTTTGACAAGTTCCGTGGGGTTTCGTCCTTCAGGTGAGCGGACCCGGGAATCGGGCCATCTCGGGTCTGTCATGCGTTAGTTGATCGAGGCAGCTGGAGGCGCCGAGAATGTATCCCGCAGTCGTTCCAGGACACTGGCGTCCTCGATCGTCGGCGGCACGCGCACGGGCCCGCCGTTTGCCAGGTCGCGCAGCGTCCGGCGCAGGATCTTCCCGGACCGGGTCTTGGGAAGTTGGTCGACCACCAGTGCGGTGCGGAACGCGGCCACGGCTCCGATCCGGCTGCGGACCATGTCGACAAGCTCGTTCTCGACGGTTCCGGGGTCGCGGTTCACCGCGGTCTTGAGCACGACCAGACCTACCGGTGACTCACCTTTCAGTGAGTCGGTGACTCCTATCACCGCGCATTCGGCCACATCGGGATGGGCGGCGAGGACCTCCTCCATAGCGCCGGTCGAAAGCCGATGCCCCGCAACGTTGATGATGTCGTCGGTGCGACCCAGGACCCACACGTCGCCGTCCTCGTCGAGATGCCCGGCATCGCCCGTGCGGTACCAACCGGGAAACTCGTCGAGGTACGAGGCGCGGTATCCGTCGTCGTCGCCCCACAGGGTCGGGGCGCACCCCGGTGGCAGCGGTAGCCGCAGCGCGAGGTTGCCGGTCTCACCGGGCGACAGGGGGACTCCGTCGTCGTCGAGTGCCCGGATCTCGAAACCCGGACTCGGCCGACCTCCTGAACCGGGCTTGAACGGCGTCAGCTCACCGCCGCGGAAGCGTGCGGTAATCGGCCAGCCTGTTTCGGTCTGCCACCAGTTGTCGATGACTGGCCGGTCGATCCGGGACTGCAGCCATGTTGCGGTCGGTGGGTCGCACCGCTCGCCGGCCAGAAAGACCGCATGAAGGGACGAGATGTCGTACCGGCTCAGCAGCTCGAGCTCGGGGTCCTGCCGCCTGATCGCGCGGATCGCGGTGGGTGCGGTGAACAGGACGTTTACCTGGTGCCGGGTGATCACGTTCCAGAATGCGCCGGCATCGGGGGTGCCGACCGGTTTGCCTTCGTACATGACCGTCGTCAGACCCGCCAGGAGAGGCGCGTAGACGATGTAGGAGTGGCCGACCACCCAGCCGACATCCGATGCCGCCCAGAAGACGTCACCGGCCTGTAACCCGAAGATCGTCGGGATGGAGGCGGCGAGCGCCACAGCGTGGCCGCCGTTGTCCCTGACGACGCCCTTCGGCCGCCCCGTTGTCCCCGACGTGTGCAGGATGTACAGCGGGTCCGTGGCCGCCAAAGACACCGGAGGGTGCGGGCGTGCCGCTGCCTCTGCCGCCAACAGGTCGTGGTCGCGGCTGGGGTCGAGTTCGGCGATGGCCTGAGGACGTTGCAGCACGAAACAGGCCTCGGGACGGTGGCGCGCCTGAGACAGTGCGGTATCGAGGACGGGCTTGTAGGCGACCACCCGGCCCGGTTCCAAGCCGCACGACGCGGCAATGATCGCCCGCGGTGTGGTGGCATCGATCCGGGCGGCGAGCTCGGAGGCGGCGAAGCCGCCGAACACGACCGAGTGGACTGCCCCCAGCCTGGCGCACGCCAGCATGGCGATCGCCGCCTCGGGCACCATCGGCATGTAGATGACGACGCGATCGCCGCGGCCGACGCCTACGGCTGCCAGCGCGCCGGCGACTTTCGCGACACGGTCGCGCAGCTCACGGTAGGTGTAGCTGGCACTCTCGCCGGTCATCGCGCTGTCCCAGACCAGCGCGAGCCGGTCGCCGGCGCCCGCCTCCACGTGACGATCGAGACAGTTGTGGCTCGTGTTCAACCGGCCACCGGGGAACCACCGGCCGTAGGGACCGGTGTCCGCGTCGAATACCGCGGTCCATGGGGTGTCCCACTCGAGGCGGGTTCCCTGCTCGCCCCAGTAACCCACCGGATCTTCACGCCAACTCTCATACAGGTTGTCGTAGCTCGTCATCGAGTCGCCGCTGTGTCCTGGACGTGAAGAAAACGGGTGACCTGCGCCGCGACCTCGCCGGGGTGCTGCTGGTGCGGTGCGTGCCCGGCCTGGGGGTAGACCGCCAGCTGCGCGTCGGGCAGCTCCCGGTAGAGCAGCCACTGATTCTTGACCGGGAAGAAGTGGTCGTCGTCCCCGGAGACGATGAGCGTCGGCTGGCGCAGCGCGCCGAGCCGGGCGTAGTGGTCGGTCTTGCCGCCCATGAAGTCCATGATCAGTCCGGCCATCGCCTGGATGGTTGCCGGTGCGACGAGAGGTTCGCGGTCGGTCCTGAGGGCGTGGCGGTCGATATAGGCCTGAGTTTCGGTATCGCGACCGTCGGCGAAGAACAGGTAACGGATGTCTTCGAACGAATACTCGGGTTTGAGGGCGATGTCGAAGACAATGTCGGTGTGCGGGTCGGTCTCTGGGTTGCCGCCCGGGCCGGTGCCGACGAGGACGACGCTGCGTACCAGGGTTGGTTCCCGCATCGCGAGGGCCTGCGCAACGAAGCCACCCATGGAGAATCCGAGCACGTCCACGACGTCGTGGCCCAGTGCCCTCACGAAAGATGCCGCGTTCTCGGCCTTCTCGTCCACACTCGTGGCCGGGGACCCGGTGGACGAACCCACCGCCGCATCACTGAACAGGATGACGTGCCGGTGCTCGGCGACGGCGTCGACGAACGCCGGATCCCAGTCGTCGAGGGTTCCCCGGAAGCGGTGCAGGAAGACCAACGGGGTCGTGCCCCTGTGCTGGACTTGTCCCACCTCCCGATAGGCGTAGCGGACGCCGGCGACCTCGACGTATTGGGTTTCGACCTGGGCCGAAAGATAGTGTTGGACAGCATGTTCGCTGACAGAAGAACTCATGTTGCACCTCATCAATTGACAGGGAGTAGTGGACCCGGATGGCGGCAGTCGCCGCCCTGCCCGGCGGCCGGTCAGGGGCGATCAGCGCGGTGATCCGCGCCTGCCGCTCGGGGCCTCAAATGTAACCCATGTCACTTCCATCATGCAAGTAACGACGTATCTCGATATTCGCGCGCGCAATTCCGTCCTTCTCGGCTCACTTCTGACGACGGATTGACATGTGGCCGCGCGCGAGAGGATGAGCAATTATGATGCTACTCAATTGACCACACTCGGAAAAGCGAGTGACAGCTCAGGAAACGGGCATGCCGGAACGAAGTGCAGGGGCGAAGCTATCGAATGCGGCGCTGCGGGTGGTGCCTTGTTCGCCTACCTGGAACCGCGGTTCGCGGCAGGACATTCCTCCGAGGTGATCCTCAGGAACTGTGCGACCAGTTGCTCGCCGCTGCGGCGTTCGAAGGCGGCATGACCGGTAATGGCAGCGAACAACGTCGCGGCCAAGCCGTACACGTCCGCGGCGGCGGCCGCGGGTTCGCCGCGGACGACCTCGGGGGCGGTGAACGCGGGTGAACCCGTGACGATGCCCGCGGTCGTCTCGAAGCCACCGGCGATGTGCGCGATGCCGAAATCGGCGAGTGCCGGATCGCCGTAGTCGGTGAGCAAGATGTTGCCGGGCTTGACGTCGCGGTGAAAGATGCCGATCCGGTGCGCGGACTCCAGGGCGCCTGCCATCTTCACCCCGAGCCGAAGGGCGTCCTGCAGGGGGAGCGGGCCGTGGCGGCGAATGTATGTGTCGAGGGAGTCCTGGGGGTGGTACGGCATCACGATGTAGGGCCGGCCGTTGTCGGTGGCGCCGACATGGAGGACGTTCACGATGTGGGGGTGCCCGGTCAGCCGGCCCGCAGCACGCTGTTCGCGGAAGAACCGTGCGCGGTTCTTCTCGTCGAGGTCGGCAGTGAGGATCTTGACCGCCACGATGCGGTCGAGTGACGTCTGCATGCAGCGGTACACGACGCCGAAACCGCCGCGGCCGATCTCCTGGGCGTCCTCGACCCCGACCGCCGCCAGCTCCGCCGCGACCGAACCGGGCTCGTCGCGCTGAGTCGCGAATGGATCGACATCGGACATCGATTCATCCCGTCGGCGGGTGCGGTCGATATTGCCACATAGCTCACCTCTCGATGATCGCGAACTCGCGTGTGCCCATCCCGTCAAACGGCAAATCTCCGTCTACCGAACCGCGCACCACATCAGGGAGCGACAGTTGTTCACAACAACTCGATCTCCCAGGGGGGACGCACCCCTGGGCGGGGTGCGCAAGGAACGCGACCGTGGCGCCGGCCACGTCAACCGGACGATTGCCTGACCGGTGATGCTGCCGCTGAACGATCTGACGTCGACGGACTCGGTGATCGTGCAGGCCGTGCTTCAGGAGCACATCGGTGTGGCCGTTTCTCTTGTTCCAGCCGTGCCGATACCCCAAATACCGTGGGCGTCAAGGACGACAGCTTGGTTACGGCGAATTTGAAGAAACGCGCCTCTGCCAGGCAAGCGCAATTGGAACTCCGACGGTTTCGAGCACGATTGCTGCCACGGTAACGGGGTGCGGTCGCCCGCGCTGTTGCCACGACCTCAGGCGAGCCAGACCGCCGATGAACACTGTCGAGAGTGCAAAGGTCAAAGCTGGCGATCGCTCGACGTGCGCGAGCTGAGACCAGATGACAGGCCCCACCGCAAACTTGTACACATTGGCATATCGAAGAGCGCTGTCCACCGTCGGTATCACAGCTGGCGATCCGCCCGGCACGCCCTGAGGGCCGCGCACGACCTCCCCTGCCGCGCTAGCCATTGGTACTGCAGCCAGTACCGCGAGGGTCCACTGCAATCTTCGCCGACTGGGACTACCAGCTTGTCGGGATGCGAACCGCGCCTGGTCGTCTTTCATCCGAATGTCCTTCCGTTGACAGATGGTGTTCATCGGGCAGACCGTCGGCCGGGCCGGGCACGCCGAGTACTTTCGATGGTGCGCGATGGCAGCGCGTTCGTGGCAGCCGGTTGCAGGTGTAGCGCCCGAAGATCTCCGGTCAGGTCCGCCTTGACCTGTCGTAAGAAATCGTCGGGCAGCGCCTCGCGTGCTATGGCCCGGTCCTGGCGGCTACAGCAGCGGGCACGAGTGGGTTCTGTCGCCGCAACGCCTCGACCTCCCACTCGAGATCCGGAACTGTTTGTGATGCAATGCGCTTCGTCCAGAGCTGGGCTATTGGCGAATTCAGGATCCACTTTGCCCAGTTGGCCATGCCGATCGCGCCCGGGGCGTATACGCGAGCGCCGGTGTTCGAGTGCCAGGAGCCTGTGGGGCACAGGTCGGCCGCGACGCGAGCCACCCTTACTCGATTGCCGCGTGCTGCCCCGGTGACAGCCACTCCTCTACCCGCAAAGCTCCGATGCATTGTCCGACGGTAACTTCGTTATAGGAGAAATGCAAGAGTTCCCGGCGATGACGTCGTCGACCGCCTGTGGGGAGTCCGCGCCCATTAGGCGCAGCGCGGCGGTTCCGGGGCGTTTGCCGGCTCGGTGGCGCGACCATGAGGCTCACTGGCGCCGAAACCGGTCGACGCCCAGCTGGTCCCCCTACGAGGGATGCAGGCACTGCTCGGGTTCACCTCCGAGCCCGCTGGCTGAGCTACGCCCGCGACAGCGTGGCGCGCCTGTTTCGCTACCTGCCTGAACAGTCCGGTTGAACAAGCGCGTGCGGGAATCTCTCGATGCTGTTTGGGTCGGTGGTCCGGCCGGCTCTTGTCGGCCAACGTCGACCGATGCCGGTGTCAGTGGTCGATTCCGCGCCGGTCGAGTGCCGTCGATCGAAGCAGTCGGTGCGGCGCTCGGATCTAGCAGGTTGGGACGAATGCGGTTACTGCGCTTCGTATTCCTGCTACATCTGGGTCTGCGTCGCCTGGAGTGCACACTGGGCGGTCTTCCGGTCGGGTTCGCATTGACCGGCGCCCAAGCCGACGAATGTCGGACTCTGCTCGAAATCTTCAGCGCCGACGCCGGGCTCGTCGACAGCCGTCTAGAGCGTGTCTGCTATTTGCGGATGCGGTGATGAATGACGAAAGCAGCGAGGAGTACGCCACCGAGGTAGGTGGTGGCGTACTTGTCGTAGCGAGTGGCGATGCCACGCCACTGCTTGAGACGCCCGAAACCACGCTCGACGGTGTTGCGTTCGCGGTAGCGGTCCTTGTCGAATGCCGGCGGTCGACCCCCGTCCGATCCTTTCGCCTTGCGACGTCGGATCTGGTCGCGGCGTTCGGGGATGGTGTGCGAGATTCTGCGTTCCCGCAGGTTCTTTCGGGTGCTCGGGTGCGAGTACGCCTTGTCGGCCAGCAGGCGGAACGCTGCGGTGTCGTGGGCGTGGTGCGCGTCGAGCAGCGGCGCCAGGTAGGGGTTATCGCCTGCCTGTCCCGGCGAGAGCAGCAGCGTCAGCGGGCAGCAGAAGGTGTCGGTGAGGGCGTGGATCTTGGTGCTCAGCCCTCCGCGGGAGCGACCGAGTGCGTGGTCGGCGGGTTCGTTGGCCAGATTCTTGTCATTCGACCGAGCCCCCTGTGTGTGCATCGGTCAGGGCGCCGGCCGAATGCTGGTGGGCGCGGACAATCGTCGAGTCGATCGACAGTAGACGTTCGAGTTGTGCGTCGTGTTCGGGGGCTTCCGCCCGCACGGCGGCGAACATCCGGATGTAGGTGCCGTCGTCGGACCAGCGGCGATGCCGTTCCCAGATCGACTGCCACGGGCCGAAGTATTCGGGCAGATCGCGCCACGGTGATCCGGTTCGGAACCGCCAGGCGATTCCTTCCAGGGTCAACCGGTGGTCGTTCCACGGACGTCCCCTCCGGCCCGCCGATGCGGGTAGGACGGGCTCGATCACAGCCCACAGGTCATCGGGGATCTCGTAGGCGCGCAACACATACCCAGCATCACGCATCAATCCCCGAACATTAAGCAGACACGCTCTAGTACTACAGTCGCGTTTATTTTGATCTTGTCGGTGTGTCGGCGCAGGTTCCGGGAGTCGCAGGATGCATGGTCCGTGTGTGGGCGATGATGTGTGCGTGGCTGAGGTGCGGGTGTGGGCGGAGGGGCTGGCGGAGATCGATGCCTTGATCGGGCATCGTTTCGCCAGGTCCGAGCCCCGCAAGCATGCGGTGGAATACGTGCAGGGGTTGCTCTCGGGCGAGGAGCGGAAGAATTCGTGGACCCTGTCCGAACGCGCGGGTGACCGGTTGCCGGACGGGATGCAGCGACTGCTCTCGACGGCGGACTGGGATCCCGACGCGGTCCGCGACGACGTACGCGATTACGCGGTCGAGCACCTCGCGGATCCGTCCGGTGTGTTGATTCTCGACGAGACCGGGTTCTTGAAGAAGGGCACCCGCTCGCCGGGGTGGCCCGCCAGTACTCGGGGACCGCGGGCCGGGTCGAGAACTGCCAGATCGGGGTGTTCTTGACCTATGCCACCCCGGCGGGTCGAACGCTGATCGACCGAGAGTTGTACCTGCCCACAGCCTGGACCGCCCCGAGCGTAAGTTCGCGACCAAACCCGAGCTGGCGATCGCGATGCTCGAACGCGCCGTCGCCGCCGGTGTGCCGGCACGATGGGTCACCGGAGATGCCGTATACGGGCAGGTGCACCGGCTCCGTGCCCGTTGCGAGGAACTCGGATTGTCCTACGTGCTAGCTACTTCGGTGAACCAACACGTCATTACCGTCGACGGCGCCGAGCTCCGTGCCGACGAGGCGATCGCGGCGTTGCCTGCCCAGGCGTGGCGGACCCGCTCGGCCGGTGACGGCGCGAAAGGCGAGCGACTCTACGACTGGGCGCGCACACCGGTGCGCGGGGTGAACTGGCCGACGACGGTGTACTGGCTCCTGGCCCGTCGCAGTCGCACCGACCCGGAGGATCTGGCGTACTACCTGTGCCACTGCCCGGCGCGCACCACCTTGACCGAATTGGTCACCGTCGCCGGAACACGTTGGGCGATAGAGGAAACCTTCCAGACTGCGAAGGGCCAGACGGGCCTCGACCACTACCAGGTTCGGCAGTACACGGGCTGGTACCGGCACATCACCCTCTCGATGCTCGCGCACACGTTCCTCACCGTCACCCGGTCAAAAAGGGGGCCCGAGAACCCGCGACGACAGTGAGTTGATCGCACTGAGCGTGCCCGAGATCCGACGGTTGCTCTGCCACCTGATCTGGACGTATCTACCCGATCCCCGCCACGTCCTCGCACGCTCCCAGTGGCGCCGCCGCCATCAACACCGAGCCCGACAATGCCACTACCGAGCCCGAGGGCACCTGCCCTAAACGCGACTGTGGTACTAGGCCGTGTTTCAAAAGTGCTTCAGCTGTGTGTTTTTGATCAAGCGGGGTGTGTCGCTGCCGTTGAATGAGCGAGGTCTCCGGTATCTGTGTTCAGCGACCAAGCAAAAACCTGAATATCGGAGACCTCGTGCCCAGCGTAGCGGTGCCGGGGCGGGCTGACCTGACCGACGAGCAAGGTTGGTTCCGCCGCTGCCTCGGGGCAAGAAGGCGGGCCGCCCGCCGAAATGCACGAAACGGCAGCTCATCGACGGGATCCGGTGGCGGATCCGGACGGGGACACCGTGGCGGGACGTGCCAGCCCGGTACGGGCCGTGGCAGACGGTCTATGGGTTGTTCCGACGCTGGCAGCGGGCGGGGGTATGGGCGCAGATCCTGACCGCGTTGCAGGCACTCGCCGACGACGCGGGTGCGATCGTGTGGGACGTCAGTGTCGACTCGACCACCGCGCGGGCCCACCAGCATGCGGCCGGCGCCCTCCGCGACGGCAATCAGCAGCGCGAACCGCCCGGCGGGGTCGAGACCGAGCCCGCCGACCACGCGTTGGGGCGCTCTCGCGGCGGGTGGACCACCAAGACACATCTCGCCTGTGAGCAGGGCCGCAAACCCTTGTCGATCGTGGTCACCGCCGGTCAGCGCGGCGACAGTCGGCAGTTCACCGCTGTCCTCGATGGCATCAGCGTGCCCCGACCCGGTCGCCGCCGGCCCAGGACCCAACCGAACCGAGTGCTGGCAGACAAGGCCTACAGCAGCGCCGCGAACCGCGCCTACCTCCGCAACCGCGGAATCCGCGTCACCATCCCGATCACGACCGACCAGGCGGCTCACCGGAAGCGGAAAGGATCGTCCGGCGGCCGGCCACCGGCGTTCGACGCCGAGCACTACAAACAGCGGCACGCCGTCGAGTGCGGCATCAACCAACTCAAGCAAAACCGAGCGGTGGCAACCAGATACGACAAACTCGTCTTCCGCTACACCGCCACCGTCCGGATCGCCGCCATCAATCACTGGCTTCGGGCAGCCAACTTTTGAAACACGGCCTAGGTCAGAAACCATGGCAGGGGTTGTCATATGTGACGCAGTCCACTAGTTTGCGATAACGAGGTTCTATAACAAAGTTCTACTGGTTTCGCACCGGTTCCTTTCCGAGTGCAGTTTTCTTGTGAACGTAGTGAGTAAGGAGGCGCCACCGTCATGTCGGAGCTGCATCGTGCGGGGTCCCGCATCCAGACCGAGGCAGTCGGCGGCGGGGTGGTGGTCGCGCGTTTCACCGGCGATAGTCTGGGCCTGTTCGGTCGTGCGGACGCTCCGGAATTCTTCGACCTCGTCGATCGAGCGGACCGCGATCCCGACGTTCGCGCGGTGGTGTTCTCCGGGGCGCATCCGGACCGATTCATCAGCCATGCCGACCTGCGATGGCTGCAGGAAGACGGTTCGGTCATTCCCCCGGTGGGGCGCGGGGTCACCAGCGTGGTGGCGAGGGTCGCCCACCTGTTCGGTCGGACCAAATTCACCCGATGGCTGGCAAGTAAGACGCCGATGACCGGCGCGGTTCAGCTCGACCTCATGCATGAAACGTTGCTCCGAATGAGCACTAGTTCCACGATCTTTGTTGCGGCCCTCAACGGGTCGGCACTGGGTGTGGGCGCCGAGATCTCCTGGGCCTGCGACCTACGGTTGATGGCCGAAGGTGACTACTTCATCGGTCATCTCGAGGTGCTGCTCGGGTTTGCGCCCGGCGCCGGCGGCACTCAGCGCCTGCCTCGGCTCATCGGATCACACCGTGCGCTGGTAGCAATCCTGGAAGGAAAGCCCTTCCCCGCCGAGCAAGCACTGGCAATCGGGGCGATCGATGAGATCGTTCCCGCCGATCGGCTTATTTCACGGGCCGTCGAACGTGCCACCCATCTTGCGGCGCGGCCGACCGAGGCGATTGCCGCCGTCAAGCGCGCGGTCAATGTGGGTGGATCGTTGTCGATGGCCGAGGGTCTGCACCTCGAACGAACCGAATTCCTGGCTTCGCTGCCGCAGCGGCAGGCGCAGGAGATCATGTTGCACTACCTGCGCGACACCGCCGCGACCGGCGAGTTGCCGCTGTACCAGCCCGGCGGGTACGCCGCGGCCCTCCGGCACGGAAACGCCGCGTTCGACACCACAACCAAGAAGTGAAGAAATGACACGAAAAGCAACAAGTAATTTCAGCCGCCGTACTGTGGAATTCAGGTCCGGCGACTCCTTTTGCTCGGCCTGGCTGTATCTGCCGGGCCCTGCTTCCGAAGCGCCGGTGCCCGTGGTCGTGATGGGGCACGGTTTGGGCGCCACTCGGGAGATGGGGCTGGCGCCCTACGCGGAGCGATTCGCTGCGGCCGGCCTTGCCGTGCTGGTGTTCACTTACCGCTATCTGGGCGATAGCGGCGGCGCGCCGCGCCAGGTGCTGTCGATGGCCAAGCAGCTGGCCGACTGGGACGCCGCGCTCGAGTACGCGGCCGGGCTCCCGGAAGTCGACCGAGACCGGGTCGCGGTGTGGGGAAGCTCCCTCGGCGGGGGACATGCGATTTCCGTCGCCGCCCGGCATCCAGAACTTCGTGCCGCGGTCGCCCAGTGCCCCTTCACCGATGGGCTGGCCTCGGCGGGCGGGCTGGGGCTGCGCGAGACGCTGGTGCTGCTCGGTTACGTAGCTCGCGATTTCCTGGCAGCGGCAACGGGGAAGGATCCGGTCACCGTTCCTGTCGCGGCGCGACCGGGCCAATTGGCGCTGATGAACGCACCGGATGCGCTGCCAGGAATGCAGGCGCTGCTACCTGCCGGCTACCAGTGGGTCAACCACGCTGCGGCCCGCAGCGTGACGAGCCTGATCCGGTACCGGCCCGGCCGATCGGCCAAACGCATTGCCGCGCCGATCCTGATCTGTATCAGCGCAACCGATTCGGTCGCCCCACCCGAACAGACGGAACGCTACGCGCGGCAGGCGCCGCACGGCGATGTTCGGCTCTATGACGCCGGACATTTCGACTTCTATCTCGGGGCGGCGTTCGAGCAACTGGTCACCGACCAAACCGAGTTCTTGGTCAGCCACCTGAAACCCGCGCGGGTCGCAGGGAAGGCGCGATAGCCGATGTCGAATGCGGCACTGCGAATGCTGCTGTGGTTCCTCGGGCAGTGCATAGCGCGCGGATCCCGATTCATGCCATCGGTGCGGTCGCAGATCACCCGCACGTTGACCTTCGAATTGTCCGCCGGAGACCGAGTCGCTCGCCATTGGGTTTTCGACGGGCAGTTACGGCGCGCCACAACGCATTCCGGTCATGCTGCCGCCCCGGATTGCGCGGTGCACATCGGCTCGAGTTGGCAAGCGCTGAGAACGCTCAGCTCCACGCGAACGGTCGACAAGGTTGTTCGGGGCCTCCACGACGGCACAGTCGAGCTTCAGGGCAGCGCGTTCGTGCTGCTGTGGTTCTACGGCTTGACCCGAAAGTTCGTCAAGCTCGGCCGCGCGAGCGGACCCCGATACCGCATACCTGATCCGTACATCGATCACAATGACGCCGCCTGCGGGGCCGAGACGATCGTCATCGAGCCCGCGGTCGTGCGCCTGGATCCTGCATGCACGGCAGCCTGGAAAGCACGGTCCACATTGTCGATGATCCGCGCTGCCACGGACGAACCCATGCTGGAGCCGTGATATGACCTTTTCGACCGAGTCACACGTGCGCGACACGATGTCGATGACTACGACCACCTCGGACACGGGCCTCAACGACCGTTCGCTGGGCTGGCTCAGATTTATGTGGGACAAGGCCACCACTGATGACGATTGGTCCGACCAGGGCGAGCCACTTCCTTGGTGGGACCGATACAGCGAGCCGCCGATGTGTGCGTTCCCGCGCTTCGACCTCGCCGAGATGGGGTACGTGCTGCCCATGATGCTGGAAGCGACTCCGGCGTGGCGGGAGGGCTACACCCGCATCCTCGACGAGCTGGCCCGGCGCTATGTCACATTCTGGGGCGGCATCGACTGGAACACCCTGATCGGTCCCGACCCGAACGTCGACAAATATCCCCCCGAATGGCTGATGGTTGCCCCCGAGCACCTTCGTGGACGGTACTCGCTACCGGGCTGGACCGGAAACGGTATCGAGCCGTGGGGTCTGCAGCCGGACCCGGTCGGCTGCGACGGCAATCTGTTCTACCGGGGGTGGCTGAATCTCCTATTGGGCATGCGCCATTACGTGTCGGGCCAGCCGACCCACACCACGCCGTTCGAGGTTTCCGGATACCAGAACCGCCGGTTCACCTGGACACATCAGCGGATGGCCCAATTCATCTCCGATCAGCTGACCGCGCGACCGCAGGGCGCACACTGCGAGAACACCAAGATCTGGCCGTTCTGCATGAGCGCCGCCGGTCTCGGTCTCAAGATCTACGACTCGCTCCTGCACACGTCGCTCAACGAGCCGTTCATCGATTGGATCGCGTTCGCCAAGAAGCACTACATGGGACGTGACCGGCAAGGCCGCATCGATTGGGTCGCGTTCTACTACGATCCCATCGAGAACGCGACAATGACGTTCCCCGGACCGGTGAACGCCTACAGTGCGCTCTGCCTCCTGCACTACATCTACCCGCAGGACCCCCAACTCGGCATCGACCTGTATGAATCCGCGATGGGGCAGCTGGGCTGGAGCAAACCCAAGGTGCCGGTCGTCCAGTTGGCAGACGACCCGCAGATGCTGTCCATTGCCCTGTGGATGGCCCGCGAACTCGGTGACACCACCACCTGGGAACGTCTCCGTGCCGTATCCGAGAGTCAGTTCGAACCACGGTATTTCGGCGAAGACGACAGCCGCTTCGCGTTCTGGCTCGGCGAGGGCGGGAAATGGCCGCGCGGCCAGATCAATGCGACCATGCTGATGATCGAATGCGCAGAACCCGGCGCCTGGTCCCGGGTTTTCAACTCCACGAACACCGCCATATTTGACGAGCCGACAGTGCGCGACGTCGATTACCCGCTGATTGGTATACGACGCACACACAACGACACGAAGAGCAGGGTGCTGGAGATCGACACGTTCGCTGCTACCCCGTCGCGCCGCGGAACACCGACCTCGTTGACGGTCGACAACTTGCCGCACGACGCGACGATCTTGCTGGAGATCGACAACCGGGCCTCGGACTCCTGGTGTCGATCAGCACCCGGTGCAGTGGCGATAGACCTCGATATCGATTCCCACAGAATCCGTCTGACCTACCCATCACGCCGGTTCCTCACAGACGACACGAAAGGCACTCCATGAGCACCTACGCCGAATCGGCACGCCGACTGTCCGAACTCCTCGGCCTCACCGAGGCACCTGTCGCGGTGAGCTTCGATGAATCCACAGCTGCGGACCTCACCGAGCAGGTCCCAGCGCAACCGGCCGGATGCTGTTTCTGGGCACCGGCGGAGCAGCAACGGGTCGACACCGTCGCGGCCGATCACGCACACTGCAGCGTGGGCAGCTACACGCATGGATTGATTCCGCTCGAACAGGCCGCCGCGGGCGCGGACACCGCCGCTCTCGTCGGCAGCGGCTGGGTCGGAGAGGCCGATCTGATGGCCGCCGCCACCCTGTCCTTCCGGCCCTCCACGATCAGTTACCAACCCCTGGCCGGGGCGGAGAACGCTGACGTGATCCTGGCCAAACTTTCGCCGACCGCATTGATGACTCTGCTCGGCGCGGCCCCCGATCTCACCCTAGCCCGGAAGCCGCAATGTGTGATCGTCCCCCTCGCCCACGCCGGGCAGGTCGCCGTGAGCCCGGGGTGCGCGGTCAGCCGAACCCGGACCAGCCTGCCGCAAGATGAGCTGACGTGTGCGATTCCGGCCCGTGATCTCGAATCGGTCATCGACCGCCTGGAAGTCTCCACCGCCGCGGATCGCACCGTCAGTGAATTCGCGGCGGCGGATATGACCCAGAACTTCAGCACGGTCTGATCGCCGTCCGGTCAGTAAGTCTCGGATACCGAAAGGTTCGACGATGGTGGATTCCGCTGACGAGATCTTCTCGCCTGCGCCCCAGTCGTGAGTCGCCGGCCTATTGGCCGAATACGTTGTCGCGGTGAGTTATCGTCATCGGGTTCCGTGATCGGTCACTTCTTCGAGCGGTTCGGCCGCCACCCCTGGCGAGGAGATCGGTCGGACCACGGCTGGTTTCACACGGCGATCTCGGCCGGGCAGACGAGAACGGCAACTCCTTCATCGTCGACCCCAGGAAGGACATGTTCATTCGCGGCTACATCATGTAGCCCCGAGAAATCGAAGAGATGCTCTACGAGCACTCCGATTTCGCCGAGTCGGCGGTCGTTGGTGTGGCCCATCCCGACCTCGGCGAGGACGTCGGTGCCGCCGTCGCCCTCAAACCTGGCGCCGTGGCCACCGCTGAAGAATTGCGCGACTTCGTCAAAGGAACGTCTTGCCGGCTACACACACCCGCGCAATTTCACATCGTCGACGCACTGTCGAAGGTCCCACCGGGAAAATCCTCAAGGGGCCCACCGGGAGAATCCTCAAGCACGAGATCGCCCTAGAAAGGAAGCTATCCATGCCGCTGTATCAATGCCTGGTCCCAGCTGGATCGCTCGACACCGACCACCGTGCCAGGCTGGCCGAAGCAATCACAACCGTGCACACCGAGGTCACTGGCGCGCCCCGCGGATTCGTCAACGTGGTGTTCACCGAGTACGAGCCGTCCTTGTTCTTCACTGCCGGTAGGCCCAACACCGTGTCGGTGATCAGTGGAAACATCCGGGTCGGCCGAGATCGGCGGTCGCGAGCCGAACTACTGACCCGGCTGTCCGATTCGTGGATCGCGATTACGGGTCAAGACGCCCGGAGTCTGCTGCTCGGACTCAACGAGATGGATCCCACATCCATTATGGAAGCCGGACTGATCATGCCCCCTCCCGGTGAAGAAGCGGAATGGCTCGAGCGTCACAAGCAGGAACTCGGAGATTTGTTGTCGAGCAAGTAACTGCCCCACGAACTTCGATATCGAGTTATAAGACTAGGAGTAAACGTGAGTAACAATAGTGTGTTCCGTCGTCGGCATGACCGCACGCGCATAACCTGCCCGAACTGACCCTCGGGAACATCTAGCCATCAGCCAAGAAGCCCGGCACCGAGGCGGCTCGCCGGCCGCGGCTGCCATCCGCTTCGATCAGGTGAAGAAAGCGCATGTCGGCCACGTACTCGGCGAATCCAGGTGCGGACAGGAAGCATCCGATGTCGCGGAATGTCATGGCCGGCCCGGGCTCGAACGGAATGTGTGCCGCGAACGCTGCGGCACGTGCCATAAAGAATTTTCGCCGCCCGGCACTCGGCGCGGTCCGACTAACGAAGGAGAGCATATGACGAAGACCCAGCAGGTTCGGCTCGCGAGGCGGCCGTCCGGACTGCCTGACGCGGACACTTGGCGCGTCGCGACCGAGGAACTTCCCGCCATCTCGGCCGGCGAGTTTCTGGTGAAGGTCGACCTCGTATCGATAGACCCGGCGATGCGTGGCTGGCTCGATGATGTCCGATCATACCTACCTCCGGTTGGTATCGATGAGGTCATGCGATCGTTGGATATTGCCACCGTCGTTGACTCGACCCATCCTGGTTTCTCGGTGGGGGACACAGTCAGCGGTTTGTTCGGCGTGACCGAATACGCGATCAGCGACGGCAGCGGCGTCCACAAAGTCGATGTCGGCATAGCACCGGCCGCGACGTGGCTGGGCGCCCTCGGAATGCCGGGCATGACAGCGTATTTTGGTTTGCTCGACGTCGGCAGACTGCGGGCCGGTGAGACCGTGGTGATCTCGGCAGCCGCCGGAGCGGTCGGCGGCGTCGCCGGTCAGATCGCAAAAGCCATGGGGGCGGAGGTCATCGGAATTGCGGGTGGTCCGGAGAAATGCCGCATGCTGACCGAAGAACTCGGCTTCGACGCTGCGATCGACTATCGCGGCGAGGATGTGCTGGGACGGCTTCGCGATCTGGCGCCGAAAGGGATCGATGTGTACTTCGACAATGTCGGCGGGGATATCCTGGATGCCGCGCTGGGCAACTTGCGGCGGGGCGCCAGGGTTGTCATCTCCGGTGCGATTGCGTCGTACAACGCAGCGGAATTGCCACCCGGCCCCACGCGCTACATGTCTTTGTTGATCTTCCGGGCGTCCATGTCGGGGTTCGTCGTATTCGACTACGCCGACCGCTATGGCGAGGCCGTCGCGAGGATCGCGGAATGGTTGACCGATGGCACGATCAAGTCACGAGAACATGTAGTCGAAGGCGGTGTCGCGCGGTTCGGCGAAACATTGAACATGCTGTTCACGGGTGCGAACACCGGGAAGCTCGTGCTGGCGATCTGAGGTTACTAGGACGGTCGCGGATCGGCCTGCGCGCCACGAATCAATTTCCGACTTCGGTCAGGCGATACTAGCGCCGACAAGTGTCTGGGCCGACGTTGTCGGCGCTAAACTCCAGTCGCTTGTCGAGGCACGTGAACCCGTAGCATCGTGAACACAGGTTCCGCGGGTCGTTTCTGCTGCAACTGCTCGCGCAATTCGGGGCGGGTGCCGCACAGTCCCAGCCGAGCGCGGACGACTCGGCCGCCCGGCGGCGCCATCTTCCCTGGTGATCGTCGATGATAACCACTGGAGAGTCCACCACGGAAGGTGCGGTGCCGCATGAGCACGAACGACTCGCCGCCATACGGGGGTAGCGGCGGCGAATGGCAGCGGATGGCAGATTCTGCCGAGAGACTGATTCTGGGTGGTCCACGTAAGTACACCCCTGACGAGGTCGCGACCCTTGCGAGAATGGACCGCGGACGTGCCGAGCAGCTCTGGCGCGCAATGGGCTTTGCTACTGTGCCCGACGACGTACCGGCCTTCACGGATGCCGACGTCGAGGCGCTTCGTGGGTCGGTGAATGGCGTGACGTCGCAGGCGCTGACGACGAGGCAATCGTCGCTATGACCCGGGCGATTACTCAGTCGTTCGCCGTATTGGCGACGTGGGAAGGTCAATTGGCCGTGGACTACTCCCTCAATCATATGACGGAATCCGGTTCCGCCTCGGCCTTGCTGACGTTCTCTGAGCAGATCTTACCCTTGCTGGAGCGAACCCACGCCTACCTCTGGCGCAGGCAGGTCGCAGCGTATATCGATCGACGCTTGGCGATCGCGTTGGAACCGGATTCGTATACATCCGGCGCAGCGGTCGGTTTCGCGGATATCGCGGGATACACGACGCTGACCAGCGGTGCGACCGAGCACGAAATACGGCGGTTGCTCGACGCATTTGAGTCCACGGCTGCCGACGCGGTCGGCGGGAGGGGCGGTCGGGTTGTGAAAATGATCGGCGACGCGACGTTGTTTACCGCCGAACGACCGACGAGGGCCGCAGACATTGCGCTCGACCTGAATGCAGCATGGCCTGATTCTCAGCCGCCGCTGCGAATCGGGCTCGCCGCTGGACCTGTGGTCATTTGGCTAGGGGATGTGTTCGGTTCCACGGCAAACGTCCCGAGCAGGTTGACGTCGATCAGTCCGCCTGGAGGGGTACTGGTCGACCGCAATATGGCGGAGGCGCTGTTCGACAACGGCAACTACCGGCTAGAGCAACAGAGTCCGGTCGCGGGTACGTGGTTACGATCACCTTGAATCCTGGAGTCTGGAACGGAGGTGATGAGGAGGTGATCGCTGCAGCCGTCGGGTGGAGGTCCTCAAGCGTTGGGTAGCCAGTTCTCAGTGTTGCGCTCCGACTCTGGTGGAGGGCGATTGAGACGCGGCAGGGCCCGGAAGCCAGTCAGTACGCGATCAAGCGAGTCACCGACCAGTTGGGTGTGCATCCTGAAGCGCTGCGCACTTGCCCTGAACGCGCCTCGAGGTCGAAACTGGTGCGCAACAATGGACCGTGGCGTGGCATCGACGACCTCGAGGTCGTCGTGGCCCGAGTACATCGACTGGTATCGACCGGTACAACCAGCGCCGGCTTCACGGTGAGATCGGCACGGTCCCGCCCGCCGAGCCCGAACGATCGTACCGACAAGCACATTACGCTCGAAACCAACGAATTGAATCTCCACTGAAGTGGGGCCCGATACACGCAGGTGGAGATCAGGCAAGTTGGGTTCATATCCGGAGAGGGCGGGTCAGCGTCGCCGCTTCCGCGACCAATTCAGTGTCGTGCGGTCGGCGGCGACAGCGTGCCGACCGAGCACGTTCTGGACGGCCGCCGAGACGATAACTTACTCTGGCCACAGATAATTCGAGGAGATTCGGATATGCCGGTATTTGGTGGCCTATCGCGCTGCCGGTAGAGCCGTACCAGGTTTGGCGAGCATGTAACGCCGGGATTGGAGTCAGCAGACAGAATCTGCGCGATATCTGGCTGGTGGGGGAGTGGGAGCGGCGCGAGTGTGACGAGGGTTGCTATGCAGCGGAACCATGCTGCACGGGTCGAACTTCCTGAAGGGCATTCCTCGCTACCGAGGGCACCACCGGTTACATCCGGCGGCGAGGGAAATCGGGAGCACGAGAATTACAATGGCCGACCTGCCATCGGAGGCGAATCCGTGACGGTGTGGACGCGAACTCGACGCTGATGCGCCGAACCATACAGCGCTGGAACACATTGCCCCAACGACGTTGGGTGAGGCGGCAGACCGGAGAGCTTTTCAGTTGCCCCTGGGGAGGGGCAAACGGCGTTGGTAAGATCGCGCCAAGGAATGCAAATACTAGGTGCATTAGTCCGTCAGCTGAGAAATTCCAGCACTTGTGGTACGAACAGCTCATGGCACTGGAAGACGCCCCCGTGGCCAGCGTCCGGGTAAATCCGGAGAGATGCGTTCGGAAGTAGGTGCGCAAGGTCGAACGAGCTCCGTGTCGGGAGCATGCGGTCGTCCTCGCCATTGGCGACCAGGACCGGTTGCTTGATCGAGGCCAGGTCCATAGCGTCTTGGCGTCCCCAGCGGCGAATCGCAACGATCTGTGCAGCGATCCCCCTCACCGACGTCCGGCTGACGCGGTCTTCGGTGCGCTCCTCGAGCCGGTTCATGTACGCCGCCGCGGCTGCCTTGCCGTTGGGTGTCCTGGTGAAGAATAGGTAGCGCTTCGGGTCCTTGAAGGTGAGCAGGCCGTGCAGGGTGTCGCCGAGAAGCTTCGGGGTGATCGCGCCGACGCCGGCCCCACCGGCGGGGCCCGTGCCTGCAAGGACGAGCTTCCGGATAAGTTGCGGTTCCTTTGTCGCGATGGCCTGCGAAACGAATCCACCGAGGGAGAATCCCATCAGGTCGACCTGCTCGAGGCCAAGTGCTCGAATGAAAGCGATCGCGTCGTCAGCCATCGCCGCAACCGTTGTGGGCGTTCGTCCCCCGGATCCGCCGACGCCGCGGTTGTCGAAGGTGATCACGCGGCGCTCGGAAGCGATGCCGTCGATCACGCGGGGATCCCAGTCGTCAAGGACCGCGGTGAAGTGGTGCAGGAACACCAAGGGGACGCCCGTGCTCGGCCCGAACTCTCGATAGGCGAATCGCGTTCCATCGATGTCGACGTACAGCGTCGGCGCGTTGTTTGCGTTCCTGACTCTCAGGGTCATCGTTCCTCCTGGGTCGAAAGGGGCTTGTAAGAAACCGACGTTGAGATCATGAACGTGCGCCAGAGAATTCTGGCTGGGCGTGGGCTGGGTGCAGTACGGTATGACACAGGTAGTTCCGTTCGTCTGCAGCGGCCTGGCACCAGGGTTCGATAGCCGCCGTGAAGTGGTCGCCGGGCGATTACCTACGGCGTAGCGTGTTGCGGCCCTGGGCAGTCGGTCCTTTTGCTACGGTGTCAGTCTTGGTCGGGGATCATTGAGACGACGACCTTGCCGGCCGTGGTGCGGCCCTGTTCGACGTGCGCCATCGCCTCCAGCGTTTCGTCGAATGGGAAGGTTCGGTCGATGATCGGGCGGAGCTTCCCGCTGTCGTACAGGGCGCCGAGCTCGCGCAGCTGGGATCCGTTGGCCTGCATGAAGAAGAACTCGTAGCGCACGCCTAGTGCCTTGGCCTGCTTGCGAATCTTGCGGCTGAGCACGTTCATGGCCACACCCAAGAGTCTCGGAGCGCCGAGTTGCTTGGCGAATCCGCCGTCGGGTGGGCCCGCAACACCGATAGCGAGGCCACCGGGCTTCAGGACCGTCAACGACTTCTCGAGGTTCTTCCCGCCCAGAGAGTCCAGTACCAAGTCGTAGCCGGACAACATCGTTGAGAAGTCTTGCTGGGTGTAGTCGACGACAATGTCGGCGCCGAGCCTTCTGACCAGGTCCGCGGTGGGCG
Organism: Rhodococcus sp. NPDC127593; assembly: GCF_042671975.1. NCBI lineage: Bacteria > Bacillati > Actinomycetota > Actinomycetes > Mycobacteriales > Nocardiaceae > Rhodococcus > Rhodococcus sp. NPDC127593. The sequence goes on along the minus strand of NZ_JBHXWI010000037.1, from coordinate 24,561 downwards.
TGTTGGTGGTCGTCGCGACGGTGGCACCGAGGTGCTTGGCCAGCTGGATGACCGTCGAACCGAGGCCACCGGCCCCTGCGTGGACGAGCACCTTGTGCCCCGGCTTCACGCCGGCCCGATCAACGAGGATCTGCCAGGCGGCAAGCGCGACCAGCGGCACCGCGGCTGCCTGCTGGAGGGTGAGCGAGGCCGGCTTGGGCGCGATGTCGGCCTGGTCGATAGCGATGAAACTCCGCGAAGCTTCCGATGCGCAGGTCGCGGGGACGGGCGTAGACCTCGTCGCCGGCCGTGAAGTCGCGTACGGCGGAGCCGACCTGCGTCACCACTCCGGCGACGTCGTGGCCGAGAACGAACGAGGTCTTGTACTTCAGGAGCTGCTTGAACTCCCCGTCGCGGACCATCTTGTCCAGCGGGTTGATGCTGCTGGCGCTCACTCGAACGAGGACGTCGTGGTCCCCGACAGCCGGCTCGGGTACCTCGGCGGCGCGCAGCCCGTCCTTGCCGTACTTCTCTACGACGAATGCCTTCATTTTAGTCAACCTTCTCGCCGGGGGATTTTACACGCACGATAACGAAGTTATGAGCGGATGGCAACCCGCGCAGTAGCGACCGTTTGCGGGTGCCTGCCGTCACGGCTGCCTTCGAATCCACCCGTCCCGTCGTCGCTCCTTTTGCCATCGGAGTCGGGCGCGACTAGCCCTGGACCGCAAGCAATTCGGCCGAGCCACTATCTGTGACCCGAAACCGCATTCGTGCTCGCCGATACGACCACCGAGATCGATGTCGCCCGCTTGCTGGTCTGGCATGCCTCAAACCTCATCGCCCAACGGAAACCGCTGTGCGGGGCCGAGGGCACTTACGGCCAACTGGAGACGGGCGAGTTGCTGGGCGCAATGGAGTCGATATTCCGAGCCCGGTGCAGTTCGTATTGACGGCAATCACGTTCATAGGAATCAACTTTCGGAAGCGTGCGCGTGACGGGGTGTTTCTCGGCCCGGGGGTCTTGGACCTCAGGCTCGCGCTACATGGTCATTGTTTCGCCACGGCTACGGGTGCTCTGAGCCTTGGGCATCGAGATGGGTGTCCCTCATAGTTCGCCGCGGTTGGCCGGCGGCAGATTTGGGAACGCTGGAGCGTCGATCCCCAGGCTTCCGGTGCTTGCCAACGGTCGAACTCGCAGGAAGCACCCGACCTTGTGCGTGTTCGTCTTGAGGGCATGTTTGAGGGCCTTGGCGTGTCCGCCCGGTGAGTAGGCGTAGTCCTGGGCCAGTCCGAGTGTCTTCCACAGGCTGATCGACGTGTGTTCGAACGGCAATTTCGACGACACGTCGACACTGCCGCGGTGGCCGGGGTGGTGGGCGGCGCGACTGGCAGCGTGCATGTTGTTGTGAATGAAGTTCGTCAGCTCGCGAGGTCGCACGATACCGTGCACGATCGCTACCATCGGTTCGTCGTCTGCGAGCGGTTCCGTGCCGACATCCACTGGCCTCCATCCATGCCAGTCGTCGTTGTCGCTGTTGAGCTTCACGCGGACAACCTCGCCGTCCAGACTGAAGCGGTCATTGCCTTCGGCTGCCACGCGTAGCGGTCCACGGAAGGCTGCATGCGCTGCCTCGGCGGAGTCCCAGGCGGCAACGAGAGCACCGCCCCCGGGGAAGATTCGTGGCACGAGTGAATGAGTAGCGTTGTTTGCGTAGTTCACCGTTGCCGCGCGTAGCCCTTCGAGCCCGCCATTCAGCGCACCCTTCACGGCGCGACTCCAGCGTATGCGTCCGCGTGGTGGACGCTCGTATATATCTATCGTCAGAAAGTCGGCAGTCTTCATTGTGTGCTCCTCAGCTTGTTGCCGTCGATCTCGGCGTTGATCTGTGCCGCCAGGATGTCGTCGCCTCACGGGGAGGCATATCAGTCAGCCCGCTGGTGCTGCCACCAACACGGCGCGCCGACATAGTCCGTCCGATGCGCGACCAGATGTCGACAACTCGAGTGCCGGTGCGGCGTTCGCGGTCGAAGAAATGCTTTGTTCGCAGAGCTGCTCTCCGGTTGGATCGCGGGCGCGATCTATGTTTTAGCCTCTCGCTGTGCTGATCTCGGCAATCGGACGATCACCCAGCGACGCGCCTGTGGTCGGATTGTGTCGTAGAGGTGTCCGCAAGTGTGGATGAGGATCGGGATCAGTGCGGGTGAGAGCATGAAGACGACCAGCGGGATATACCAAAGGAGGAACTCGGTCATTGTTGTACCTCTCTGTCTGTCGACATCGTTGTGGAGGCATGCAGCTGACGGCGCGATTCGGCTTCTGGTAGGTCAGTGGTGATTGGTGCGGTCGGTCGCTACGAGGACGCTCCCGACCACGCGACCGTTGTGTCGGGTGAGCATGTGAAGCTCACCCTCTCAGTGACCGCCTTCGAGCTCCCGAGCGGTGGCCGCGAACGCTGCGAACAACTTCGGAAGGCCTGAGCCCTTCCCCAGCACGCGGGCCTCACCGGCGCGGCGAGCTTCCGCCGGCCGAGCCACGGTCGCAGGGCGGATGCATCCGCCGAGTCGCACGCCCAAAAGTGCCGTGAACTCGATTGTTGCGAGATCGCCGCCGGCGGATCCCTGCTTGCAGGCCCACAGAAAGCCCGGACCCACCCGGGCCAGTGGGTATCGTCGTGGCAGCCGTCGGTGACCGCCAGAGGGTCCGATGCCTGCCGCCCAGCCAGGCGACACTCAGGCGCAAATGCGCGAACGTCCTCGAGGACGACGCGCATCCGGCGCTCGGCGTGACTGGCCCAGTCGTCGTCGCGCCTGGCTCGATAGCGGCGAGAGGAACTGTGCGATGAAGTAGCCGCGTGCTGCACCTGTACGCCGTCGAATCCCGCTGCCTCGCACGCCGCTGCGGCGGTCGCGAAGCGCTCGATGATGTTCTCGATGTCATCGCGTGTCTACTCACGCGGGTTCAGTGGAATACGTTGGTCCCGACGTTGCAGAGTCTGCGGCGTGGGCGGCCCGCAATGCGGCCTTGTCGATCTTGCCGACCGCGTTCTTGGCGATGGTATCCACAACGAAGAGCGCGGCGGGGCGCTTGTAGCGGCTGAGCTTCCGGGCGCAGAGCGCCTCAAGGGCTGCAGAATCGACAGTCGACCCCGGTGTCGGTTGGACATAGGCGACGACGACCTCGCCCCAGATGGTGTCGGGGACGCCGATCACGGCGGCCTCGAGCACGGAGGGGTCGCCGGCGAGGACGTCCTCGATCTCCTTGGGGTAGATGTTCTCACCGCCACGGATGATCATGTCTTTCGATCGTCCGACCAGTGTCAGGTAGCCCTCGACATCGAGGTGGCCGACGTCGCCGGTGTGCAGCCATCCGTCGACGACGGTCCGCGCGGTGTCCTCCGGACGGCCGAGGTAGCCGCGCATCACATTGCGGCCGCGCACGACGACCTCGCCGTCCACACCGGGGCCCATCATGCTGCCGTTCGCGTCGACGATGCGGATCTCCTGACCCGGGAAGGCAATCCCCACCGTTCCGGCGCGCCGGGGTCCGGTGACCGGGTTGAGGGTGGAGGCGCAGGTCCCTTCGGACAGCCCGTAACCCTCGAGCAGGGGAAACTCGTACCGGTCCTCGAACCGGGTCAGCAACTCCGCTGAGGCGGGTGCGGCGCCGCAGATGCCGAACCGCACTGAGGACGTGTCGGGTCGAACATCGGCCGGGAGCGCCGCGAGGATGTTGTAGATCGTCGGCACCGCACTGAAGAAGGTCGGACGCTCGGATTCGACGAGGTCGAAGAAGGTGCGGGGATCGAATCGGCCGGCGATGACGACGCTCGCGCCGGCGAGCAGCGGGGTGAGGACGCTGACGACGATGCCGTTGACATGGAAAAGCGGCAGGATCAGCAGGCACCGATCGGCCGGCCCCAGCTGCAACGCCTGCACCCCCATCTCGGCCATGGCGTCGATGTTGGTGTGGTCGAGCATCACGCCCTTCGGCACCCCGGTCGTGCCGCTGGTGTAGATCAGCAGGGCGGGCGCGGACGAGTCCGCGTGAGGTGTGGGATCCCCCGCCACCGGCGCGTCGTACAGATCCGCGACGGCGAGTGTGGCGACGCCACCCACTAGGGTCGTGCCGTCCTCGACGACGAGCAGGCGGGCGGCGGAGTCGGCGAGCTGCCAAACGACCTCGACGTCGGTCAGGGCCGGGTTGATCGGGGTGATGGTGGCACCGAGTCGCCAGGTCGCGAACAGCAGCACCACGAACTCGGAGCGGTTCGTCAGCTTCAAGGCCACGACGTCTCCGGTGCCGATTCCGAGGTCGTGGAGGTGGCGGGCGGCCGCGCGGACCCGGTCGAGCAGCTGAGCGTTGGTGAGCGATCCGGCGGCGTCGGAGATCGCCGGCCCGTGCGGGTCGAGATCGGCGCGGCGGTCGGGCAGCGATGCGAAATTCACGGGTGTACTCACCTTCGGTTCGGTGCGATTCGGCCGGGAGTGGGTGTGGGTGCGGGAGCGAGGTGGCGGGTGAGGAAGTCGATCTGGTCGCGGACCAAGGCCTCGAAGGGTTCGCCGAGGTAGAAGTCGAAGTGCCCGGCGTCGTAGGTCTTGATCTCGCCCCGCGGTGCGGTCCGCGCGTAGCGGAGGGTCTGGGCGGGTGGGGTGACGGTGTCGGTGTTGCTGACGCAGAACAGGATCGGGAAGTCGATGTTCTTTGCCGCGCGCCCGGGCCGGTAGGTGACCAGACTGGGAATCACCCGTGCCGCCACCTCGTTCCGAAACACCGTCCCCGCGGGCACGATCGCCTCGTAGCCGGGCAGCGCGTCCGCGGCGTTCATCAGGGCCAGTGAACCGGGGGGCCCGGCGAGCGGAATCATGACCGGCGCGCGCCGACCAACTTTGGCCACCAGATCCCGGGCGACCACGGGGGAGGCCTTCACTGAGGCTGCCGGGCCCAGCGCGAGCGCGGAGGCGAGACCGTCGGTGAACGGGCACTGGGCGACCGCCGCCCGCAGTTCGGGGTGGCGTGAGGCGACGGTGATGGCGTGGCCACCGCCGAAGGAGCTGCCCCAGACGGAGATGCGGGTGCTGTCGAGACCGCCACGAGCCTTCACCCAGGAGATGGCGGCATCCCAGTCGGCGAGTTGCTTTCTGATCGACAGCAGCTGGCGCGGCCTACCGCCGCTGTCACCGAAGTGCCGGTAGGTGAACGCGAAGGCGGCGATGCCGGCCCTGGCGAAGCGTTCGGCGAAGGCGTCCAGGCGCATGTCGCGGGTGGCGCCGAGGCCGTGTCCGAGGATGACGACGGGCGGTGAGGTGACGCCGGTGGGCAGATACAGCCATGCGGCGCAGGAGCTGTCGCCGGAGGAGAAGAGGACGTCGTGGCGGGTGAAAGGTTTCTTGGTGGCCATGGCTGGTCTCATCGTCCGTTCGTCGAGCCGCCGGGCACGCGCCCGGATGCGAGGGCCTGCTTGTAGGTGTCCGGGTCGTAGAGGGGCAGCTCACCGGTGGCGTCGGTGGTCGCGAGGTAGTCGAGCATCAGTTGTTGACCGTCCTCGGATTGGTCGGTGCCGAGGAATTCGGTGCGTTCGACGTGCAAACCCTCCGTCAGCGACATCGATCCGCCGAAGTACACCGATCTTTTGACCGCCGCGACCGCCTCCCTCGGGCGGGCGCCGAAGTAGTCGGCGAGTTCGGTCGCCCGCGTGATCACGTCGTCGAGAGCGACGACCTCGTCGACGGCTCCGTTGGCGAGGGCCTGCGCGGGAGTGAACGGCTTGCCTTCGAGGATGGCGACCAGGGATCGGTGGGTGCCGATCAGTCGGGTCAGGCGCTGGGTGCCGCCGCCACCCGGATTGATGCCCAGCAGTACCTCGGGCTGGCCGATGAAGAAGTCCCCGTCGGCCATGACCCGCAGGTCGCACGCCCAGGCGAATTCCGCGCCGAGGCCGAGGGCTGAACCGTTCAGGGCGGCAACGAAAATGACGCCGCTGGAGTTCATCTTCAGAAACGTCGCGTGCAGCCGGTCGAGTTGGACTGCTCCCCACAGCGGGGTCTTGCGCATCACGGGGTCGAGGGCGCGGGCACGATCGGCGCCTCTGGCCACCCGCGAGATCGCGGAGGCACCGCGACGGCCCAGCGGCGGGACCGCTGCACCCTCTTCCTGCAGCCATCGGACATCGGCATGGCTGACGAACCGGCCGGGGCGTGTCCCGGTGAACACGACCGCACGGACGTGCGCGTCGCGGTCGACGCGGTCCACCAACTCCTCGAGCTGGTTGGCGATGTCGAGGCCGAACAAGCTGTGCGGGCCGCCGTCGACCCGCGCGATCAGCACGTCCCCGCGGTCCTCGACCTCGAGGTGGCCTTTGTCTTCGGGTGTCATGAGATTCTGCTTCCGTGAGGAGTTCGGTGGAAGTGAGGAAGGTGTGACGGAATGAGGGGCGCTCAGCAGCCCGGTAACATCGTTATTAGGTTACTATAACTAGGTTATATGCGGGTGGCAAGCGTCACCCCGACGTGCTAGCCATCCGGTTCGCGGCGGCTATGGAGTCAGGTGGAGATATGGGAGACAAAGGCGCGGGTTCGGCGCCCGGGAGCGTGCCGGAACGGCTTATACGGGCCACTGTCACTCTGCTGGCCGAGCAGGGGCCGTCCGCGATCAAGGCGCGGACGGTGGCGTCCGCCACGGGGTTGTCGACGATGGCGGTCTACAGCCACTTCGGTGGCATCCCCGAGCTCGTCCGCGCGGTTGTCGATCATGGGTTCATGGAGCTCGGCAACGCCTTTTCCCAGGTTTCCGTAACGGAAGATCCGGTCGTGGATCTGTTCGCGCTGGCGTTGACGTGTCGGCAAGTGGCGCGCGAGAACCCCCACCTGTACGACCTGATGTTCGGATTGTCCACTCGCGCTACGTACCGACCGCTGGACTCGGACGTTCGGCTGAGTGGACATTCGCCGGCCTTCCGGGGTGCCCACGCACACGTCACGGACGCGTGCGCTCGTCTGGTGAGTTCCGGCAGGGTCGGGCCACAGGATCCCGAGGTTGTCTCAGCGCAGTTGTGGAGTTTCGTGCACGGCTACATCACCCTCGAGCTGGGCGAGCATTTCGCCGAGTTCGACGACGCTGCGGTGCAGGTACTCCTGCCGATGGGCGTGAATTTCGCCGTCGGTCTCGGTGACACGCGCGAGCTCGCGCAGGCCTCACACGAGCGGGCAATGGGCCTGTACGGCTCGGTCCGTTCGGCGGTGGACAGCTCTGCGGGCGCCTGAGCTGAGACGGCGGTGCCCCGGGGTAACGTGGTCGGGCTCGGGGCCTTGGTTGCGGCGCGGGGTCCGCTCTCGCCGAGCGGGTCCTGCCGCAGCCGTAGATGGCAATCGCAGTGACGCAATGTGTCCGCGAGAGGATCCAGAGCCTGTGGTGGCACAGGTAGCGCGAGCGGCCATGCGGAAGGTGGCGTGCCGTCCGCGCCGCGGGGCCATCGCGGCTTCCGCCGGTTGTGCATGGATATGCGTTCCGTGTTGATTCGGGAGATGGGTATCTGTCTCGCTGCCAGCGTGGACGCCGAGGGGTGAGGCTGCTGCCGCGTCAGACCCAGCCGTCCGACCCGTCGGGGGCGAAGTCGGAGCCGCCGAGGCTAGTAAAGATTGCTGGCGGAAGAGGCATTGCAATCGACCTATAACGAAGTTACAGTCAATGCATGAAACACGATCTCGTCGGCCGCAAAGTAATCGTCACCGGAGCGGCGCGCGGCATCGGCGAGCAGGTGGCGCGCCGTGCCGTGGCCCAGGGGGCTCGTGTCGCCCTGATCGGACTCGAACCCGACAGGCTGCGCGCCCTTTCCGAGGAACTCGGCCCGTCGGCGCACTGGTGTGAGGCGGACGTGCGCGACAGCGCGGCGCTGCGGTCCGCGATCGACGAGTGCGCCGATGTCATGAACGGCGTCGACATGGTCGTCGCCAACGCGGGAGTAGCGGCCTTCGGAACGGTGCGACACGCGGACGAGGCGTCCTTCGAGCGAGTCGTGGACATCAACGTGAACGGCGTCTTCCGCACCCTCAAGCATGCGACACCGCATCTGCAACGCAGCCGGGGCCACGTGCTGATCGTGGCATCCGCACTGTCCTTCACCTCGATAGGGGGTCTGGCCTCCTACGGCGCGAGTAAGGCTGGGGTCGAGTCGCTCGCACTTGCCTATCGCGCGGAAGTGGCCCACCTCGGGATCACCGTCGGTCTCGTCCATCCGTCCTGGATCGACACCGACCTCGTACGAGGCGCAGATGCCGATATTCCCTCGTTCCGAAAGATGCGACAGCGTCTGCCGTATCCGGGGAACGTCACGACCAGTGTCGACCGAGCGGCCTCCGCCATCGTGGACGGGCTCGCGTACCGGCGCAGCCGGGTCTACGTTCCCCGGGCGGTCGTCATCGCCAACTGGGCCAAGGCGCTGCTGAATTCTCCGGTCGTATGGCCGTGGACCAGGCGGTTCTCCGCCGCGACGGTTCCCGCACTCGAGACCGAAGTTGCGGTCTTGGGCAGGAACGACCAACTCGTTCCCGAGTTGCCGCGCCCCAGAAAAGACGATCAGAGCAGCCCGGTGCACATCTAGCGACAGCCACCGTGGTCATGGCGAAGGCAAGAGGTGGGAAAGAACGACCAAGGCTGCCGTTGTCGATCGGTACGGGAACAACGACGGTGTGCGGGCAGGTGAGATACCTCCCCAAGTTGCGAAATGACGTCCCGGTTGAAAACCGTACCGCGAGTGTGGATCCCTTGAATCCGAAGATCGGAGAGGGAGCTCAAGACCTACTGTGCCGTACCGTCTGCCGATCGTCCTGGACAACGACCTGGCCGGTGTCATCGACCGAGTCGGACCGCCAGTGCGAAATCTAGCCCCGCCGACGAGGTCTACGCGCAACCCCGCCAGAATTGGATCGGCAGGCTCCCGAAATTCATTTCCACGAACGAGGCGGACCTGACGAGTTAGCCATGAGAACTCTGGACGAGGCGGCGCCGATCTCGCTGGTCGGCTTGACCGCTTGGCAAGCGCTGATCGAGTAGACGAACCCGCAAGCGGGCAAAAGGTTTGATTAAATTCGGCTCCCGGCGATGTCGGCACGTTCGCGATCCAACTGGGCAAGCATCTCAACGCCCCACGTCAGCCGTCGTTCAGGTCTGCCCCATTGAATCAACTAGAGTAGCAATGTATTACGTTAACAAGGAAGGGTAAAGGTCGTCATCAAGGTTGGATAGTGCTTCCCTGGAGAGCTGGGGAGAGTCAGCTTCCTGGTTCGGACTGGCTATCTGGTTCGGGCTGGCTATGCACACCGGCATCTCGTCGGCCGCACCGCGAGTTGATGGACTTCGGATAGAGCACCTTCTGATGCCGCAGCCGGTGCCGCACAGAAGGTGTGAGGAGGACGCCACGTTGGAGAAGGTACCTGCCGCGACGAGTGCGGCCCCGCGGATCCGGGATCGGGTACTTCGTGTGCTCGACGCCCACGAGGTTGGTACCGCCTCGGGTGCCGACATCGCCCAAACTTTGTTCGTCAGCCAGTCGCACCTGCGGCGGTTGTTGCGTCGGGACGGAGTCTCTCTACGTCAGTTGCGCGATGAACACCTCGCCGCGCGAGCTGTCAAGGCACTGCACCGAGGTGAACCGATCACGGTGCTGGCCCTTGAACTGGGATTCTCCGACCCCCGGGCCTTCCGTCGAGCATTCAAGCGTTGGACCGGAGCGGCCCCCAGCACTTTCACCCGACGGATAAACCCTGCCACGAGAGACGTTCCGTCGACACCTGTCGGTGACGAGTCAGAACTGGTGTCCGCGGTCAACAGGCAGTGAATGAAAGGCGAAACCGTGGAAAAACGAAGAATCGTATTGCTCGGTGCGACAGGATATACCGGGCAACGAGTGCTCCGAGAACTGCTCGCGCGCGGTGAGACGCCGACCTTGGTCGGCCGAAACCGTACCAAGATGGTGGCCCTGGCCGACCGCTTCGATGCGAACATTCCCGTGGCACAGGTAGATATCACCTCGACGGCCGAGCTCGCACGGCTCCTGGAACCCACCGATGTGGTGATTTCCACGGTGGGGCCGTTCATGCAGCTCGGTACGGCGACGGTGACGGCGGCGGCGCGGGCGGGGGCGCACTACTTCGACTCCACCGGAGAGGGAACCTTCGTCCGGCGCGTCTTCGAATTGAACTCCGTCGCCACCGCCCGGGGAGCGACCATCGTGCCCGCATTCGGCTACGACTATGTGCCGGGCAACCTCGCCGGCGCGCTCACGTTGACGCGCGCGGGCGACCGGGCGACCCGGATCGAGATCAGCTACTTCCTCACCCGTTCGGGACGTGGCGACGAGCTGCGCTACCGGAGCACCCTGCGTGACGCCTTCACCCTGACCACAGGAGGCACGCGGCAGACCCTGGTCAGTTCGGTGGCCGATGATGCCTTCGCCCACCGTCGCCCGCACGCCGGGGCTCCCGCCCGCCTGGTCGACGAGCGCGTCGGCAAGCGTGTGCGCACCTTCCGCTACGCCGGTATGAACCGTGCTGCCATGACCATCGCAGGCTCGGAGCATCTCGGACTTCCGGAAGTCTTTCCTCAGTTGGAGAGCGTCGATGTGTGCATGGGGTGGTTCGGGAGATGGACTCGTCCGGTACAGGCGGTCGCCGCGCTCCAGGCGCCCCTCCTGCGGACACCGCCGGCGCGGGCCGCGCTGACCTGGCTGTCCGAGCGGCTCCCCGGATCGCACCGCGAGCCGAACAGCGACGGCCGGTCGCTGGTGATCGCCGTCGCGCGCGACGACTCCGGTCGGGCACTGGCCACGACAGCCATGACCGGACCCGATCCCTATGAGATGACGGCATCGCTCTTGGCCTGGGGCGCCGTCCACGCGGCAGCACCGGATTCCGTCCTCGCGCCCGGCGTGCACGGTCCTATCGCGGCCTTCGGGCTCGACACCCTCCGATTCGGGGCCGCCGAAGCCGGACTCCACGACGTCGACGACCCATCGGCCCGCGTGGGCCACACGAGGGCGCCGACCCGATAACTCGACGTATGAATCGGACATTCCGATGGCCGTCGGACCCTCCGGGCGCCCACGCCAACTTCCGGGCATGAGCGCGGGTCGGGACTCGTGCGCGGCATCCGCGCCGAACGGCCTGCCTACGCTCGCGACCTAGCGAGGCGGCCACCGAATGCGAATACCAGGCCTGGTCGCGATACTCGAACACCGATACCGCCGACAGACATCGGTTGCGACCGACCAATCGACGAGGAGATCGATGCCCAATGCTCGTGACCTGGGGCGACGGTCGACGGTGTCAGCCACGAGCTCACGCTTGTCACGGCTGGGTCGAGCACCCGATCACCACCCCCCTCAACCCAGCTGATTGTTGCCCCTCCCCCCGATGACACAGACAGGAGCCTCGGTGATCGAACCGGACTGGAACCGGGCACTGTGTCGCCGGAATCCGCAACTGTGGGACGAGACCGCTGACGCAGCGAACACGAGCGTCGAAACCGCGGCGCAGCGCTCCATCCGCCACCGCGCGGCGATTACGTTCTGTCGTATGTGCTCAGTGATCGACACGTGCCGAAACGAGGTCGCACTCGCGTCGAATCCAACCGGAGTCTGGGCCGGTGAGGTTTACCCGACGCCCGGTCACCGGATCCACGGTGAGCTCCAATCGAAGACCGATCACCGAACCCATGCGGCCCCCGCGGCACGCCAGGTCGGTCGCCCGGCAGGGATTAGCGGGGATTCCGTCGATGCGGCCTTCACCGATCTGATCACCGCCATCCAAGCTCAACGTGAAGCCAGGAAGGCATCGAGTACGGGTTGAAGGGTGTTTCTCTCTCGGCCAGCATCGGGGTGACCGCACGCCGAAAGGCATCCTCGATGAATGTGACCGACGGCCGCAAGGCGCATCTTCGAACCTACCGTCCAAGGATCAAGAAGAAGTTGTCAAAGGGCAACGAGATCCGCGTCGCGAACGTAGTTGTGGGACTGCGCAGGGTCAGCGCATGTCGTGCGGGCTGAACCGGTCGGTGAGCGGGTGACCCTCGAGGTCCATCAGCCACCGCGATCGACGTGGAGAAGCTGTATTGAACTGCACATGGTGACGTGCCCCCCTGGGGGATGCTTCCGTGCGAGAGCCGCTCTCGATGCATGGCGGCCCTGCATCATTGCCGGCGGCGAGGACCAGGACGACGTTGCGCCCGCGCGATCCGGCGATCAGCAGACTGACCCGCGGCCACCGCGTGGATCGCAGATGCGATCGTCACGGTGCCCGCCGAGAAGTCCAGTTGTCCTTGCACTCCGGATAGGAGGGAGAGGGGCGCTGACGCCAGCCATCATAGCTACGACCGGAGATAGGGGAAACAGCGAATCCTGCCCTGGTGCCGAGGTCTGCCCGGATCGGCTCGGCGAGCTCATATGGCCTGTCTGTTCGTACGATGCTGGACAGACACTGGCAACGAGTCCGACTGCGCGAGAACGGGTTCAGAGGCTGATCATGTGGCCGGTGTGAAGTCCGTGGAAACCGTTCCTTGCAACGTTTCGCTGAGCGTTGTGGGGTGTGGCCATTCCGCGCGACCTCGGAAGCCCCGAGGCCCCACTTCTGCGCCAGCAGTTGTCCGAACTCGGCATCAGCGAACAATCTTGACGAACCCGAGGGGCTTGCTCAGGCCTTGCGCGTTGCCGTTGACGGTGAAGGGGGAACTTCGCCACCTACACGTCGTCGCCCTCATCGCGTGCTGGTTTGCTCGGCTAGTCCTGCTCTTCGGCGAGTGGGAGCTTGGCAGTCACGTCACCGATGAGCGTACGGGGTGGGCACCGAAGTACGCGTGGAGTCGTCGATGGCGATCGCTCCCCGTCGCGGAGGGGAGTCGAGGCGAGTGACCTCACCACGACGTACGACCTTGCCGCACGCCCTGCACGCCGCGACCGCGTGGTATTCCTCGCCGCAGGCGTGCTCGAACCTTGTCGCCGCGCCTGATTCACCTGCCAGATGGCGATCGCCGAACTCACTCATCGTCGTGATGATCGGGCCGAGCGCGTGACCCAGATCCGTGAGGTGGTACTCGAAACGTGGCGGTCGCTTCTCGTACTGAACGCGGGTGACGAAGCCTTCGGCTTCGAGTCGGCGTAGTCGCGTGGTGAGAATGTCGCGTGAGGCGCCGGTGTAGCGCGCAATCTCGTCGAACCGATGGTTGCCGAGCAACAGCTCACGCACGACAAGCAGTGTCCATTTCGCGCCTACAAGCTCCAGCGTGCGAGCGGTGGAACAAGCACGCATCTGCGATGTCATGGTGACGAGGTTACGCGGGTTGGAACTCACAACCCAGTCCGTTGGAAATCAAAACTAACTTCGTTACCGTGGAAACAGGGTGGTTTCACCATGACCGACTACGGGATCGACAACCACGTAGGCCGTGGTCATGTTCGACGGCGTGCCGGGCCTCCCTCCCGGTCGGGGATGTCGGCGGCTGCGCCGTGCTGGCGAGAGAACGGAAGACGATCGTGCGGCTCGGAGAGAACTGGAGCTGCAGTAGGAGCTGCGCAGTACTCGTGTGCGCGATTTTCAGCCTGGTCGGCTCGTTCCGGCAGCGGATCGGCTTCGCGGCAAGACCTTGACAACGTTTATGAGCACACTCATAATTGAGTATGCTCGGCTAGGGTGCGGAGTGAAACTCAGGAGATGGACATGGCCAGTGCTCATCGTTCACGGTGACCGAGACCGGATGGTGCCGTTCGCGAATGCCATCGAGGTGGCGCGCCGTCTGCCGGGCGCACAATGGTTGTACCCAGACTCCGGTCATTTGGGGTCGACTTTCAACTCACCGCGAGTTCGCCGCCGCCGCAAGGGACTTCCATTGTCGTTAGCAGCGTGCCCTGCGTCAGCCCTGGCCCATCACCGAAGAAGGAGTATCACGCTATGAGAGCGTTCGTCGTCGACAAGTACAAGGGTCCACTGCAGGAGCGGGACGTACCCGAGCCTGCAGTCGGGGAGGATGATGTGCTCGTCCAAGTGCAGGCCGCCGGACTCAATCAACTCGACGAAAAGATCCGGGCGGGCGAATTCAAGCAGATCCTGCCGTACACGCTGCCGCTGATCCTCGGCAACGACGTGGCCGGCACCGTCATCCGGGTCGGCGCGCGGGTACGGGGATTCAAGCCCGGTGACGAGGTATTTGCCCGGCCGGACAAGGACCGCATCGGCACGTTCGCCGAACGTATTGCCGTCGCCGAGACCGATCTGGCGTTGAAACCGGCATCGATCAGCATGGAGGAGGCGGGTTCGCTTCCGTTGGTGGCGTTGACCGCGTGGCAGGCGCTCGTCGAGCGCGGCAACGTACAGCCCGGGCAGAAGGTCCTCATCCACGCCGGTGCAGGCGGAGTCGGGACGATCGCGATCCAGCTCGCCAAGCACCTGGGTGCGATTGTCGCGACCACGGCCAGCGCCACCAACACCGACTTTGTCCGCGAACTCGGTGCCGACACCGTCATCGACTACCGCAGCGAAGACTTCGAGCAGGTCCTGGGTGGTTACGACCTGGTTCTGGACAGCCTGGGCGGGAAGAACCTCGAGAAGTCGCTGCGTGTGTTGAAGCCGGGTGGTACGGCGATCGGAATCGCCGGACCCCCGGACCCGGCCTTTGCCCGTGAGGCCGGCCTGAACCCGATACTGCGCCTGGCGATCACCGCCCTCAGCAACCACATTCGCCGCCAAGCGCGAAAGCTGGGCGTGAACTACGAGTTCCTCTTCATGCGCGCCGACGGCGATCAGCTACGCCGCATCGCGAACCTGGTCGACACCGGGGCGCTACGTCCAGTCGTCGGACGCGTCTCCCCATTCGATCAGACCATCGCGGCTCTTGGGCGACTCGAGCAAGGCGGCATCCGCGGCAAATCCGTGATCAGCAACACCTGACCGCACGCACCGACCGGAACAACCATCCCCATCTTTACACCAATCTCAGAGCACGAATAGCACCTCACAACACGAACGACAATCGACAGCGCAAGGGAACATCATGAACACGAACAACCCCACACCAGAGAACATCACCACCACGTACAAAGACGCTCCGGCACGCACCGTCACTGCCGGCGGTGTCACCTACGCGTACCGTGAGCTGGGACCGAAGGGCGGGATCCCCGTCGTCTTCTTCGTCCACCTCGCCGCGACCCTGGACAACTGGGATCCCCGCATCATCGATCCCATTGCCAAGAATCACCATGTCATCGCTTTCGACAACCGCGGCGTCGGTGCCTCCACCGGCACCGTTCCCGACAGCATCGAGGCAATGGCCGACGATGCCGTGAAGTTCATCAACGCCCTCGGCTTCGACAAGGTCGACATCTTCTCGTTCTCCCTCGGCGGCATGATCGCCCAGGACCTCGTCGTCAAACACCCTGAACTGGTGCGCAAGCTGATTCTCACCGGCACCGGCCCTGCCGGCGGGAAGAACATCGACAAGGTCGCAGGCACCACCTATTACGACACGCTGCGGGCGACCCTGACTCGGTCGGACCCGAAGGAGTTCCTGTTCTTCAACCGCAACGCCACCGGCAAACACGCCGCGAAAGCGTTCGTGAAGCGCCTCGAAGAGCGCACTACCGACCGCGACGCACCCATCAAAGTGAAAGCATTTCAGACACAGCTGAAAGCGATCAAGAAGTGGGGCCGGGCAACACCGGTCGATCTCTCCCCAATCACTCAGCCCACCCTGATCGCCAACGGCGATAACGACCGAATGGTGCCCTCGGTACTCTCCGACGACCTCCACCACCGAATCAAGAGCTCCGAGCTCATCATCTACCCCGACTCGGGTCACGGCGGCATCTTCCAGAACCACGACAAGTTCGTCCCCGCAGTGCTCGAGTTCCTCGCCCACTGACCGGGCACGTGCATCCTGTTCGCGCGCACCAAAATGGAAAACGCCTGACGATGTCACCGTCGAACGCGCAGCCAAGCGCGTGGAAGCATCTCGCGTCCTCCATCCTCCCGTGGGTGCGTACTGATCACCATCGCGACAGGGGGATGGAATATTGAAAGGGGCCGCACTCGGCGATCATCTCGGCGACTAACGGTCTGGAAGAGCAGCAACATCCACCTGGCCGAGGTCAATCCGGGACTGTGGCCGGCGACCCGCGGCATCGAGACTGATATCCCGGTCGAACGCAAGGTCGACGGGGTCGCGAAGTTCTCTTTCCAGTCAGCGCTGTCACCACTACTGGGTCGCAGGCAGACTCGCTGGAATACAAGGACGACGTGAACGTGTCCCGACGTACTCTCTCTACGCCGAACCGCCGAACTCGTCCCGCTGGTACGAGGTGCCGCGGGGGACCAGGTTGACGTCCTTCGAAGGGGACAGTGGCGGAGACTTCCGAAAGTTCCTCCCCTACGATTCGTTTTCGTTCTCGCGGGTTAGGGAGTATTGAGTGCTTGCGCGCGTAAACCCTCAGTCCATGGAATGAGAAGTATCTGGGATACAACGAACGTCGCGGACAACAACCCCGCCGACCCGCGCTTCCATGCGTGACTGATCCTCTGCTTCGCGGACAAGTCGGCACGGGCAGTATTCTTTGCGAATCCAGTGAGATCGTGGACCTCTCCCGCACGGTGGAACCATTCTCCTCCGCGATCGACGCTTACGAGGTATCCGAGGCACTGGCCTAAGGGAAAGACGGCGCGATTCGTCCGCACTACCGGCAGTAGCAGGAACATCGCCAGGTTCGTTCAAGATTGCTGCCTGGATGCCCTATACGGCTGGGCGGACGCGAGCGTACGGTTGGACGGACGCGAACACCGTCTACCGGCAAGCGGTGACGGTGGCCTCGCCGGCGTCAGCTGCGCAGGCCCGCGTCTTCACGCCCGGCAGGACTGTCGGGATCGAGGGCAATCACGTCGAGGGTGTGCGAGCTCCATTCGATTGCGGTCGAGGATGATTGCGCAGGCGGTGTCGGTGGAATCGAGTACCCAGCCCCGGCCACCGGGACCGTTGACCGCCTCCCACAAGTCGCATGTGCACCGGTGCAGTGCCGACGGATGTGATCGATCGACTGCTCGCAGGTCGCATCGTCGAGTGCATGGGACCAGATCAGCCCGGGGCGCGAACCATCGGGCTTTGTCGCAATGTGTAGAACCTCCATGAGCCCGATCCCACACTCCTGCAAAGATTGTCGATCCGGCGCATGGGATAAGGATACGCAGACTATGGAAGGTTGGCGCCAGGGTCGTGGTCGTCAGATAAGACCTGTCTCGGATTCCCGCTTATCGGACATTTTGTCATCGTGAGCGGGGAGTGCCCGAGAACGGTCCGTGAAGGCCGGCGCTGCGGGGATATTCGGTTGCGGGCGCTGGTCCGCGGCGGATGAAGTTGTCGAGCCGTCCGACGTCCAGTGCGCGTAGCCACGTTGATGGAGGCGGTTCGCCCAGGTGTCGACGCAGTCCTTGGTGCAATGTGAGTTGGTTCTCGCTGGCGTGGGTGGCGTTGGGCCACATCTGGTCACTGGGGGTGAGGAAGCGTGCGGTCTGATTACCAGTAGGTGGCCTTGGTTTGTCACGGTCAAGGCATGCGGAGAGTTCCGCACGTTGGACAGGGGGTGGCGATCAACTCTCAAGCGGTCGAGGCGCGGTGGAGCTCCGTCGTTGGTGAGGTGGGTGCAGATCGCGGAACGGGTGCGTTCGGCCAGACCGGTGAGCATCATTCCGCGTCCTTTTCTGTTGACGTTGCCTCGATCACGGGCGGAGGCGTCGTGGCCGTGTGCGTGGTGACCCAGACGCCTCCGCATTGCTGATCAGGCGTCTGCGGTCTTGAGTTGGGGGTAGAGCGTATCGATGGGGGCGCTGAGGCCGGCCTTGAGCTGTACAGAAGTTTCGTCAGCGAGAACTTCGTACTCGCCGGCCTGGACGGCATCGAACACGGTGCGCACAAGCTCGGCAGGGTCAAGCTTGGGGTCGGTGGTGTGTGCCGCCATGGGGGTGTCAACATAGCCGACATGCACGCCGACGACGTGTACGCCGTCGGCCGCGAGCTCGAGGCGCAGTGAATTGGTCGCGGACCACAGTGCTGCCTTGGTGGCGCTGTAGATTCCGGCGACCGCCCACCAGCTCAGTGCGGAGTGGATGTCGATGATCACCGACTCCTTCTTCGCCGACAGGATTGGCGCGAACGCGCGGGCTAGGAACAGAGGGCCGAGGAAGTTCGTCTCGACATTGGTGCGGATTTCCTCGTCCGTGTGGGTGAGGATACCCGCGCTGGACACCGACGCTCCGGCATTGTTGATCAACACGGTCACGTCCCCGGCGGCCTCGACTGCAGCCCGGATGGAGGTGGGGTCGGTGACGTCGAGAGTCAGGGGGATGATGCGTTCGTCGGCCCATGGGCGGGGGGTGCGGGCGGTGGCGTAGACCTTGCTGGCGCCGCGCGCGAGGGCCTCGTGGACGAAGTGGGTTCCGATGCCGCCGTTTGCTCCGGTGACGAGGACGACGGATCCGTTGAGTGAGGGCATCTTCACGTTCTTTCTGTATGTAAGGGTGGTGCACCGGTCGGTGCGCGTCGGGAATGGGGTGCGGGCTGCCCGTCCTCGTTGAGTCAGGGAGGTGCGGCTCGGAAAGGGACGGTCAGGCCGGGGTCAATGCCGGGTAGTCGGTGTATCCGGCTGCGTCGCCGCCGTACAAGGTGGTCTGGTCCACCTCGTTAAGTGGGGCGTCGATGCGCAGGCGCTCGACGATGTCGGGATTCGCCAGTGCGAAACGACCCAGCGGTGCGATGTCGGCGAGGCCGGTGTCGATGTCGTCGGCGATCTGCTCGCGGGTGCGTCCGTATCGGACTACGAGCAGCGCGGTTGGCCATACGTCGCGGAACGAGCGGAGCAGTTGGTCGTCGCCGATGTGGTGGATGTGTAGGTAGGCCAGGTTCAGCGTGGCGAGCTCACCGACCAGGTGCCGGTACTGGGCTCGCACGCTGTCGGTGTCGCCCTCGTCGATTCCACCCAGCGGCATTGCGGGGGAGAGGCGGATGCCGACTCGGTCTGCTCCGATCTCCTCGGCAAGCGCTGTCGCGACCTCGATCACGAACCGAGATCGGTTCTCCACTGACCCGCCATAGTGGTCGGTGCGGTGGTTGGCGTTCGGAGACAGGAACTGGTGCAGCAGATACCCATTTGCTCCGTGGATCTCCACGCCGTCCGCGCCGGCGTCGATCGCGGATGCTGCGGCGTGCCGGAACTCGGCGATTACGGCGCCAATGTCGGTCACGCTCAGCTCACGCGGCAGCGGCGTCTTCTGAGGCCCGGTTGCGGTGACCATGTCCTGATCGGCGGAGATCGGCGAGGGGGCGACCGGTTGGCGGTGGTGCGGTGTGTTGTCCGGGTGCGACATCCGGCCCACATGCATCAGCTGGATGAACAATGCTCCGCCGCCGGCGTGGACCGCGTCGGCGACGCCCCGCCAGCCCGCGACATGTGCCGGTGTGTAGATACCCGGCGTGTTCGGGTATCCCTGCCCGTCCTCGGAGGGTTGGGTGCCTTCGGTGATGACCAGTCCGAGCGATGCGCGTTGGCCGTAGTAGGTCGCGGCGAGAGCGCCGGGGGTGCCGTCGGGTTCGGCTCGGTTGCGGGTCATCGGCGCCAAGGCGAGCCGGTGTGGAAGTTCCAGGCGGCCGAGTGTGAACGGCTGCCAGAGTGGGGAACTGGTCATGAGAGGATTGATCCTTTATGTCGATCGGTCAAGGAATGTCACCGCAGACTGGAGTCGAGCAGTGCTATGCCATCCACGGCGGCGAGGAATGATGCGCGAGGGTGGATGCAACTCCGGACATGGGTGACTATACTCAGAACCGAGCGTAGTCAGAATCTATTCCGAAGGATTCCCCGTCATGTCAGTCACACCCCAGTCGGCCGGTCGTCGCGAGCGGAACAAGCAGCAAAAGCTCGACCGCATCACCGCAGCTGCTCGCGATCTCTTCACCGAGCACGGTGTCGACGAGGTCACCACTCAGCAGATCGCGGACAAAGCCGACATCGGTACCGGGACGCTGTTCCTCTATGCGAAGACCAAGAGTGAGCTTCTTCTGCTCGTGCAGAACTCCAGCTATGCCGACGCGCTCACCAGAGGTAGGGCGGCCGCGGAGAGCACGACCGACGTGCTCGAGGCGGTGATCGCGATCGTCCGTCCGGTCGTGGAATGTAACCGAACCCAGATCGAAAATGGGCGAACCTATTTGCGGGAAATCGTGTTCGGTGACCCTGAGGAACCCCATCATCGTGACGCGCTTGCCCTGACCATGCAGACCGAGGAAGCACTCGCTGCCGTATTGAACCGCGACGAGAGTGTCAGCGCACTCGATGCAGCCACGTTGGCGCACATCGTATCCGCGATCATGCTCCTCAGCATGGCGGCCACGACCAACATCGCCAGCACCGTCGACGAGATAGTGCAGGACATCGAACACCAGGTTCGTGTCCTCCTACGGCACTGAAACTACGTACAGAATCGAACACACCGGCTACTACGCCGCGGAGGCTCTGATGTCTGATGCTCTGACCCAATCGATCACAATCGCGACGACACCCGAAGCGCTGTGGACATTGTTGACCACGGTCGATGAAATACCCGGATGGTATGAAGGATGGGACGTAGTTGAACGCGATAGCTCTGTCGACTCGTTGAAGATCGACGCTCGCTTCCGGCTGACGCGGGACAACGGGAAGCAAGAAGTCACATGTCATGTCGTAGAAGTCGATGCGCCAAGGCGTTTGAGCTGGAATGAATACAGTGACAAAGGCAGCGCAGTTCGCGTCTCATTCGTACTCGAACCGGACGGAGCCGCCAACATAATACTCACTCATTCCAAGAAAATAGTTGCAGCAATAGGTTAATCACGCCAACTCTGAATCGGCATTCAGGTAGACGCAAGCGGGATCGATCGAATCGAACTGAGCCAGTAGGACGCCGCCCCTGCCTATCCGGAGTGGAGTTGCGGACCAGCAGATCCTGTGCTGCTGTTGCGGTCGACGGTCGTGACCCCGAAACGTGCAGGGCGGTCACGGAATCAGGTCCTCCTGCCGCATGATCGTACGCCGCACTCGACAGCGGCCACCGCCGCTGGCGATGTCTTGCGTGCGGCCAACCCTCGACCTCCGCGGCTACCCTTCCGACGGTAGGTACGACTGGCACCGTGCAGAGCTGGATTCGCCGAAGCCTGTAGGCGCTGTGCGCCACACGAAGAACGCGCACGAACCTGCGTCAGAACCTCAGATTCGTCCCACTCTGGTCCCCGGTGAGGTTGCCGGCTTCGTCGAACGTCGGCGACAGCCCGGTCTCAAGGAATGCGCGGCAGGATGGCACGGCTGGCCGCTATTTCTCATCGGAAGCGTGTGCAGGCACGCGCCTGACGCTACGGCTGACGGGGCCATGTTGTTCTGGACTTCCGCTCCGACTTCGGGTGCTGGTTGGCGGTCCGCTTGCGCTCACGATATCTGTAGTTGACTGATTAGTCTAGACGCTTTAGTCTAAGGCTGTGGGGACGGGTCGTGGCGCTCCGCGCTTAAGATCGAAACGGCACGTCTTCGGTCGCAAGCGCGGGTGAGTGGTGCTATCCGCATCTCCGCATCGGTCGAATTATGCAGCCGTGCCTGGCGAATTCGTGTGTATCGACAGACCCGCCGTAGCCATCTGTGAACAAAGGGAAGACTCCAAATGCCAGAAGCCGTCATCGTCTCCGCAGTACGCTCACCGATCGGCCGAGCCATGAAGGGCTCACTCAAGACCATCCGCCCGGATGATCTGACGACGCAGATGGTGGCCGCGGCTCTGGCGAAGATCCCCGAACTCGATCCCACCGAGATCGACGACCTGCTCCTCGGCTGCGGTCAGCCCGCCGGCCAGTCGGGTTTCAACATCGCCCGCGTCGTCGCGGTGGAACTGGGCTACGACTTCCTGCCCGGCGTCACCGTCAACCGTTACTGTTCCTCCTCGCTGCAGACCACCCGCATGGCACTGCACGCGATCAAGGCCGGCGAGGGCGACGTGTTCATCTCCGCCGGTGTCGAGTCGGTGTCCAGCTTCGTCACCGGCAACGCCGACGGCCTGCCGAACACCAAGAACCCGAGGTTCGCCGACGCCGAGGCGCGTACCGCGAAGCTCGCCGAGGGCGGCGTCGCCTGGACCGACCCGCGCGAGGACGAGCAGATTCCCGACGTCTACATCGCGATGGGTCAGACCGCCGAGAACGTCGCCTCGGCCACCGGCATCACCCGTGAGGACCAGGACCGCTGGGGCGTCCGCTCCCAGAACCGCGCGGAGGAAGCCATCAAGAACGGCTTCTTCGAGCGGGAGATCACCCCGGTCACCCTCCCCGACGGCACCGTCGTCTCCGCCGACGACGGCCCGCGCGCCGGCACCACCTACGAGGGCATCAGTCAGCTCGAGCCGGTGTTCCGCCCGGATGGCACTGTCACCGCCGGCAACGCGTGCCCGCTCAACGACGGCGCCGCCGCGCTCGTCATCATGTCCGACACCAAGGCGAAGGCCCTCGGCCTGACGCCGCTGGCCCGCATCGTGTCCACCGGGGTGTCCGGACTGTCCCCCGAGATCATGGGCCTCGGCCCGATCGAGGCCGTCAAGAAGGCGCTTGCGATCGCGGGCAAGTCCATCTCCGACATCGACCTGTTCGAGATCAACGAGGCGTTCGCTGTCCAGGTTCTCGGATCGGCCCGCGAACTGAAGATCGACGAGGACAAGCTGAACATCTCCGGCGGCGCCATCGCCCTCGGTCACCCGTTCGGCATGACCGGTGCCCGCATCACCAACACCCTGCTTAACAACTTGCGCGAGCAGGACAAGACGTTCGGTGTCGAGACCATGTGCGTCGGCGGCGGGCAGGGCATGGCCATGGTCCTCGAGCGCCTGAACTAGGCGGGTGCCGGGGGAGTCCATATCTCAGTACAGCTTTGAGGAATTCAATCACAGTTACGAGGTACGGCGGATGAGCCTGCTCGGGGAGTTTGAGTAGTGACGATTGGCCGGCCCGCACAGCGCCTTCGGCGACCTATCACGAGATTGGCAGATGCCGTTATTGTGCGGACCGAGATGCACTGGTACGCGTCATCATCCGCGCTGCGCGGGTGGGTTTTCCCAGCGGAAATAATCTGCAGGACTTCGACTCCGGGTCCGGACTGGCGGGAACGGCTTCGATTGCTTCGGCATAGTCGTTGCCGACACCCGATCATCGCCGCGGCCGAAGGTCTCGCTCTCGGCATCGGCACGAGTTTGCTTTTGCGCTGTGAACTCGTATACGCCGGTCGATCGACGATGTTCGCGGGCGTTCGGCAAGCTAGTAGCGTGTCGCTGCTTACTTCTGTCCTGTTTCGGTTAGGTTGGGGGCGGCAGACTTCCCCTTCCCCTCTGCCGGTCAGGACTGTTGCCATGCCTTCGCAGAAGAAGCGTCCGGTGACGTTGAGCTCGGCTGATCGTGAGTTCTTGGAACGGTTGACCACGACCGGCGTGCATCCGGCCTCGATGATCCGACGGGCCCGGGTGTTGCTGGCGCTGGACACCTCGGTCGGGGTGGTGGATGAGAAGAAGGTGATCGCAGCACGGTTGGGAGTCTCGGGTGAGACGGTGCGACTGGTGGCCAAGCGGTTCGCCGAAACCGGTCAGGACGTGGAAGCCACGATCGGGCGCAAGCAGCGCGACCTCCCACCGGTGCCGTCGCAGATCACCGGCGAGATCGAGGCCAGGTTGATTGCGTTGGCGTGCACACAGCCCCCGGCGGGACATGCCCGGTGGTCGCTGCGACTGCTGGAGAAGCACGTCGCCCTGGTCGACGACATCCCCGACCTGGACCACTCGACCATCGGCCGTATTTTAAAAAAACGAAACTTCGTCCTCACCTGAAGAAGTGCTGGACCATCCCACCAAAAGCGAACGCGGAGTTCGCAGCCCGGATGGAAAATGTCCTGTCGGTCTACGCCCGCCCGCACGACCCCTCTCACCCGGTGGTGTGCATGGACGAGAAGCCCTACCAACTCCTCGCTCACGTGCGTGACCCGATCCCGGCAGGCCCGGGGCGCGATCTGAAGGAAGACTCCGAGTATGTGCGGCACGGGACCTGTTCGATCTTCTGCTGGGTCGAGCCCCTGGCCGGATGGCGGCGTGTCGATGCCCAGCCCCGGCGCACCAAGGTCGACTGGGCCAGGCAGGTCAAAGAGCTACTGTGCGTGGACTACCCGGACGCAGAGACGGTGGTGCTGGTGATGGACAATCTCAACACTCACGGCATCGGATCGCTCTACGAGGCCTTCGAGCCGGCCGAGGCGTTCGCGCTCGCGCAGCGACTCGAGATCCACCACACTCCCAAACACGGCTCGTGGCTCAACATCGCCGAGATCGAGCTCTCGGTGCTGACCCGCCAGTGTCTGGACCGGCGCATCGAGGACCTCGGCACCCTCAACGCCGAACTCGCTGCCTGGCAGCGACAGACCAACGCCGATCAACGTCAGGTCCAGTGGCACTTCACCACCGACGACGCCCGCATCAAGCTCCGCCATCTATATCCCAATACTTAGC